>CAZAKT010000017.1:2316-38508 GCA_964486135.1 uncultured Mageeibacillus sp.
GTCTACGAGGACGTCCTCGCCTCCGGCCTCCCCCTGTTATCGGATATGTCGGGCCATGCCGGCATGAAACCCTATCTGGAGGAAGGCTACCAGCCGGTAAGCCTCTAAGATCCGGGCAGACGGCAGGCCTTGGATCGGCCTGCTGCCTGCCCTGCCGCTTTTCGCCGCAGGCCTGGTCTTAGTCTGCCCAGTAGTTGTTGGCAGCCGCCACGGTCTGGAAGTGGATGGCCACCACCTGGGAGGCAGCGGTCAAGCTGTCCGGGTTGGTCGAATAGACCTCCCGGAGACTTTCGCGGATCTCGACCGACGGCTGCGTGTAGGCCACGCCCTTCCGGGCCAGGGTGAGGGCCAGCTCAAAGCCCTCCTGCGGGGTTTTTGTCTTAAGTGTTTCAAGCCAAATCGCCATAGTAAACCTCCTTGCCCGCAGCTTGGCGGGAACTACTCCTATTATCCACGCCAGAGGGAGGCGTGCTGTCCGTTATGTTACCTTCCGGACCCGGTCTCTGGTATGAAAAAGGCAGGGCACCCGGGGCGACCTGCCTTTTTGGACCTTGGTGAAGGGAGGGACCTAGTCTTTTTCGACCTCGACCTTGAGGATCTTGCCGGTCACCGCATCAATATCGTACTCGTATTCCTGGCCGGCATACTTGAATTCCACTTCGTAGATCAGGCGGCCCTTCTCGTTTTCCAGTTCCGTCTCAAGTTCCCTGACGTCGCCGCGGGTCAGGCCGGCATGCTGGAGGGCCAGGTCCTCAGCCTTTTTAGAGCTGATGAGGCCAGGATCCCCCGCAGCCGGTGTCTCCGTTTTGGATGCCGGGGTGGTGACGGGGGGTGGACTGCTGGAGCCCGAATCTTTACCGGGCCTTCTTTCGATTTCAACTTCGATGATCTGACCGGTCAGGGCATCGATCGTGTACTCATACTCGTAATCGCCGTACTCGAATTCAACCTCATAGACCACACGGCCTTTTTCCCTGTCCTTCTCCGTCTCCAGTCGGCGAACCGAGTTCCGGCTGAAGCCGGCGTCCTGGAGCGCGATATCCTCCGCTTTTTGAGTCCCGATCTCCTTGCCTGGATCCGGGGCGGGTTTGGAGGGAGGGCTTGTCTGCGCCGGGCCTTGACTGGAGCCTCCGGTCTGGCCCTTATTCTTGGTCTTGAACTCCAGGATCTTACCCTCCTTGGCGTCTATATCGTATTCGTATTCAATGCGGCCGTGATAAAACTCCACTTCGTAGATCATAAGGCCGTCCTCGTAATCGATCTCAATTTCCAGCCGGCTTACCTCCTCGGGATTGACACCGGCGTGTTCAAGGGCAATCTGCCTGGCCCTGTCCTCACCGATATAGCCCTTCCGGCTCGCCTGCCCCGTTGATTCAACCCCCTCAAGACGGGTGTGGCGCGCCTCAAGGAGGAGTTTCAGGTCATTGATGGACAGGGAGGCAACATGGGCAAGTTGGATGCTGGGATCCAGCTCAACCAATTGCTCTATCAGGACTGCCTTGCCCGTGGAAATCCCATAGCGACTGGCCAGTTCTTTGGCCTGGAGGTCGGCGTCCGTCGCCTGGCTGAGGATGGCGCCTTGGAGGGAAAAACCATCAAGAAGCCCGTTGACCTCCTGGGTCAGGTGTTTTTGCAGCCGCCTGGCCTGGTCCTTGTCCCGGCTGTCGACGGTGATCAGGATTGAGTTCTTGACGTCACTTATATAACCATTCCGGACCAGGGATCCGATCAGGGCATTGACGGCGACATCAAGGTCGACCCCTTTCAATCGCATATCACCGATGACTTCCTCTGCTTCCCGGTTGGCCGGCTTGACCTGAAGAACCCGTTCAGCGCGGTTGACCGAAATTTCCAGGCTGGGATTGACGTCAAAGCCGACAACGGCCTGGGTGGCCAAGTTTCTGTAGGCCAACCATCCGCCAAGGGCCAGGACAAGCGCCGCCGCAATTGGGGCCAGCCGCCTCCAGCGGAAAAGGGATTTCTTCCTGCCTTCTTCCAGATTTATGATTTTGTCTTTTTCAATTTGTGTGTCCATAACTTGAGACTCCTTCTCGATTTCAATCTGTTCGAGGAGTCTGGGGAACAGGTCGGGGACCGACGCTTCAAGCGCCCGTTTCAGCCTGTTTTCGATCATTTGATTTGTTTCGTTCATCTGAGATCCTCCTCCAACATTTTCCGGAGTTTTGACAAGGATCGGCGGTACTTGGAAAGGGCCGTCCCCAGGGGAATATCCAGGAGCTCGGCGATCTCCCTGTGCTTGAACTGTTCGACACTGTGCAGGATCACAATCTGCCTCTCTTCTTCCGAAAGCCTTGAAAGGAGGCCCTGGAGCAGAAGCCGGTCGAGTGTACTTTCCGAAATGTCACTTCCGGGAGCGGGGATCCAGGCCTCCTCCAGGGGGAGCTCCCCCGTGGGTTTGGAGCGGACCTTGTCCAGGGAAAGATTCCGGGTGATTCTCAGTATCCAGGCCAGGGGCTTACCCTGGGGCCGGTAGCTTGCCGCTCCACGGTAGACCCGGAGGTAGGTATCCTGCATGAGATCCTCAGCATCCTGGGGATTTCTCACGATGGACAGGGCCAGGCCGTAGACGACCGTCCGGGTGCCCTTATAAAGCGCTTCCAGGGCCCCGGTATCGCCTTTGGCCACTCTTAATATCTGATCCTCGAGCTCTTCCATCTGTACATTTCCCGTCCAGGCTTTCCGCCCGGATCTCTTTTCCTGGTCGAACACTTGCGTGTCCTGTCAAAACTCCCTCACCCTTAATAACGGTCGAGGGGCCTCTTTTATTGCATGTCCCTCTCATTAGACAATAAAGAAAGGAAGTCAGTCGGCCGAATTGGTACAGAAGCCGGGTTATAATACCAAGGAGGTGGAGGCCGCGGGGCCGGGGAGGACCATCATGTTGAAATTGGATGCTTATGACCAGAATGCCTTGAAGCTGGGTATGATCCTGGCCTTTTGCGAGGTAGTGGGGCAGGAGGTCAAGGCTCTGGCCTTCAGCCCCATCCTGGAGCCGGAAGAATGGAGGGAGCTCAAGGAAGCGACGGAAGCGATCGCCCGTCATTTCAAGGTCAGCTTCTATGTCGAAAGTTCCCTGGTCTCAAGCGACCTGGCGCCGGATGAGGCGGTAAGGGACAAGCGGGTTGTTCTTTTCTATAAACATGAACGGATCCTCCAGGCCTATCTGGCGATCAAGGAAGGGGTGGAAAAACTCCAGGGACAAGGCCTCTATACAGAGGAGGAAAGACGTTCAGCCTCCCAGTCCCTCCGCAGGCTCCTCAGCTACTCCGAGGAGGCGATCCGGGCCCACTATGCCTGACGTCCGGCCTGGTTCCGGGAATAATTAAGACAAAAACCTGGGATTTATTCGTTTGTTCATATTGTATTCACAAAGGCAGGGTGGTTTTTGTGCTATTTGCTAGCGAATAAGCGCATTGAATCTCTTTTTCCTCTTCTCTATCATTTGTTCTAATTCAGTTTCATCCAGCGGTGTCTTCAGGCACCTGCGCGATGCGACCAGTACGGAAAAGAAGAAAAGGAGAAAATGAGAATGAAAAAACTACTGAGTTTTGTGCTGGTGGTAGTTCTGTTGCTAACAGTTGCCGCCTGCGGTTCCTCCCAAAAGCCTTCTGACCCGTCTGCCCCGGCGGAGACGGGCGGAGCCCTCCCCGACGAGATTATTATTGGCGGCCTGGCGCCGTTAAAGGGAAGTGTCGCGCAGTACGGCATCGCCTCTAACAACGGTACGACCTTGGCCGTGCATGAGATTAATGAGGCCGGAGGCATCCTGGGTAAGAAGATCAAATATATCGCCTATGACGAGCAGGGCGATTCGACGGCAGCTAGCATCGCCTATGACAGGCTGGTCAATGAGGATGGCATCATTGCCTTGATCGGTGATATCACAACGGAGCCCACCCTCACCGTGGCCCAGAAGGCCGCCGAGGACAATATCCCCATGATCACGCCGACCGGTACAGGCGCGGCTATCACCCAGGCGGGCAAGAATGTTTTCAGGGCCTGCTTCACCGACCCCTACCAGGGCGAGCTCATGGCCCACTATGCCAGTGAGAAGCTTGGCGCGAAAACGGTTTCTGTCCTTTACGATACGGGCGACGATTACTCCAAGGGCGTCGCGGACGCCTTCTGGGATTCCGCGGAATCGCTCGGCATGACCCGTAAAGACAAGGAAGGTTATCAGTCCGGATCGACGGATTTCAATGCCCAGCTGACCAAGATCAAGGCGGGTGATCCCGACGTGGTTATGGTGCCCGGCTATTATGGCGACGGGGCCATGATTCTGACGCAGGCGCGCGAACTCGGCATCACAGCCAAGTTCCTGGGTTCTGACGGTTGGGATGGCCTCCTGCTTCAGCTTGACGCATCCAACTACAGTGTCTTGAATGATGCCTTCTATTGCACCCAGTATTCGCTCCGCGACCCGGGCGAGGAACTCAAACGTGTCATGGATGCCTACGAGGACTTCTATGCCGACTCAGATCCCAAGGGTGAATACCTGAATATGTTCGCCATCCTGGGCTATGAGGCCATGCATATCATGGCGGCCGCCATCGAGGAGGCCGGCAGTGTCGACGCGGACGCGATCGTCGAGGCCTTGAGCAATCTGGAATATGAGGGTGTTTCCGGCAAAATCGACTTTAGGGGCGGCCAGGATCCGGCACGTGAAGCCTTCATTGTTGAATTTGTTGACGGCAACGAAGTCCTGCGCGGCGTCTACTCCTACTAAGGGGACTCTTGTGTTTTGAAGAGAAGAGGGCGAAGATCGCCCTCTTCTTCGCCATTGTCCTTAAAAAGGGGAGACAGCGACATGTATTTTTTGACGCAGACGCTTAACGGCCTTGGGGCCGGAAGTATTTATGCTTTAATCGCGCTTGGCTACAGCATGGTCTATGGTGTCGTCAAGCTTATCAATTTCGCGCATGGCGATATCATCATGGTTGGCAGCTACATCATCTTTCTGACCTTGGGGGCCCAGCAACCGCTTTGGATTGCCGTTCTCGCCTCCATCAGCTTCAGCGCCCTGATGGGGATCATCATTGAGCAGATTGCCTACAGGCGGCTGCTGAGCAGTGGCGCGCCCCGCATCGCGCTTTTGATCACCGCGATTGGGGCCTCTATTTTCCTGCAGAATCTTGCCCAGCTGGTCTTCGGTACCAACCAGAAGTCCATGCCCAAGATGTTCGCCCTGCCCTCCATCCGGATCGGCGGCATGAATGTGAGCAATACCCTGCTCAACATCGTCGTCGCCATCGCCATGATGACCTTTCTCCAGATCCTGGTCCACTTGACCAAGACGGGCAAGGCCATGCGGGCGACCAGCGAGGATGCCGGGGCGGCCCAGTTAATGGGGATCAATATCAACCGGATCATCATTTTCACCTTTGCCGTCGGTTCGGCCCTGGCTGCCGTTGGCGCCGTCCTCTACACCAACACCTACATGCAGATCAAGCCACTTATGGGCGGAATGCTGGGCCTCAAAGCCTTCGTCGCCGCCGTATTTGGCGGCATCGGCAGCATCCCGGGCGCCATGCTGGGCGGTTTCCTGCTCGGCCTGGCGGAGAGCCTGGCAGTTGTTGTCGGCTACTCCCTCTGGATGGATGCCGCTGTCTTCGCGCTTCTTATCATCATTTTGCTGGTACGTCCCTCGGGCCTGCTGGGCAAGCATGTGAAAGAGAAGGTTTGATATGGCGCCTCCGAATTTTAAGAAACGAGCCCTGGTCAGCCTTCTGGCGCTCGTCCTGACAGCTGCCAGCTACCTGGTCCTGCATCTGTTGATTCAGGCCGGAATCATAGGTCCCTTCATCCGGGGAATCCTGAATGTGGTCTGTATCAATGTCATCGCTGCGGTCAGTCTGAACCTGGTCACGGGCCTTCTGGGCCAACTGGTCCTGGGACACGCCGGTTTTATGTTAATCGGCGCCTATACCTCAGCCCTGATCACAAAAAACAGTGCCCTCTCCCTGGGCTTGTCCCTGCCGCTCTCCCTGCTGGCGGGTGGCTTGGCGGCAGCCCTTATTGGCCTGGTTATCGCCTTGCCGGCCCTTCGTGTGAGGGGGGATTACCTGGCGATTGTAACCCTGGGTTTTGGTGAGATCATCCGGGTGGTGGCCAATAATCTGGCCTTTACGGGCGGTCCGTCGGGCTTATCCGGTATAAAATCGTTGACAACCAAGCAGAGTCCATCCGGTATGTTCGACCTCTTATTCCCGATAACAGCCTTCGTTATCTTTTTCAGCTATAGCTTCGGGACATCACGTCACGGCCGGGCTGTGCGCAGTATCCGGGAGGATGAGATCGCGGCTGAAAGCAGCGGCGTCCATACCACCTATTACAAACTGCTGACCTTTACCCTGGCCGCCCTCTTCGCCGGTATCGCCGGCGGTCTCTACGCACACCAGATTGGTGTAATCGTGCCCTCGCGCTTTGACTTCAACCGGTCGGTCGAAATCCTTATGATGGTCGTCCTGGGCGGTATGGGTTCGATCACGGGCGCGGTCATCAGCGCCAGCTTCCTGACTGCCCTGCCCGAGTTGCTCCGAAGCGTGGGGAAACTGCTCGCCAACGTTCTGCCGGGCGCCATGACGGGTTTCTTCGACAACTTCGACCAGTATCGTATGCTGATCTACAGCGTGCTCCTGATCTGCGTCATGCTCTTCCGTCCCAAGGGGCTCCTTGGTCGTTCGGAGATGCGGCTCACCCCACTTGTCGATTGGGTCAGGCGACCCGGACGGGGCAGGGCTGCAGGTGGAAAGGATGGCGTCCAATGAGACCTGCTGTTTTGCACATCGAGGATCTGACCATCCATTTTGGCGGTATCCATGCCCTGGAAGGCGTGTCCTTTTACGTCAATGAGGGGCAGATTGTCGGCCTGATCGGTCCGAACGGGGCTGGCAAGACGACCGTCTTCAATCTCCTTACCGGAGTCTATACGCCTGACCGGGGCGATATCTACCTGGAAAACAAGAGTCTTCTCCGAAAGAAGACCTATCAGCGCTGCCAGATGGGCGTCGCGCGCACCTTCCAGAATATTCGCCTCTTCAAGGACTTGACCGTGGCGGACAACATCAAGGTGGCAATGAGCCATCAGTTCCGCTACCCGCTCTCTTCCGGGATCCTCCGGGGGCGGGGTTACCGCAGGGATGAGCGGTCAGCAGCTGAACAAGCCGACCGGCTCCTTGAGATGACCGGCCTGGCCGGCAGCGCCGACCTTCTGGCCCGGCAGCTCCCTTATGGTCAGCAACGGAAGCTGGAGATTGCCCGCGCCCTTGCGGCCCGGCCGAAAATCCTCCTGCTCGACGAGCCGGCGGCCGGTATGAATCCGGCTGAGACGGAGGAATTGAAGGACATGATCCGGATGATCCGTGACAAGCTGCCCGTCTCCGTCCTCCTGATCGAGCACGATATGAATGTGGTCATGGACCTTTGTGAATTTATCTTTGTACTCGACTACGGCAGGATCATCGCGCGTGGCAGCAGCGAAAAAATCCAAAATGATCCCAAGGTCATTGAGGCCTATCTCGGAGGGGAGTTGAACGGCGACTATGCTTAAGGTCAGTGAGCTATCTGTCTATTACGACGCCATCCAGGCCGTCAAGAATGTCTCCTTTGAAGTGGGGGAAGGTGAAATTGTCAGCCTGATCGGCGCCAACGGCGCCGGGAAGACAACCATTCTCCACACCATATCGGGTCTGGTCCGGCCCCGTTCCGGCGCAATCGTATTTTGCGGTCAGGATATAACACAGGCCAGGGCGGACAGGATTCCGGGCCTGGGCCTTGTCCAGGTACCCGAAGGGCGCCGCGTTTTCGCCCGCATGTCAGTGTCCGAGAATCTTGAGATGGGGGCCTTTTCCAGAAAGGATGATTGGAAAGAGGACTACGAAGGCGTACTGGCCCTGCTCCCCCGCCTGCGCGAGCGCCGCTCGCAAATGGCCGGGACCCTGTCGGGCGGTGAGCAGCAGATGCTGGCCATCGGCCGGGCCCTCATGGCCAAGCCAAAAATGCTCCTGCTCGATGAACCGTCCATGGGCCTTTCACCTCTCCTGGTCGGGGAGGTCTTCCGGCTCATCCGCGATATCAACGCAGAGGGCATGACGGTACTTTTAGTCGAGCAGAACGCGAAAATGGCGCTGACACTGGCCTCAAGAGGCTACGTCCTGGAGACGGGAAAGATAACCATGAAAGGTGACACGGCGGATCTGATAGATAATGAAGAGGTTAAAAAGGCCTATCTTGGCGGTGAATCGTCCGCCTATTGAACTTGCCTCCGCCGGTCCCGATTGATAATTAAAAGCGACCCCCCGGATTGGAGGGTCGCTTTCATTAATCCAAAGGGTTGGTTTAGAGAGTGGCCCGGAATTCCTTGACGATATCCATGAATTCCTTGACGCGGGCCTCATCGACCAGGTTTTCGAAGACGCCATCCACCTTGAAGGTGGTCGCGCTGACCGCCCCGTCCGAATGGGTCAGCTGGCGGACGATGTTGTCCTTGTTGCAGCCTGTGTTGACCAGGACCGGGGTATGTTTGACGGCCTTCTTGACCCGCGAGAGGACGGCCGAGTCCGTTTCGGCGCCGGCTGTCAGGCCGGAAACGCAGAGGGCGTCGGGCCGGTGGTTGAATTCCGTCGACTTGGCGATCTCCTCGATGGGCCGGTCCGCCAGATAGCGGGCAGCCTCGGGCACGATGTTGAAGAGGAGTTTGATATCCTTGCCTCCAATGGCCATCTTATGGCGAACCGTGGCCCCGGCATTGGTGTTCCAAAGACCGAAATCAGAAGCATAGACGCCACTGATGATTTCACGTATGAACTTGCCGCCTACCGCGACACAGACGTCCAGGGACGCGATGGGATCCCAGAGACAGTTGACCCCGTAGGGGATGGTGATGTCCTCGCGCAGGGCGCCAATAACATAGGACATGGCGGCAACCGTGACCGGTTCTACTTTCGTGAGATAGGGCAGGCTGAATTCGTTGGAAAACATCACGCCGTCCACGCCTCCGTTTTGCAGCGCAAGCAGATCCTTCCGCGCGCAATCCAGGACATAGGGCATTCCTTTCTCAGCATCGTAATAAGGATCACCGGGCAGCGGGCGCAAATGACACATTGCGATAACGGGCTTCTTCACACCAAACAGTTCTTCCATCCAATTCATAGAGTTTTACCTTTCTTATCTGAATATTGCTTTAATAGCAGGCCAATAGTTCGCTTGTCCAAGCCAAGCTACCCTAAAATAACATAGCTTCCCCGGTCGCGCAACAAAAGAGTTTCGGACATATGCCTATTTATACATAATGAAAGATATTGTTTTATAACAAAATAGCCTTTGACCCGGTCAGATTTCTCGTGTTATACTCGCTCTTGATCGGAATTTTTCCGGCCAGGTAATCCGCCGGGCGTGCAGACTGTAAGCCCGTGGTGGCAGTCTTACTGCGCTATATAATAGTCTGGATATTCTGAATTTTCCAGCCAATGTCAGGCCCAAGGCCCGGCAGAAGAAATAGGGGGAAACTTTTTCAGGCCTTTTGTAAATTTATCGCATATTATATATCTATTTGTATAAATACAAAATTATATATATATATAAGGCACAGGCCGGATTCCAATCCGGGAAATAAGGTAAACGATGAAGGAAAGTGGGAAAAGCATGCTTTTAATCAAGGAATACTGTACACGACTTAGTCAGGACTATTACGGAGGGAGCCTTGAGCTGGTTGACGATGGGATCACATCTTTTGTAAATGAACTGAGGGAAGGAGACTTCCAGCAGGCAAGTGACGTCGAATCAGCGGTTGAGGGTATGGTTGACCAGGTCCTGGAAAGCAGTACCGCTATCCTGCCCTTGATCAATTTCCTGGACGCGGTCATGCGTTTCGTCGAGTCTGATGCCGACCCCTTGCCCCTGGCTGATTACCTGGATCGGTTTATTGCTTTCCTGGAAGAAAGGCGGAGGGAGCAAAATGCCTGTACGGACCGCATCGCCGCCATCGGCGCGCGTCTGGTCCAGGATGGCGATAAGGTCGGTACCTTCTCCACCAGCGGGACCATCTATGCCCTTATGGAAAAAGTCCTGGAAGCGGGTAAGCGTGTCGAAATGGTCGCCTTCGAGGCGAGGCCCCACAGCGAAGGTTTCCGGACCCTGGAGGAAATATCCAGTTTGGGAATACCGGTTTGCTTTGGCGTAGACGCGCTTCTGTGCGAATTGGTGCCCGGCTGCCAGTCCTTTGTCATCGGTGTTGACGCCATAAATGCCCTGGGGGATGTCTATGCCAAAACCGGCTCCTACCTGGCGGCCCTGGCCTGCAGGGAATTTGGGATTCCCTTTTATGTGGCCGCTGACACAAGCAAGTTTGACCTTATGTCCGTCTATGGATACCCCCTGAAGAGCAGTGAGCGACCCTACCAGGAGGTGTCGGATGACCGTCCGATACCGGAAGGGTCGGTTGTCAAGAATATAAGTTTTGAGTTGGTGCCGGCCCATCTGATCAAGGGCATCATCACGGAGAAAGGCTTGATTTCTCCTGCCAGCGTCTTCCATATGATGAACCCCGAAGCCATGAGCAGCAAGATGGTCGAGAAGCTGGGCACCTGGTTGACCAGCGCCCAGAACCTGATCAGAAAGGAATAAGAGACGTGGAGACCAAGTGGGAAAAACTCGCGGAAATCCTGGTGAACTATTCCGTCAGGGTCGGTTCGGGAGACAAGGTCCTGATCACCATGATGGAGACCGATACCCTTCCCCTGGCGCGTGCCTGCTACCAGGCTGTCGTCAGGGCGGGCGGCCTTCCCTTCATTGAATTCCAATCCGCCCTGCTGGAGCGTGACCTCATGAAGCTGGGGAACAAGGAGCAGGTCAGCTGGGTCAATGACCTCCACCTCTATGGCATGGAATGGGCGGACTGTTACATCGGTTTGCGTGGAGCCCGGAATCCCTTTGAATGGTCGGATGTTTCCGATGAAGCGCTCTCGGACCATAAGAAGGCCATGGGGGTGATATCGGCCAAGAGGAATGACACCCGCTGGGTCCTGACCCGGGTCCCCAATGAATCCTTTGCCCAGCAATCAGAAATGCCGCTTGACAGCATGATGGACTTTTATTTCCGATCTACCTTGCTGAATTGGGAGGACCAGAGTGCCTATTTGACCAAGGTTGCCTCCCTGCTGGATTCAGGCCAGGAAGTTCGAATCGTGGGCAGGGAGACGGATATCCGGTTTTCCACCCTGGGCCGCCCCTATGCCGTGGCTGACGGCCGGATCAACATGCCTGACGGTGAGGTATTCACTTCGCCTGTGGAAGACAGCGTAAACGGTCATATTTTCTTTGAGTTCCCCGGTACCTATGCCGGTCGCAATATCCATGGGATCCGCCTGAAATTCGAAAAAGGACGGCTGATCGAAGCGACGGCCGAGTCAGAAGAAGAACTGCTTTCGCGGCTCCTTCAAATGGATGAGGGTGCCTCCCGGGTGGGGGAATTTGGTATCGGGCTCAATTACGGGATCGACCGCTATACCGGTGAAGTGCTTTTTGATGAGAAAATCGGCGGAACCATACACCTGGCTATGGGCAGGGGTTATCCCGAGTGCGGTGGACTGAACGACTCCTCCCTCCACTGGGACATCGTCAAGGATACCCGGAAGGATTCAACCCTTTATCTGGACGGCCGGGTCGTCATGGAAAACGGAAGCTGGCTTGTAGAAAGCAAATAAGCATGCTTATGGGCAAACAGAGTGTTTTAGGTATAGATATCGGTACCACCGGAACCAAGTCCATCCTCTTTGACCTGGAGGGCAATCAGCTTTTCTCGACCAGCCAGGGTTATCCGACCGCCCATCCCCAAAATGGCTGGTCGGAACAGGATCCCGAAGACTGGTGGGAGGCCGTCCGCGATACGGTAGGGCAGATAATGGCCTACGCCCGCGCCAAGGCATTGGAGCTGCTTTGTGTCGGCGTCACCGGCCAATTCCAAAGCCTGGTCATGCTGGATGCTGACGGAAGGGTCCTCCGCCCGGCCATCCTCTGGAGTGACCAGCGAAGCTCAGCGCAACACACCCATATTGAAAACAAGGTGGGCCTGGACAGCTTATTGCGGATCACGGCCAATGCCGACATTATGGGAAGCACCCTGGCCTCCCTCCTTTGGGTGAGGGAGAATGAGCCCTCTTTATACGAGGCCTGCCGGCATATCCTGCTCCCCAACGACTATATCCGCTGGCGTTTGAGCGGGGTCCTTGCGACGGATGTGACCAACGCCTCCAGTATGCAATTGCTGGATGTACCTGAACGCCAGTGGTCGCAAGAGCTCCTCAAGCTCTTTGATATTCCCCGGGAGCTCTTGCCTCCCGTCTTCGAGAGCACCGAAATTATTGGCAGGGTCAACCAGGAAGCCGCACAGTTGACCGGTCTCCCTCCGGCAACGCCCCTGGTGGCCTGCGCGGGGGATACCGTCGCAGCTACCGTCGGATCGGGCGCGACGGAGCCGGGTATGGCCTATACCGCCTTGGGAACGTCGGGCCTCCTTTGCATGAACACCAGGTCGGTCAAGGTGGATCCCACCGGGTCGATCAATACCTATTGCAGCGCCCTGCCGGGCATGTGGACACTGATCAGCTGTCTTCCGGCCGCGGGCCTGTCCCTGGAGTGGCTTCGGACGATTTCCTTCCATCCGGGAGTAGAAGGGCCTGACCCCTCAGCAAATAGCTTCAAGGCTATGGACTCCATGGCCGCCGCCGTTCCTGCGGGAGCGGAGGGACTTCTCTTCCTCCCCTATCTGACAGGCGTCCGGACCCCCTATCTGGACCCGGAGGCGCGGGGCTCTTTTGTCGGCCTCAATGATATCCACGGACGGAGTCATCTGGTCCGGGCCGTTCTCGAGGGGGTCGCCTTTGGTATGCGGTCCTGCCTTGATTCCATGAGGTCCGAAGCCGCCCCGGTCAAGGAAATGGTCCTGTGCGGTGGCGGCGCGTCCAGCCCCCTCTGGCGCGGGATTATTGCCGACGTCTACGGGATGGCCATCGCGACCTTGAAGGAAGACGAAGTGACCGCCCTGGGCGCGGCCATCCTGGCTGCGGTAGGGGTGGGTGCCTGGGACAGCGTCGGTGAGGCGGTCGAAAACATGGTCCACAAAGAGAAAACCCATGCCTTCGACCCGGATAAACACAGGACCTACACGGCACACTACGCGCTTTTCAAGGGCCTCTACCCTGCCTTGAAAGATACATTTTCCGGGCTTCAGGCCCTCTGATCAAGGAAAGGGGAAGAAGTGGAATACACGAATCTCGATGGCATTCAGGTTTCCCGACTGGTACTGGGAGTTGATTTCTTTGGGACCAGCATTGACCAGCAGACCGGGCTGGCCATGCTTGAGCACTTTGTAGCCGCCGGCGGCAACATGCTGGATACCGGCCACGTCTACGCGGATTGGATGGAAGGGGCTGAAAGCAGCGCCTCGGAAAAATGCCTGGGCCGGATCCTGAGTGAAAATCCCGACCTGCGCGCCAAACTTATGATCTGCACCAAGGGGGCCCATTTTTCGATCAAGGATCCGGCCAAGACATCCCGGGTCAGGCCTGATTGTATCCGGCAGGATCTGGAGGAAAGTCTGGCCTGCTTGCAAATCGACTCCATTGACCTCTACTGCCTTCACCGGGATGACCCTGATTTCCCCCTGGCCCCCATCATGGACGAGCTCTTCAAGGCTCAGGATGAGGGTAAAATCGTAAGATTGGCCGCCTCCAACTGGAGCAATGAGCGGATTGAGGCGGCCAACCGCTACGCCCGCTCGCTTGGCAGGACGGGCTTTGTCGCCAACCAGATCGGCTATGCCTATATCAGGAATCTGGCCTGCGGAGGGGTGGGACCCGATGGCGACAATACCATGCTCTATTTCCGTGAAAAAGAAGATACCGCCTACTATCGTGCCCATCCGGATCTGACCATCTTTGCCTACTCCAGCCAGGCCAGCGGCTATATGACCAAGTATTTGTCGGGCACGGGTATGAATGAGACCGTCAGGCGTGTCTATGATTCAGCCCTCAACCGGGCCAGGGCCGAACGGGCAGCCCGGGTGGCAGAAGACTTGGGCGTCCCGGTGGAGGCGGTTGGACTCGCCTTCCTCTTCACGCGCGGTTTTCCCCTCTGTGCCCTGGTGGGACCCAAAACAATGGAACAGTTAACAAGCACTTTGACGGCTGCCGATCTCAAGCTTTCAGACCAGGAGATAAGTTTTCTGGAAGAGGATTGAGCAAGGGGCCGTAGAAGGCTGTTATATATTATTTCCCCGAAAAACAAGGGAAAAGAAGGAAAGGAAAGCATATGAAACGAAATCTGATAGGGATCATCGCTCTGGTATTGGTCCTGACGATGATGTTCTCACTGGTTGCATGCTCTGATCAAAAAAAGGAAGGTGAGGCCACTGATACGCCGGTAGCCTCCGAACCCGAAAAAACGGAGGATCCCTCAAGCGGGGACCCGGGTGACGATGACAAGGAATATACCATTGTCATGGTTGCCAAAATGGACGGCATCGCCTTCTTCGACTCCCTGAGAGCCGGCGTTGAGCAGTTCGCCAAGGATACGCCTGGCGTCACCGCCTACCAAATCGCACCTGAAAAAGTGGACGGGGCCAAACAGATCGCCATGGTGGAAGACCTGATCGCCCAGGGCGTCGATGCCATTCTGGTCACGCCCAGCGACCCGCTCTCCATGAAGCAAGTTCTGCAGAAAGCCCGGGACGCGGGGATTGTGGTTGTTTCGTTGGAAGGCACCAACATCGGGGACGCGGTCGACTATGATGTCGAGGCAGTCATCGGTTCTGAATTCGGCGTCCTCTTCGGCGAGTGCATCGCTGACGCCATGGGCGGCGAAGGCAAATACGCCTACCAGGTGGGGGGTCTGACCATGATCACCCATATGGAATGGTTTAATGCCTGCACGGCCTATCTGGCAGAGAATCACCCCAATATGGAGCTGGTCAATGCCGAGCCCTACGAGACAGAAAACAATGCCCAGATCGCAATCGACAAGACCACGGAAGCCATGGCGGCTTTCCCCGACCTGAAAGGCTTTGTGGGATCCGGTTTTGCGGTGGGGATCGCGCAGGCTCTCCGTGAAAAAGATCGCGGTGACCTGGGCCTGGTCGTCCTGGGATGCCCCTCTGAGATGGGTGACTTCATCAAGGACGGGACCATCAACTATGGCCTCATGTGGAAGCCTGCCGACTCAGGCTATGCGGCGGCAGCGGTTGCTTACGCCAAGCTGACCGGCGTACCGATTGATGAGAATTTCTCCGTAAATAAGCCGGGTTATGAAAAGTTCACCTTTGACGGCAACATTATGTACGGAAACGGAGGCATCGTCTTTACCAAGGACAACATTGATGATCCGGACCTGTTCTTCTAAACCGGCCAAGGCCTGTCCGGAGCTTCGCAGAATAAGACTTCGGATCTGAAGAAGGGATTCCCGGCGGCCGCACGGCTGCCGGGGACCTCCTTTGGCCCCTGTGTTGGCAGGGGATGAACGCTTTTAAGGAGCCAGCAATGAATACGGACGCGTACATCTTACGTACAGAGAATGTCCACAAGAATTATGTTGGGGTTCATGCTCTCTGTGATATAAATTTCGCGGTCAAAAGAGGTGATATCCACTGCCTGGTCGGCGAGAACGGGAGCGGCAAATCGACCCTTGTCAAACTGATCTCCGGTGCTGAACAGCCGTCCGGCGGAAGGATTGTGCTCAATGGAAATCCGTACAGCCGCCTGTCGACCAGCGAATCCATGGCCGAGGGGGTCCAGACCATCTACCAGGACTTCTCCCTCTTTGAACATATGTCCGTTGCTGACAACATCGCCATCAATAAGCTCCTTCAGCAGAGAAACAAGACGGCCAGCAGAAGGGAGATCAACCGGATCGCGGTGGAAGCCATGGATCGGGTCGGAATTGCCCTCCCCCTGGAGGTACCTGTCCGGGAACTGTCGGTGGCCAACAAACAGCTGGTCTCAATTTGCCGGTCCCTGGCCCTGGATGCCAAACTTCTTTTCATGGATGAGCCCACCACAGCCCTGACCCTTTCGGAGATCGAACGTCTCCTGGAAATAATCCTGGGCTTGAAGGAGAAGGGCTACACAGTTGTCTTCATCAGCCACAAGCTGGATGAGGTCATGAAGGTCTCCGACAGCATTACCGTCCTGCGTGACGGCCGCTTGGTTGGGGACTTCACCCCTGACGAAGTCAATGATGAGTCCCTTGCCTATCATATGACCGGCCGCAGGATCGGGCAGTCCCAATACAGGCGGGAAGCCGGGGACGATCAGCCCTTGCTTGAGCTGGATAAACTGACCAAGGCCAGACAGTATGAAGAGATCAGCCTGTCGATCCGGAAGGGCGATATTGTCGGCCTGATCGGTCTTATCGGATCCGGCCGCACCGAGTTGGCCCTCTCGCTTTTCGGCCTCAACAAACAAGATACCGGTTCCATCCGCTTTGAGGGCAGGAAGGTCAACCTCAGGAAAACCAGGGATGCCAAGAAGATAGGGATTGGCCTGGTGCCTGAAGACCGTGCCGAGCAGGGGGTCTTCCTGGATGTGCCCCTCCGGATGAATGTGGTGTCAGCCATCATCAAACGGTTGAAGGGCCCCTTGGGTGTCCTGGACACCAGGCAGATTCAGGGTTTGGTCGAGGATTCGGTCAAGACCTGTAATGTCAAGGCCAGCAACATTGATGTCCATGCAAGGACCCTGTCCGGTGGCAACCAGCAGAAACTGGTTGTGGCCAAATGGCTGGCCACTGCCCCCAAACTCCTTATCCTGGATTCACCCACCGTAGGGGTCGACATCGGGTCAAAGGCTGAGATTTACGGGATTATCCAGGAATATGCCCGCAAGGATTGCGGCGTGATCATGATCTCGGATGAAGTGAATGAGATCTTGGCAAATTGCAATAAGGTAATCGTCATGTTCCAGGGCAGGGTACTGGAACTCCTTGAAGAAGCCGACCTGGACCGGCAAGGCATCGACAGGGTCATCCAGATGCTGGTCGAAACCGGTGACAGTTCCCTGCTGGCGGAGCTGAGAGGAAAAGAGGTGCAGGATGGATAATAAACAGTCGTGGACCCGGTGGTTACAGGATACCAAGACACTCCTGATCCTGATTATCGTCATCTATGTCGCCCTTGTCTCTTTTTCGAACCAGGCCTTCTTTTCACTGGAGACCTTTTTTACCCTGACCAAGTCAACCTCAACCATGGTCATGCTGGCCATGGGGGTCCTGATCGTCATGATCTCCGGAGGTGTGGACCTCTCCTGTGCCTCCATTGCGCTCTGTGCCGGCTACACGACTTTGAAACTGGCACTGGTGCTCGGTTTCGACAGTGTCCCCCTCATGTTTGTCCTCGGGATTGTTATCGGCGTCGGCCTGGGCTTGATCAACGGGCTCCTGGTCCATTTGCTCAAGCTGAGTGCCTTCATCATTACCCTGGGTACCTCCAGCTTCTTCCACGGTCTCCTGACCCTGCTGGTGGGGGTGGAGTCGATCGGGTCTGCCCGTTACCCCGAGTCCTACAAGGCCCTGGGTCTGGCCAAATTCTGGACTTCTGTGACCGAGGTGGGGGCCACCATCGGTATGAGCGTCTCCATCTTCCCCGCCCTGATCACCCTTGCTGTCGCCTGGTTCCTGCTCAATAAAACCGTGGTAGGGAAAGGGATCTACGCCCTGGGCTGCTCCCCCCTGTCCGCCCAAAGGGCCGGTTTCAACCTCCTGAAAATCCGTCTGATCGCCTTTGGGACCGCGGGGGCCATCTATGGCGCCATGGGGGTCATGGCCCTGGCCAACCTGGGCCTTGCCAATGCCACCTCACTGACCGGTCAGGAGCTCTCCATCGTGGCGGCTGTCGTCCTGGGTGGTGCCAATGTCAAAGGGGGGGAAGGAAGTATCCTGGGAACCTACCTGGGTGTCGTTGTGATCTGGCTCTTCAATTCAACCCTGATTTATCTGGGGATCTCCTCCTCCTGGAACAGCCTCTTCATCGGCCTGGTCCTTTTGCTCAGCCTGTTCATGACCTTCGGGCGGGCCCGGAAGGTCAACCGGCGCCATTTCATCTTCACAGAGTAGGAAAAGAGGCTAGCTATGATGCAGAAATTCAAACTATTCAGATCGGATCAGCACATGACCACCCTGGCCATGTTCACCCTGGCCATCTCTCTCTTCCTTGCGGTCTTGCTGGGAGGAAGCTTCTTCAATACGACCACCTTTTCCAGCATGGCCCTGCAGGTATCCGAGTTCGGTATCATCACCACGGCTATGTGCCTGTGCTTCTTCATCGGTACGACCGACCTCTCCATCGTGGCCAATGCCAATATGGCGGGGGTTATCTCAGCCAAGGTCATGACCGGTGCCCTTTTTCCCGTTCAGGGTCTGCCGGATATTTCGATCGTCCTGATCGGTGTCGCCGTCGCCCTCCTGGTGGCAATCCTGGGAGGTCTTCTGAACGGCTATCTGATCGCCAAAATTTCGGTCCCGCCCATCATTGCCACCATCGTGACCAGTATTCTCTACCTGGGGGTGACCATGGCGATTTCATCCGGCCAGATCGTAACCGGGCTCCCTGACATTTTCAGCCGCTTGAGCAGCCTGCAGGTCGTGAAAATCCCGGTCCTCTTCGCCATCATGATCCTGGTTATGACCCTTGTCTCCTTTATGATGAGAAAAACGGCCCTGGGGGCAGAGATGTTTTTACAGGGGTCCAACCATGTGGTGGCCCGCTTCTCCGGCATCGATACCGAACGGATTCTCCTGCGCACCTACGCCCTGGTCGGCCTGCTGGCGGGTATAGCCGCCCTTATGATGATGTCCCGGGCCAATTCCGCCAAGGCTGGTTACGGGGAGACCTATGTGCAGCAGGCCATCCTGGTAGCCGTATTGGCCGGCTTCCATCCGGGCGGCGGCAAGGGAAGGATTCTGGGCCTGGCCTTCTCACTCATCTGTGTCCAGTCCCTGCAGACCGCCTTCAATATCTGGCAATTGAGCCCCTACACAAACAAGCTTATATGGGGCGCGGCCCTCTTGGCCGTCATGATCGCCAATGAAGCCTTCCAACTGCGTGAAAGAAGGAAATTCGAGAAGCTGACCTGTGAAAACCTGAAGGTCTAGGCCCGAAGATCATAAAGATCCGCACAAGCCTGGGATGACCAGTTGTCACGTGGCGTAAAGAACAGTTGCGGTTGGAGCAGCCACGGTTCCAGCCAGCCATCAAAGAGAGGGGATCTTACCCTATGCAGCCGTTGAAAGTCCTGGCCATCAGCGCCAGTCCAAGATTGAAGGGGAATACCAGCTTCCTGATGGAGGAAAGCTTGAAAACCCTGGATGGTTTTTTCCTGCCGACTGAAATTGAGACCTATCATTTTGCCGGCAAAAAGATGCAAGCCTGCATCGGTTGCCTCAAATGCTATACGAATGGCGGCGACTGCATCGTCAAGGACGATTTCCAGAAGCTGAGGGAGCTGTGGCTCTGGTCGGACTGTGTCATCTATTTCGCTCCGGTCTATGTGGCGGGAATTCCCGGCCAGCTGAAATGCTTCATTGACCGGCTGAGCAATTCCGAATTCGGTCTCTACGAAGTTACTTCCGCCCGCCATCTGCGGACCATTGGGGCTGTTATGCAGGGCGGTGATTTCCCGGGCGGCCAGGAGCTGGGGATTGTGGATATCATGAGGCACGCCGCCATGGCCAGTTGTATCTACATCCCGCCCGACGGATCCTATTTCGGTTCCGGTGGTTGGGCGGATGGCCCCGATGGCGTTGAATTGAAGGCCAAGTTGGAAAGACAGGCTCCCGATATGATCCTTACCCTGGAGACTGCCCAAAGCATCGTGCGCCGCTCCGTGGAGTTGGCGGCGGTGGTCAGGCGCGGTATGGGTGATATGAGGGAATTGTTCAGTTCCGATCCCCGCTACAAACCTTATTACGAGCGCCTGGACGCTTCTGAATAGGGCGCCGGCATGAAAAAGATCCTACTGGCCGGTGAATCCTGGGTCAGCTATACCGTCCAGGTAAAAGGTTTCGACAGCATCTATTTCACCTCCTACGGCCAGGGGGCGGAACCACTGATAGAGGCCTTGACGGGGGCCGGCTTCGAGCTGGACTTCCTGGACAATGAAAGGGCCGGTCAGGACTTCCCCTATACCAAGGAGGAATTGAGCCGTTACCAGGCGGTCATTCTCTCCGATATCGGGTCGAATACCCTGCTTCTGGGCAAAGAAACCTTCTATGAAAGCAGGCCCAAGCCCAACAGGCTGGCCAGCTTGAGGGATTACGTCGCGGGGGGCGGCGCCCTGCTCATGATCGGCGGATACCTGTCCTTTACCGGTATTGACGCTAAGGCCCGCTATGGCATGACCCCGATTGCCGATCTTCTTCCGGTAAGCCTCCTTGCTTCCGATGACAGGATTGAGTGTCCCGAAGGCAAGGTCCCAGAGCTTGTTGACAGGACCCACCCAGTCGTCAAAGGGATTGAAGGCCCCTGGCCGGCCCTCCTGGGCTACAATCGAACCCTGCCGAAAAAGGGGGGCGGGCTTGTCGCCAGGATCGGCCAGGACCCCCTCCTGGTGGTGGGGAATTATGGCCGGGGCCGCACCGCCGTGTTCACCTCGGATTGTTCACCCCACTGGGGCCCGAAGGCGTTTATGGAATGGGAGCATTACCCGGACCTGTGGGTCAATCTCCTGGCCTGGCTTTGCAAGAGTGATTGATGCCGGCAGGGTGAAGAACCCGTCAAACACCGATTCTTCCTGCCGGTCAGGCCGGTAAGGGCAAATTTCAAAATCCCCATAAGTCCATGGACGATATGCTAACCTATAGGCCACGGGACTGAATAAGACCGGCCCCCTTTTAGATTGGGCTGCGACCTGATTTCCAGCCTGCGTGGGGTCTTTGAATAGGGAAAACCGGAAACAGAAAATTGAAACAGGAGAAGGCAATGGTTGTGTATAGCATTGGTCTTGACTTTGGAACGGAAGAAGCCCGCGCCATGCTGCTGGATATGGAGGGCAATCTTGCCGCCACTTCGACATTTACCTATCCGCATGGCGTGATGGATCGTGAGCTCCCGGACGGCAGCCCCCTGGAGAGCAACTTTGCCCTCCAGCATCCCCAGGATTATATGGACGCGATTGACGCGATCGTCCCTGCTGTATTGGAGGGGATTGATCCCGGGCAGGTAATCGGGCTGGGTGTCGATTTCACCCAATGCACCATGGTGCCGGTTGATGCGGCAGGCAGGCCCTTGTGTCTTACGGCAGGCTTTGAAAACAATCCCTATGCCTATGTAAAACTCTGGAAGCATCACGGGGGACAGCCGCAGGCAGAAAAACTTACGGCAGTCGCGCATGAAAGGCAGGAGGCCTTTCTGGCCCAGTGCGGCGGTATCGTCTACGCGGAATCCATGTTCCCCAAGATCCTGGAAACCTTCGAAAAGGCGCCGGAGGTCTACGAAGCGGCCCAGGCCTTCATCGAATTGGCGGACTGGATCACCTTTTACCTGACGGGGTCGCGACGCAGGAGCCGGAGCATCGCGAGCGCGGCCGCCCTCTGGCATGTCGACCGCGGCTACCCGGATGAAGCCTATTTCGAGGCCGTCAGCCCCGGTTTCGGGCAGGTGGTCAAGGATAAACTCAGCCAGGATCTTGTCGTCGTTGGTGATCCTGTCGGTTATGTCAGCAAGGAGATGGCAGAAAGGCTGGGCCTTCTCGAGGGCACGCCCGTGGCGGCAGGCCTGGGGGATTCACACGCCGCCTTCGTTGGAGCCGGCCTGGCGGAACAGCACATCCTGCTCACGGTCATGGGGACCTCAAGCTGCGACATGCTGGTCAGCCGGGAGGAGATCCCCATCCCGGGCCTTTACGGTATAAGCTACGACAGTATCCTGCCCGGCCAGTTCGGCTATGAGGCGGGCCAGGCCACCATGGGGGATTTGTTCCAATGGTTCGCGGAAACCTGCGTCCCGGACAGCTACTTTGAGGAAGCAAAAAAGCGGGAGCTGTCCATCTTTGACTATTTCAATGAGTTGGCTGTAAAGCAACTGCCGGGCGAGAATGGCCTCCTGGCGCTGGACTGGTGGAATGGCAACCGTTCCGTCCTCCTGGATGCCGATCTGGCGGGAATGATATTGGGCCTTCGGACCAATACACGGCCGGAGGATCTCTACCGTGCCTTCACCGAGGCCCTGACCTTCGGCAAACGGCGGATCGTGGAGCAATTCGACAGCTTTGGAATTCCCATTACGGAGCTTTACGCCACGGGCGGAGTCGCCATGAAGAATCCCTTCCTCATGCAGATGTTCGCTGACGCCATGGGCATTCCCGTTCACCTGTCCGCCTCGGATAATGGCAGTTGTGTGGGAAGTGCCATCTACGGGGCGTCGGCAGCGGGCCCCGATCGGAGCGGCTATGCCAAGCTGACGGACATTGTCCACGGCATGGGGGTAACCGTTGCCAGGAGCTTCTATCCCAATCCGGCACTCAAGGAGCGCTATGACAAGCTCTATGAGGAATATAAGGGCTTGTATGACTACTTTGGCAGGGACAATCTGGTGATGAAGCGTCTGCAGGACCTGAGGAGGCAGGACTAGATGAAGATAATCTTTCTTACGGATATCGACGGCACCCTGATCAAAACGGGGACACCCATTCATGAAAATGTCCACCAGGCCGTTGACAGGTATATGGCCCAGGGCGGCTTATTCGCCCTGGTAACCGGCCGGGCCAAATCAGCTGCCGAATCCCTGGCCAAGGAACTGAGGGTCAATGCCCCCTGTCTTTTCCTCGGTGGCGCCCTCTGCTACGACTTTGAAGGGGACCGTCCTGTTTGGGCGATTCCGTTGGATCCGCAGGTAGACGACCTGATCAGGCTTGTGGGTAGCCAATACCCTGAGGTGAGTATTACCGTCTATACGGAGGGGGAGATCTTCAACCTGCGCTCCAACAGCCGGCTGGAAAACAAGGGTGTCCTTGAAGACCGGACTGCGCCTCTTACGGACCGGGCCTCCATTAACGGGCCGCTTATGAAGGTCCTCTTCACCTCGGACGAGGTATCAGTTTTGCAGGAGATTGGCCGCAAGCATGTCAAGCAGGAGCTCTTCAATTTTGCCGCGGCCAGCAGGCACTTCTATGAATTGACCCCCCGGGGGGTTTCCAAGGGGGAGGCTGCCAACAGGCTCTGCCAACATTTGGCCGGTGAGGAGGACTTCCAGTTGATCGTGGCCGGGGACGCCCATACGGATTTGACAATGCGGCCTTACGCCGACCTCTTTTACGCGCCGATCACAGCCCAGGAGGAAATCAGGCAGAAAGCCGATGAATGTTTCCCCCAGCCCATAGAGGGTGGCCTGGCCCAGGTGATCGACCGGCACACGCCAGCCGGACCGGACCGTGAATAGTTCCAGGCCGGCAGGTGAGGGCAGGTCACTCACCCTGCCCTACAATCCGCCCTACTTATGGGACGAACTGCTTGCCTTCTGGGCGGGACGGGCCATCGATGGGGTCGAACGGGTCCAGGAGGGAAGTTACACCCGGACAGTCAGGCTGAGGTCACAGGACGGCCTCCTCCGGGAGGGATGGTTCAGGGTGGAAAACCTTGTGCCCGACCAGGCCCTCCGCCTGAGTTTTCACCCTGACCTGGAGCCCGTTCTGTCGCAGATCGAGTTCAAGGTCAGGCATATGTTTGATCTGGACATGGATCCAGCCGACCTTGTGGAAGCCTTGTCTTCCATGAATACCATCAGACAGGGCCTTTTCGTTCCGGGCGCCAGGGTGCCAGGCGCCTTCAGCCCCTTTGAGATGAGTGTGCGCGCCATACTGGGTCAGCAGATCACGGTCAAGGCAGCCAGGACCCTGGCGGGCAGGCTGGCACTGACCTATGGTGATCCGATTGAAACGGGCCTTGAGGGACTGACCCGGCACTTCCCGACAGAGCAGACCATCCTGGACCTGGGTGAGGCTATTGCTGACCGGCTGGGCCCCCTCGGCCTGACAGGCAGGCGGTCACTCACCATCCGGGCCCTGGCCGATCTTATCCTCTCCGACCGCCTTGACCTCCTGTCCTATGAAGACGCTGAGGTCAAGTTGAAGGAACTGCAAAAGATTCCTGGCATCGGACCCTGGACGGCTCACTATATCGCCATGCGGTCCATGAAATGGCCTGATGCTTTCCCCGGCACGGATTATGGGGTTAAAAAGCTGCTGGAACCCAGATCGCAAAAAGAGATTGACGCCCTGGCGGAAAGCTGGAGACCCTGGCGGGCCTACGCGGTGATCAATATCTGGAATGCCCTTAAATAAGCCTGAATGACAATTTTGAGCAGCGGATATCCCCTTTTATGTCGTTGGACGTTCTACTCTTTGACACCGGGTTATTAAAGTGATAGCTTGATCTTATACGTCGGCCGGGTGCTGGCACGCCGGCCATTTGTCTTTCAGCTCAGAAGGAGGCAGGAGTATCTCATGAAAAAATTCTTAATACTTGTCCTGGCAGGCCTACTGTTGATTTCAATGGTTGCATGTTCGGGATCGAAGGATGACGGGAAGGCCACGGATGGCCCAAAAACCGAGGAGAAGAAACTCGTTGTTTATTCGCCGGACTCAGATCAGACTCTGGCATTGGTTATTCCTCAATTTGAGGAAAAGTACGATATTAAGGTGGAGCTGATCTCAGCCTCAACAGGCGAATGCCTGACGAGGGTCCAAAATGAGGCGGCCAACCCCTACGCGGATATCCTGATGGGTGGGCTCGATTGGGGCTACTATCTGCAGTACCCGGATCTTTTCGAAGACTACATCTCGGTCAACGACGCCTCTTTCCCGGAGAGCGCCCGCAATGATATTGGATCAATCACCTACTACGACACGAACGTCAACGTGCTCATAGCCAATACGGATATCCTGGATGATCTGGGCCTTGATGTCACCAGCTACAAAGATCTGTTGCAGCCGGAGCTGAAGGGCAAGATTATTTCTGCCGATCCGGCCTCCAGCTCAAGCGCCTGGCGCCAGCTCACGAACATGCTGCTTGTCAATGGCGGCTATGACAGTGATGAAGCCTGGGAGTTTGTGACGGAGCTGATCAAGCAGCTGGACGGGGTTATTTCGTCAAGTTCCTCCGCAGTCTACAAGACGGTTGTCGACGGGGAATACGCGGTTGGCATTACCTATGAGGATCCGGTGGCCGAGTTGATCTCAAATGGCGCCGAGAACATCAAGATTGTCTATTGCACCGAAGGAACCACCACCAACAATACAGGTACGGCAATTGTCAAGAATGCCCCCCATATGGAGAATGCCAAGCTCTTCATCGACTACCTGACCTCCGATGAGGTCCAGGGCAGGTACGCCGCGTCTACCGCCCGTGCCGCGAACCGGAACCTTGAGACGACCAATGAATTCGTCAAACCGTGGGAAGAAATGATCACGGTGGATGAAGATGTCAAATATGTCGCCGAGCACAAGGAAGACATCCTGGAGCGCTGGACGGATCTGTGGGCAGAGCTCAACTAGGCGGAGACAGACGGAACAAGGCTTCGCCGTCATAGTTTCGGCGGGTGTCCGTTATTGGGAGGAGCCGCCCTCGGGGCGGCTCCTCTTTAGACCGGACAATCAGTGGTAATCTTTGTGTATAGGATCTGGCAAGGCCAGGATGAAGAGGTGGCAGGTGAGCATTTCAATCAGGATATCGCACGCGGTCAAGTATTTTGGGAATAACCTGATCATTCCGGATCTCTCGCTTTTTGTGCGAAAGGGGGAGTTCTTTACGCTTTTGGGGCCGTCGGGCTGTGGGAAAACAACCCTGCTACGCATGATAGCCGGGTTCAATACCATTGAAGGCGGCGATTTCTTTTTCAACGAGACAAGGATCAATGATCTCCCCCCCAACCGGCGGAAGATTGGGATGGTTTTCCAGAATTACGCGATTTTTCCCAACATGAGTGTCGAAAAGAACGTGGCCTTTGGATTGACAAACCAAAAGATCGACAAGCAGGCCTTGAGGGAGGAAACCTCGCGATTCCTGGAATTGGTCCAGATGACCCGGTACAGGGACAGGATGCCTGATAAACTGTCCGGCGGCCAGCAACAGAGGGTAGCCCTGGCCCGGGCCCTGATCATCAATCCGGATGTCCTGCTCATGGATGAGCCCCTGTCCAACCTGGATGCCAAGCTGCGAATCGAAATGCGGTCCGTGATCAAGAATATCCAAAGGAAAACGGGGATTACCACCCTTTATGTCACCCACGACCAGGAAGAGGCCATGGCGGTCTCCGACAGGATCGCCGTTATGAACGAGGGGCGAATTCAGCAGATAGCGACACCCAGAAGTGTTTACCAGCGGCCGGCCAATCTCTTTGTCGCCACCTTCATAGGCCGGACCAATATCCTGGACGCGGAGCTGGTCTGTGATGCCGGGGCCCCCAGGCTGGTCTTCGCGGATGGCACCGGCTTTGAAATTGACCTCCTCCAAAAAGAATGCCAGCAGAATCAAAAGGTCAAGGTGTCCGTCCGACCCGAGGAATGGGAGGTCGACCCTGAGCCCGGTGCGGCCATCGAAGGCCTGGTCCGGGAGAGCATCTTTTTGGGCCTGAACACACATTACCTGGTTGAGACGCCAGACGGCGCGCAGATCGATGTGACGCTGGAGGCTGGGGCTGACAAGTCCTATCAGGAAGGCCAAACCATCCGGCTGGCACCCAAAATGGATCGGATTAACCTATATAAGGAAGACGGCAGCCGCAATCTTCTCACAGGAGTTGAAAATGATATCGAAGAGACTAGCTCCCAGGAATAACCTGATGAGGAAAAAGTACGATATCTGGACCGTGCTCAGCGTCCTTGTCTTCGTCCTCTTCATCATCTTCCTCGCCTTCCCCCTTATATCCCTGCTCAAGGAGGCCTTCTTTCAGAAGGGTGAATTTACCCTGAAATATTTCGTCACCTTCTTCTCAAAGAAATATTATTCCTCCACCCTTATCAACAGCTTCAAGGTAACCATCGCAGCGACCTGCCTGACACTGGCGATCGGCATCCCCCTGGCTTATTTCTACAACCTCTATACCATCAAGGGTCGCCTCTTCCTCCAGACCATGATCATCCTCTGCTCCATGTCCGCCCCCTTTATCGGGGCCTATTCCTGGATTTTGCTCCTGGGCAGGTCAGGCTTGATCACCAGCTTCTTCAGCAAGTACCTGGGCATACAGATTCCAAGCATATACGGTTTCAACGGCATTCTGCTTGTACTTTCCCTGGAACTCTTCCCCCTGGTCTTCCTCTATGTTTCAGGGGCGCTTCGCAACATCGACAACTCCCTGATCGAGGTGGCGGAAAACCTTGGCTGTTCCAGCCTGAAAAAATTCTTCCGGATCATCATCCCCTTGTGCGCCCCCTCCATACTGGCGGCCGCCCTCCTTGTTTTTATGCGGGCCTTCTCGGATTTCGGGACTCCCTTGCTGATAGGGGAAGGCTACAGGACCTTCACCGTTGAGATCTATAACCAGTATCTGGGTGAAACCGGGGGTAACCACAACTTCGCGGCCTCCATAAGTGTCATCGCCATCATAATAACGGCAGCCGTCTTTCTCTCCCAGAAAATCGCCACCAGGAAATTCAGCTATACCATGAGCGCGCTCAATCCCATCCAGCAAAAGAAGCCGAAGAGGTGGGCGAGCATCCTCATGCATATCTATTGCTATGGCGTCGTGGCGCTCGCCTTCCTGCCCCAGGTTTACGTAATCTACACTTCCTTCAAGAAGGTATCGGGCAAGCTTTTCCTGGAAGGCTATTCCCTGGACAGCTACAAGCTGGCCTTTGAGCGCATGGGGGGGTCTATCCAGAATACCTTCATTATCGGGGGGCTGGCCCTTCTGGTCATTATTATCCTCGGGGTCGTGATCTCCTATCTGGTGGTCCGCCGGAAAAATTTCATCAACCACACCATCGACACCCTGTCCATGGTGCCCTATATCATTCCCGGATCAGTCATCGGTATCGCCCTGGTAACCACCTTCAACGTCCAGCGCGGCTTCCTCCCGCCCCTGACAGGTGGGGTTTTCATCATGGTCCTGGCCCTCTTTATCAGGCGGTCCCCCTATATGATCCGCTCCTCCTCCGCCATCCTCTCCCAAATATCACCCTCCATCGAGGAGGCTTCGATCAGTTTGGGGACTTCACATTTTAAAACCTTCCGGAGGATAACGGTCCCCATGATGACCAACGGGATCATCTCGGGCGCCATCCTGTGCTGGGTTACCATTGTCACGGAATTGTCGACGGCCATCATTTTGTATAATGCCAGGACCATCACCCTGACCCTGTCGGTCTACACTTTTGTAACCCGTGGGAACTATGGCGCCGCGGCGGCAGTGGCGACCATCCTGACACTCTTCACCATCCTTTCGCTTATGCTATTCTTCTTCATATCCAAGGATAAGGATATTGTCTTCTAGATAGTTGAGGTTGCCTTCTTGATAAAAATCAAAAATCAGACTTTCAATGCCAAGCTTCTTGTCTTTGACAAGGACGGCCTTCTATTCAAGAGCCTGCCTTTTTGGATCTCGCTTTTACTTGCGCGGACCGAGGCCCTTCAGGAAAAATTTCCGGATCCTGATCTGCTGACCAGCTGGTACCGGATGTTGGGGGTTGAGGCCCGTTTCGGTTCCGGGATCACCATAGACAGGATCTGGAACAAGGGGCATTTCGCAACGGCCTCGATACCGGAGGAAATCGTGGCCCTGGCTGGTTTTCTTTGCCACAGGGATCCGGATCTAAGCTGGATTGAGGCATCCGTTCAGGCAAAGGCGATCATCGACAGGGGGGATGAAATCTTTGATTTTGAGGCTTCCCTCGTCCCACAAGAGGGTTTCCCCGACATCTTCCAGAGGCTGAGGCGGTCGGGTATCCCTTACGGTATCGCGACGAGCGATACCTATGACAGGACCATAACCTCCATCAACCTATACGATGAAGCCGGCCTTCTGGACTTCATTGTCACACCGGATGATGTGACACTGGGAAAGCCCCATCCCGATATGCTGCTTCATATCAGCGATCTCATGGGTGTCCCTCCCCAGGAGATGATAATGATCGGGGATTCCATTGTTGATATGCTCATGGCCCGGAGGGCCGGGGCGATTGGAATAGCCATACCGGAGATCGCCTCCGACCGGCCCGCCATAGCGGAGCAGGCCAGCCTGGTGATCGACTCCCTGGAGGAGATTGAGTTCTGATGGATACTGTATACAGCAGCTATTACGAATCCCCGATCGGCAATCTGTTGCTGACCAGTGACGGCAGGGCAGTCACTGGTATTTGGGTGGAAGGCCAGAAATATTACGCGGCGACCCTGAAGGGGAAAGTGCTTGAAGATGAGGGGCTCGAAGTCCTCGAAAAGACACGGGACTGGCTTGACCGCTATTTTTCCGGACAGAAACCCGACCACCGGGAACTGCCCCTCGCCCCTGAGGGGAGCGAATTCCGCCAAAGGGTCTGGCAGCTTTTGCTCGAGATCCCCTACGGTGAGACCAGGACATACGGGGAGATTGCCCGGCTTCTGGCCGGCAGCTCAGCCCGGGCAGTGGGAGGGGCCGTGGGCCATAACCCCATTACTCTTATCATCCCCTGCCACCGGGTCCTGGGTGCCGGGGGCAAGCTGACAGGCTTTGCCAGCGGCCTAGCCAAAAAAACCTGGTTGTTGGAGCACGAAGGCGGACCAGCGACGGTTTAATCCGCATTCGCCCCGATCACGTATTATAATCATGCATGCGGGAGGCAGTGTGGCTGCTTTTCCTGCCAGTGGGGGCAAGCGGGTGAAAGACTTCTTCGATTACAAAAAACCAGCCCTTTGGATCACGGCGACCCTGGCGGCCGCCTCCATCATCCCTGCTGTGCTGGTGCTCAGGAGCACGAAGCGGAGCTTGAAGCATCTGCTTGGGCGGGTCTACCGGGTTATGGCCGTCAGCTACCAGGCCTCCTTTTATTCCTTTACCTATACCCCGGAGGAAGCCCCTCTCTTCCAACTCACGGACAGTTGCGAACTCCTGATGAAAAGCGACCGCCTGCAGGGGGAGGATGGAGGGGGATGGACCAGCCTCGGTCTTATGGAAGACCTGGCACTCGATAAGGTGAATTTCGACGATTTATTTGTCACCGGCGGGGAGCGTCATATCGCCAGACTCCGGCGCGGCAACTATCGGGCCTGGCGGTTCGATCCGCCCGAAGGGTCTGTTTTCTACTATCTTCTGCAACAGAGGAAGGGTGAGCTTTATCTGGCCCAGCTTTACCGGGCCGACGCTTCCGAAAGTCCGGACTCCAAGGCCTCTATGATCCGCTGCCTCTTTTCCCTCAGCCCTTCCGACTCCGAATAGGCGGCCAGGGCGGCTATTTAATCCTGGTATTGGGCCTCAGGGCCTCCTTGATGAAGGCCAGGACCTGGTCAAAATCCTGGGGGGCCGTGTAGACCTGATTGTGGATAAACAGGGAAGACCGGAGCTTGATGGTATTCTTCTTCCGGATCACCTTGACCGCGTTCACATTTTTAAAGTTGGTATAGAGCGATTGCCTTGATCCCGCGATCAAACCAGCGCCAGCCACCGTGGGATTAGCCGTCGCCAGGCCCATGAGGGCGGTAACCCCGCCAAGTTTTTTTGCCTTGTCGAACTGGGCGGGAATTTGGGTGTGCCGGATCCCCTTTCGATCCATCTCAAAAAGGACAGTGTATCTCCCCTTCATATAGAGGGCGTAGGCATAGTAGGCCAGGCCGGCAAGGGCCATGAGGAAGAGTCCGACATAAAGGGCCCCGCCGCCGAAATCCTTGATCAGTTCAAGTGGGCCGCGGCCCCGGAGGGAAATCAGGAAAACGAAGAGGGAGATCCCCAGCCAGATGAAGAGGAAGAGTTTCCAGATGAGGAAGAGGATGCTGGGGTTACGGTAGAGATTGACCTCGTAAACCCAACGGAAGTGTCCTTCGGGAGCTTCCTGTATTTGAGAGGGGCGGTCGGGATTCTGGCGAGAGTTCACGGGATGGCTTCTTTCTGGAAGGACAGGGATCAGGGCCGGCTGTCTCCCTTTTGATTGTAAATCCAAAAAGGATCTGATTCAAGAAGCTGGCCCGATACAAGGGTGACAGCGGGAGGACGGCGGAATTCTCTATGCTGTTCCCAGGTATTGATGAAAAGGCCATAGGTCACCTGACGGTGGCCGGGTCCTGACTGTAGAAAGGAAAGCTGCTATGAAAGTCTTTATGGTTGGCGGGACGGGCCTTATCGGCTCAGAAGCGGCCCGTGAATTGATAAATCGCGGACATGAGCTAGCTTCGATCGCGCTTCCACCTCTCCCAGAGGGCGAGGTCCTGCCGGAGGCAATGCGGATCGATTTTGCCAATTACATGGATCTGTCGGACCAGGAGCTGAAGGCCCATCTTGATGGTGTGGAGGGACTGGTCTTCGCCGCTGGCATCGATGAACGCGTCGAGGGGCCAGCTCCCATCTATGAGCTCTTCAAGAAATATAACATCACGCCCTTGGAGCGGCTACTTTCCGTGGCCAAGGAAAGTGGTGTCAAGCACGTTGTCATCTGCGGCTCCTATTTTTCCACCTTCGACCGGACCTGGCCTGAGCTGGAACTTGCCAAGCATCACCCCTATATCCGCAGCCGGGTTGATCAGGCCAATATGGCACTCTCCTTCGCGGATGAAAATTTCGATGTCGCCGTTTTGGAGCTCCCCTATATCTTCGGGACACAACCTGGTCGAAAACCAGTCTGGGTCTTCCTCGTCGAACAGATCCGCAATATGAAAAAAAAGACAATGTACCCCAAAGGCGGAACCACCATGCTCACAGTGAAGCAGGTGGCCCAGACGATTGCCGGCGCCCTGGAGAAGAACAGGGGAGGCAACAATATCCCGGTCGGTTACTACAATATGGAATGGACAGAGCTCTTGACCATAATCCACAAGTACATGGGTGTGCCGGACAAGAAGATCGTCACCATTCCAAGCTGGCTCTTTAAACTGGGTGCCTGCAGCACAGAAAAAAAACACAGGAAGGCCGGTCTGGAAGGGGGCCTCTACCTGCCCGAATTTGTCAAGGTCATGACTTCCAAGGCCTTTATCGATAAGAAGTGGATCGAGGCTCTTGGTGTTGAGCCAGACGATATCGACGCCGCGATTGGGGAATCAGTAAAACTGAGTATGGAAATCCTGGACGGCAAGACCGAAACGATTGATATGAAGGGCGAGTAAAGTCCGGGGAGACCCCACCACCAGGCCGGTTCGCGGAAGCAGGCCCTGCGTGGTAGACTGTGCCTACCTGATTTTATTTTGAAAGTAGACACGAGACATGATCCTGAGCGAATTGTACCGGGCTGGTTTCAGTTTAAAAAAATTAATAAGGACTGATGGGAAGGGCCTGGCGTGAGCCGGATGACTGAAGAGGACCAGGCCCCCCGGAAGAGTCCTTTGACCAGGTCTCCCTTTTGGCTGATTTCCGCTTCCATCCTGGCTGCCGGTATAGTCTTCTATCTCTTCCTGCCAGGAAGCCCGGAGGCCTTCCACCAAGATATGCTCCCCCTTGGGGACCATCCCATCCTGACAGCCTTGGTCGCCTTTATTCCCTCCCTGGTCCTCATGGTCCTTATGGGAACCGGTAAGTTGCGGAGCATAAGCGTGGTCTTGATCAGTCTCGCCGTCTCCTTGTTTCTGGCCCTCTTTGTCTGGCGGATGCCTCCGATCCTGGCCGGCCACAGTATCCTCTTCGGCATGACTGTCGCTGTTTTCCCCCTCCTTTGGGCCCTCCTCAACGCCATGTGGATTTTCCGGCTCCTGACCGACAGCGGCCATTTTGAAACTCTCCGTCAGTCACTTCAGCGGGTGAGCCCCGACAAACGGGTTCAGACAGTCCTGGTGGGTTTTGGCCTGACAGCGCTGATTGAGAGTATCGCCGCCTTTGGCGCCCCGATAGTCATTGTGACCGCCATGCTGATTGGACTCGGCTTTCCACCCCAGCTGGCGGCAGCCATCTCCCTGATTTCCGATTCGACTCCCGGTGCCTGGGGGACACAGGGTATGCCCATCCTGATGCTGAGCTCGGTAACGGGGCTCGACACCAACAGGCTCGGGACCTTCATTGGCTGGCAGACGTCTCTTATCGCCTCCCTCCTGCCGATCGGAGCCGTTATCATGGTGTCGGGCTGGAAGGGCTTCAAGGGGATCTGGCCCCTTCCCCTCCTGGCAGGTTTCAGTTATGGCCTGGTCGGCCTCCTTTGTTCACAGTTCCTGTCCATATCCATCACGGGTATGGCGGCGGGCCTGGCCAGCGTCGCTGTCATCCTGCTTGCGACCAAGCTGGTGAAACCCCGGTCCATCTGGCTCTTTCCCGGCCAGGAGCTGGCAGTGGAGAACCAGGACCCGCTCCCGCGGGGCAAGGTGCTCCGGGCCTGGTCCCCCTTCATTGTGCTTATCACCGTAATGGGCCTGGTCAACGGAACAGGCCTGGTCAAGCTGATATCGGGGCTCGGCAACCTTACATTCGCCTGGCCAAAACTCAACCAAGCCGTCTTTACTGTGGACCCGCACACCGGTTTTCATGTCAATTATCCGGCCGCCTTCAGCCAGAATCTCCTGACTGCCGGCGGAACGCTCACCCTGATCGCCGGTTGGATCAGCGCCCCCCTCCTCGGCCTCAAGCCGAGGCAGGTCCTGAAAAGCTATTGGGGGGCCTTCAAGGGCATGCTTATGGCAGGCAGCACCATCGCCTGTATTCTCGGCCTGGCCTATCTGATGAACTATTCGGGTATGGCCGCCTCCATCGGCTTGGCCGTATCCCTGGTCAGCGCGGGGGCCCTGTCACCCCTCATGGTAGTCCTGGGTTTTATGGGCTGCATTATGTCAGGGAGTGTATCGGGGGGCAACGCCCTGTTTGGTGGCGCCTCCCTCTTCGCCTCGCAAAGATTGGGTCTGGATCCGCACCTGATTGCCGGCACCCTTTGTTCGGGAGGGACCCTGGCAAAGCCCATTACCCCTCAGAGCCTGGTCCTGGCAGAAGCCGCAATCGGCCACCAGGAGACGGACCCGCCCCATCGGTTGATATCAAGGCTTCTTGGCTGGGTCGCCTTCTATATGGTCGTCATGATCATCATCGTATATATTCAAAGCCTCTTCGTCTGATCCTCAAACATCATCCCCTCTCACCGGAGCTACTATGCATATAACATGGAGTTATACATAACGGTATGCTAGATTAAAAGCAGTAAGCAAAAATAGCAAAAGAATGTCGGGGTAGCTAGCTATGGAAGAGGATATTCTTGTCAGCAGGGAAGGGATGAGGGGGAGTCTGCCGGGTTTCTTACCTGACGATCCTTTGTCCGCCCGTGTCTTGACCGCGCAAAATGAACTCTGTGAACTGCAAAAGCGGGAAGAAGAAGTGTATGCCGGAATTGGAAAGGCAGCCCTGGCCCAGTATGGGGCGGAAGCCTTCGGGGAATTCGCCGGATCCCTGACCCAGCTGGAGGATCAGATTGAAAAGGCCCGGAAAAACTTGGATCAAGCCGCCGCCGAGCTTGAAAAGAGGGCCAGGAAAGAGGATTCCCGGCGCTGCTTGTGTACCTGCAGTTGCTGTGGCCACTTAAACCCCGAAGGGACGATACATTGCAAGGAGTGCGGGGTAAGGCTCATCTCCTGGGAAAAAATATTTTGTGAGGCTTGTGGTTCAGAGCTTTTTCCCGGTCTTCGTTTCTGCGGCCAGTGCGGCGCCCGTCAGCCGGACTGAAGGGTCCCCTTGGAAGTCAGGAAGCTTGCCTCAAGGGGAGTCGGCAGGATCAGGATCAAAGGCCAGTTCCTTCAGGAGGGCGGGGATCAGCTCGTTGACATCGGCCAGCAGACCGTAGTGGGCAAAATCGAAGATTGGCGCCTTGGGGTCCTGGTCGATGGCAATCAGGGTTTTTACTTTTTCTATACCGACCGTGAACTGCACGGCTCCTGAAACACCGAAGGTGATAAGCAGTTTCGGCGCGATCATTTTTCCGCTTTGCCCGATCTGGAAGTCCTCCTGGATCCAGCCTTCGTCGAGGGCGGGCCGGGTTCCGCTGACCGTGGCCCCCAGGACTTGCGCCAGATCATAAAGCCTCTGGAAATTCTCTCTTGATCCCAGGCCGCGCCCGCCGCAAATGACCAGGTCGGCATCTTCCAGACGGGCTGCCGCCTGTCTTTCAACAATGATTTCCTTTACCAGGGTGTTCAGGTCAAGGGGCAGGGGTTTGGCCTCCAGGCGGCTGATAGTCCCGGCTGGGTCTGAAAGCTTTTCGGGCAAGGCAAAGACGTTGGGTCGGACGGTCGCCATCTGGGGCCTGTGATCGGGGATGATGATATCCACCATGATATTGTCGCCGTAGGAGGGTTTTGTCTGGAGCAGGTGTCCATCCGGATCCAGACTGAGATCCAGGCAATCCGCTGTCAAGCCCGTGCCCAGCCGGGCGGCGACCCGGGGCGCCAGATCCCGGCCGGTGCTGGTCGCGCCCATAAGTACCAGGTTGGGCCTCCGCTCCTGGATCAGCCGGGTCACAAGCCGTGTGTAGGGAAGGGTCCGGTAGACCTCCAACTCAGCCTGGTCGGCCAGGATCACCTCATCCGCCCCGTATTCAAGGAGGGGGGCGGCAAGTTCCCCCAGATCCTTGCCCAGGACCATCACAAGGGTCCTGCCACCCGTCTCCTGAGCCAGCTGGCGGGCCTTGCCCAAAAGCTGCAAGCTTACCGGGGAAACTTGGCCGGCCTCTATTTCCGCTACCACCAGGCTATCTTTCCTATCCATCACTTCACCTGTCCCGGCAATCAGGCCGGAAATTTTTACAAATTCAATAGTTTTTCCTGTCTCAGCAGGTCCAGCAACCGGCCCGCCAGGGCCTCCACATCTCCTTCAATCATCTCAACCTTGGATTCTCTAACAGGCACGAAGCTGCGGATGACTCTTGTCGGAGAGCCGGCCAGGCCGATTTTCTTCGGGTCAGCCTGGAGGTCGTCGGCATCCCATACCGTGATCTCCTTTTTCCCCGACTTGATGATGCCAAGGGGGGTGGGGTAGCGGGGTTTGTTGATCTTATTGCCTACGGTGACAAGGGCAGGCAGGGGGAGCTCCCAGACGGCCTCACCTTCTTCGGTTTC
>CAZAKT010000018.1:0-34597 GCA_964486135.1 uncultured Mageeibacillus sp.
ATCAGTCCTCCGCCTCCAGCGGGATGAAGTCAAAGATGGTCACATCGAAGAGTCCCAGGTCGGTCAGCTTCAGGGCCGGGATGACGGGGAGGGACATGAAACAGAGGGTCATGATGGGCTCCAGATCCTCGTTGACACCCAATTCTTTTAGGGCTGTCTCGTGGAGTTCCGTCAGCTTGTCGTTGACCCATTCGCCTGACTGGTCACTCATGATCCCTGCCACGGGCAGGGGGAGGCTGGCCAGGATGGTTTTGTCTTTCACCAGGATGACGCCGCCTTCCTGCTTGATCAGCTCCTCGACGGCAAAGGCCATATCGGGATCGTTGGTCCCGGCTGTGATGATGTTGTGCGAATCGTGGGCGATGGAAAGGGCGACAGCGCCTTCCTTGATCCCGTAACCCCGCAGGAGGGCGACGGCGACATTGCCGGTATTCCTATGGCGTTCTATGACGGCGATCTTGACGATATCCTGGCTTGGATCGTAGACGAAATCACCACTTTCGTCCAGGCTTACGGTGGCTGTTCCCTTGCCGGTCACCACGCCGCCGGGCAGGATGTCAATCACGTTGACCCGGTTTTTCTTCAGCTTGAGTTTCAATCTGTCGATCGAAAAATCCTTGACGTGGACGCTGCTTCTTACCGGCGTGATATCAGCCCGCTCGACCTGGGGCAGGTACTTGCCCTCCCTGGCCACCTCTACACCGTCAATGAAGACATGCTGGGCCCTGAAGTCCTCCAGATTGTTGACCAGGGTCACATCGGCCCGGAGGCCGGGGAAGATGCCCCCCCTGTCCTTGAGGCCGAAAGCCTCCGCGGCGTTCAGCGTGGCCATCTGGACAGCCAGGACGGGATGGAGGCCGAACCTGACACATTTTCGCAGGTGGTCATCCAGGTGGCCTTCCTCCAGGATGGTCTTGGGCTGCCGGTCGTCGGAACAGAGGAGACAGCGCCGGGCATTCCTGCAGGTGACAACAGGGAGCAGGTCCTCCAGATTATGGCAGGCCGATCCCTGCCGCATGAGGATATACATGCCCCTGGCCAGCCGATCCTCCATCTCCAGGGCCGTGGAACACTCATGGTCGGCCAGGATGCCGGCCGAGGCGTAGGCGTTGAGCTCCTTGCCGGAGATCCCCGGGCTGTGGCCGTCGATCAGCTTGTTTTGCTTTTTAGCGGCAATCAGTTTATCAAGGACGCCTGGATCCGCGTTGATGATGCCGGGGAAGTTCATAAACTCTCCCAGGCCCAGGATGCGGTCATCGGCGAGCGGGCCCTCCAGGTCCCCGGCCTCCAGGACGGCGCCGGCGTTTTCAAAGGGGGTGGCGGGCACACAGGAGGGGACCACGTATTCAATGTGGAGGGCGGCCTTTTCGGCCGCGTCCAGCATGTAGTCCAGTCCGGTAATACCGGCCACATTGGCGATTTCATGGGGGTCGGCGATGATGGTTGTGGTTCCGAAGGGGACCAGGAGCCGGCTGATCTCCTCAGGTGTCACAAAGGCGGATTCGATGTGGATATGGGCGTCGATCAGGCCGGGGAGGGCATAAAGGCCCTGGGCGTCAAGGACTTCCCGGCCCTGGTAATCCCCGGTGCCGGCGATCAGTCCATCGACAATGGCAATGTCGCCCTCCCGGATTTCACCGGACCCCACATCGACGATCCGGCAGTTCTTGATGACCAGGTCCGCCGGCTCCCTACCCGCCGCCACGTCAATCAGGCGCTTCAGTTCTTGCTGATTCATAAGGGCCTCCCTTTCACGGATGGGCAAGCTGTTGCTTCCAGCAATCGATAGTCTCTTTGGATTCATTCAATCTCCCAGATCAGGGTGACTGAACCCTCCAGCCGGATGTCCTCAGGCTCAATCCCCGCGTTTATATCCGCATAGAGGGTCTTCTCCAAGCCGGGCGCGCCCCGCATAAGTTCTGTCCGGAAGTCCGGGTCCCGCTTGGCATGGATGATCCGGAGGAGCCTGCCCATCTGGACACCTGCCGCCCGAGCCAGAGCTTCAGCCTTGGTCCGGGCGTCCAGGACAGCCCTTTCCAGTAGCTGGATCTTGATGGATTCGGGGTCCTTGACCGTGTAGACCAGATTGAAAAGGGCCGGAACACCGCTATTCAGCAGGTTGGTCAGGATCTGACCCAGCCTCCTGTTGTCGGCCTCAAATTCGAGTATCAGCCGGTGTTCATACTCGAAACCGACGAATTTCTGCTGGTAGTTGCCGGCCCCATCTGAAAAACCCTCATATTTTGTATCGATGGAGAAATAGCTGGTCTTGAGGTCTTGGTCGGCGAAACCCGTCTCGCTGAAGGCTTCCTTCAAGCGATTTCTCGCCTTTGATGATTCCTCCAGGGCCTGTCCATAGCTTTCATGGTGGCCCTTCAAGGTGAGCAATAGCTGGATCAGGTCAGGTTTGACAGCTAGTCTTCCGATCCCCTTTACGCCCAGTGTCCGATCCATAATAGGCCCTCCCATACAGATGTTTTACTTATATTTATCTTAGCATGGAGAGTCCGCTTCCCGTCACATGCTATGATACTTGTGCGAACGGGGATCTTGCCGGTCTTTACAGCCATTTGCCGGCTATTCGCAGGACAAGTAACACGATTTTTGTTATTCTATTCTGGAGTAACCGTGTGCGAAAAGAGGGTTGGGGGAATGGAATGAAAAAGACATGTGAAATTATGGCGTCGACACCGCTTTTTGCCGGTCTGGAATATGATTTGTATCTGGAATACTGCCGGGACACCCACATCCACCTGCACGGCAAGGGCCAGCTCATTATCATGGAGGGGACCAACTGTCAGGGGATCGGGGTCATCATTGAAGGCCAGGTCGCGCGGCAAAAATATACGCCAACCGGGGAATACACAACCCTTAACCTGCTGGGTCCCGGAACCATCTTTGGAGCCGATCTTATATTTTCCAACAATAAGCACTACCCTTATTCCCTGGAAGCACTGACACTGGTCAAGACCATCTTCATCTCCAGGGAGGACCTGCTCACCCTGATCGCCAGGAGTTCCCAGCTCCTCCTGAACTATATGTCCTTCCTGTCGGACCGGGGCCGGGACCAGGACCAGAGGATCCACCTCCTGTCACAGAAGACGCTCAGGCTCAAGATCTCAAGCTATCTTCTGTCCTTGCTCGAAGAGCAGCTGGTCTATGAGGACAAGACCCTTCGGGAGGCGATTGAGGTCCCGACGACCTCCTCGGTAATCCTGCCGGTCTCAAAAGAAGTGGTGGCAAGATTGCTGGCCATGCCAAGGCCCTCCTTTTCGCGTGAGCTGATCAGTATGGAGAAGGATGGACTGATCCGGGTCAGCGGACGCAACATCTGGCTCCTGGATCTCCATGGGCTGGCCTGCGGCCTCTATGAAGACTGTGAAGTGGACTGACCGGCCGCCTGGGCAGGGCGCTGAAGAATATAATTAAGTGAATGATGGGCGGGCCTGTGGGCCCGCGTGGATATAGTAAGGGACAGGCCCATAGGGCAAGAATTGACAGCTAGCGCCAAGGGGGAACCATGGGATTTAAATCGGACATAGAAATCGCGCAGGAAGCCATCCTGCGGCCGATTGATGAGATCGCTGAAAAGGCCGGCATACCGGAAGAATACCTGGAGCATTACGGCCGCTACAAGGCCAAGGTGTCTTTGGCAGCGCTCACGGGAGGGCCGGACAAGAAGGGCAAGCTGATCCTGGTGACGGCGATCACGCCAACGCCGGCCGGTGAGGGCAAGACAACGACGACGATCGGTCTTGCCGACGCCATGAACCGGATCGGTAAAAACTGTACGCTGGCCCTTCGCGAACCCTCCATGGGACCGGTTTTTGGGATCAAGGGCGGGGCCGCCGGAGGCGGTTATGCCCAGGTCGTACCCATGGAAGACCTGAACTTGCACTTTACCGGCGACATGCATGCCGTCGGGGCTGCCAATAACCTGCTGGCCGCCCTCATTGACAACCACATCCAACAGGGGAACAGGCTGGGGATCGATCCCAGGCAGATTACCTGGAAGCGGGCGGTCGATATGAATGACCGTCAGCTCCGCTTCATCGTGGACGGCCTGGGCGGCCGGGTGAACGGAACGCCCAGGGAAGATGGCTTTGAGATAACGGTCGCGTCTGAAGTCATGGCGATCTTCTGTCTGGCCACCTCGCTTACCGACCTGAAAGAGCGGTTGGGGCGCATTGTGGTCGGCTATAGCTATAGTGGGGAGCCTGTTCGTTGCAACGACCTGAATGCCCAGGGCGCCATGGCTGCCCTTCTCAAGGACAGCATCAAGCCCAACCTGGTCCAGACCCTGGAGGGGACACCGGCTTACGTGCACGGCGGCCCTTTCGCCAATATCGCCCATGGCTGTAACAGTGTCCTGGCGACGACCATGGGGCTGACCCATGCCGACTACCTGGTGACGGAGGCCGGCTTCGGGGCCGACCTGGGCGCCGAGAAGTTCATCGACATCAAGTGCCGGACCTCGGGACTTGACCCGGATGCCGTCGTTCTGGTCGCCACGGTAAGGGCCTTGAAGATGCACGGTGGGGTGGCCAAGGATGAGCTCAAGCTTGAGAACCTGACAGCCCTGAAGGCCGGTATGGAGAACCTGATCCAACATGTCAGGAATATCCTGGATGTCTACCGCCGGCCGGTCGTGGTGGCAATCAACCGCTTCCCCGATGACACGGAGGCGGAACTCGAGCTTGTCAAAGAAGAATGTGAGCGCCAGGGTGTCCGGGTGGCCCTCTCGGAAGTCTGGGGAAAAGGTGGCGAAGGGGGCCTGGAGCTCGCCCGTGAAGTCGTCCGTCTTTGTGATCTGCCGGACAAGGAGGCGCTTGGTTTTGTCTACGGGGACGGGGCCAGCCTCAAGGAAAAGATAGAGGCCATCGCGACCCGGGTCTACCGGGCGGAGGGGGTGGACTTTGTCGGCCCGGCCGTCAGGCAGCTGAAACAGATCGAGGCGAACGGCTTCGGCCATCTGCCGGTCTGTGTCGCCAAGACCCAATATTCATTTGCCGATGATCCCAAGATGATTGGTGTACCCAAGGATTTCCGGATTACGGTCAGAAACTTGAAGGTGTCGGCCGGGGCTGGCTTTATTGTCGCCTTGACCGGGGAGGTCATGACCATGCCCGGCCTGCCCAAGCTGCCGTCCGCGGAGAAGATTGATGTTGATGAGAAGGGTCGGATCTCGGGTCTTTTCTAAATCCTTCGGGAAGGAAGAGCGGGACAAGAGGATTTTTCCACTGGAAAGTGAGGCGTATATATGAAAGAGATTCAACAATCATTAAAGGAGATGGCCCCCAGTTTAAACAGGGTCATCGGTTTGGCGGACGGTCAAGGGACCATCTTCGCCGCTTCGGATGAAAAACTGATCGGCGGTCAGGACCCGGCGATCCGGGCCTTGCTCGCCTCAGGCGATACCGCGGCTACGGCCGGAGAAAGAAGCTATCGGGTTATTCTCCGTCCGGACGACAGCTACCTGATCTGCTTCTCGGACGGTGTGGACGAGGTGGCCAGGGCTTACGTGGAGCTTCTCTCGCGCTGGATCGATGCGGAGGAGTGCAAGCGGGACGACTTTGCCCTCCGGGAGTCGGAGCTGAAGTATCTGTTTTTGAAAAATGTCCTCCTGGAGAATGAATTACCCGGGGACATCCCGCTCAAGGCCCGTGAGTACAGGATCCGCCATGCGGAGCGGAGAATCGTCCTCCTGATCAACTTCCAGCCCGAGGAACACAAGGCGGTCCTTGAGACCTTGAACGAGGAATTCGCAAACCGGGAAAATGATTTCATCCTCCCCCTGGATGAGAAGAGCATTGTCCTCCTGATTGAGGCCACGGAGGAAAACCTTGAGACCCTGGACGCCTTCCTGCACAGGCTGACGACTGATTTGAAGGAAAAAGCCATGGCCGGGGTCAAGATCGGCGTCAGTATGACGGCAGCCACCCTGACGGAGACAGCGAAGGCCTACCAGCAGGCTTCCAGCGCCCTCATTGTGGGAGAAATCTTCCAAGGGGGAGACTCGGCCATCATGCGCTATGAGAGACTGGGACTTGGCCGGCTGATCTACCAGCTCCCCATCACCCTCTGCGAACTCTTCCTGAGGGAGGTCTTCGAGCCGGGTACCTACGAGGCCCTTGATCCTGTGACCATGAACACCATCAACAAGTTCTTTGAGAACAACCTCAACGGGAGTGAGACCTCAAGACAGTTGTTTGTTCACCGCAATACCCTGGTCTACCGTCTCGACAAGGTCGAAAAAATCACGGGTCTGGACCTTAGGAGCTTTGAAGACGCCGTCTTGTTCAAGCTGGCCGACATGGTGCGGAATTATCTGGCCTATGTCGAGGAGCAAAGGGCGGGGAGATAAACCAATTACCGGTCGGCAACAACCGGTGGAGAGACTATGGCCTATATTGAATTTGATGGAGTCAGCAAGACCTATCCCAACGGCACACTGGCACTGCATGATGTCTCCTTTTCAATCGAAGAGGGGGAATTTACATTTTTGATCGGGGAGAGCGGAGCGGGCAAATCGACCGTATTCAGGCTCCTGACCCGGGAGGAGAATCCGACCTCGGGCCGGATCATCGTGGACGGCTTCGACATAGGGAAGCTGGATGAGCAAAGGATTCCCTTTCTGCGCCGGAAAATCGGCATGATCTTCCAGGATTTCCGCTTGATCGATTCCCTGACGGTGGGTGAGAATGTGGCCCTTGCCATGGAGATCGTGGGGGAAGCCCCCCGCAAGGTCCGCCAACGGGTCCCCCTGGTTCTTTCCGTCGTTGGTCTCCGGCGCAAGATCAACGATTATCCCACCGAGCTGTCGGGGGGCGAGCAGCAGCGGGTCTGCATCGCGCGGGCCCTGGTCAACAGGCCCCGTTTGATTATCGCCGATGAACCGACAGGCGACCTGGATCCCGTCAACGGTGAGGCCATCATGGCCTTGCTCGAGCGTATCAGCAAGGAAAATGGAACCACGGTCATCACCTGCACCCATGACCGGGACATTGTCGATCGTATGAACAAACGGGTGATCGAGATCTGTGAAGGCCTCCTGGTCCGTGATGACGCGCGTGGTCTCTATATCCTGGAAAGCGAGCGCAAAAGTGGTTTGAAGGCCGCGCTCGCCTGCGACCGGCGGCAAAGGGAGGAAGCGGAAGCGCTCAGGCTGGAAATGGAGGAGGGGCGTGATGCCCTGCGCCAGCTGCGCGAGGCCAACAACCGGGAAGCGGAAGCAGAGGATGATAAGGTGGGAGATCGGGTTCGACGTATGCGGGAGACTGTCCGGCGGGACGATTTCTACGACACCATAAGCAAGAGCGCGTCCCGGCGGAGAAACAGGCCCCCAGCCAAACGACCTTCCCTTTCCGAAGCCGGAGCGCAGGACCAGTTTTCTGACAGCCAGGGGTTGGACTTCCCCGTCCAGGCGGAAGAAGTGGCGCAGGCGGATGAAAGGACCAGCATCTCCCGGACCGGCCGGGTCCCCATCATCCGGTTAAAAGACCTGGAGTCAACGGATGAGGGGGATGCCCAATGAAAAGAAATGAGTGGCGTTACTCCCTGAAGGCCGGGATGCAGGGCCTGATCCGCCATCCTCTTCTCACAGTAGCCGCCGTCACAACGCTGGGCCTTATGCTTTTTTTGTTGAGCGCCTTTGTGGCCGTCTCCATCAATGCCAACCACCTGTCCAAAATTGCCTCCCAACAGCCCCCGATCGAGATCGCCATGAAGGTGGGCAGTTCGGCGGATGAGATCAGGGACCTGACCACTTACCTGGAAAACCATGAAATGGTCCAGGACCTGCAACTTTTCACCCCCAAGGAGAATTTCGAGCAATTCAAGGAGGATATGGGCAAGGACGAGCTCTGGAAGGACTTCGACTACACCCTGTCCATTCCCTATACCTTCAGTATCCGCCTGACCGATCCAGCCTACGGGCCGGCCTTCGAGGAAGAGCTTCTCGAATTTGGGGGTGTGCAGGAGGTCATGATGGAGTCACAGCTCATGGCCCTTCTTGACAGTGTCAAGGGGTGGACCCAGCGCATCGGGATCATCGTCTTCATCGTCCTGGCAGTGACCTCGGCCGTTGTAATCTCCAATACAGTCCGGATCGCCGTCCTGTCACGGAGCAGGGAGATCAACATCATGAAATATGTTGGATCGACCAATGCCTTTATCCGGACACCTTTCATTGTGGAGGGGACCGTGATCGGCATCACGGGGGCGCTTGTCGCCAGCACCATAGCTGCCTTGATCTACAGTCGCCTGGTTGCCCGTTTCAACCCCGATCCCCTGACCCTGTCGGCGACAAGCTTCGCCCTCCTGCCGGCTTCCTCGGTGACCGCGATCCTCTTCGGCCTCAATCTGGCCATCGGGATCCTGCTTTGCGTGATCGTGAGCGCCATCTCCGTTCGGAAATACGCCAGGGTCTAGGCCGGCCTTTTTTGTAAATGATAGAATTAGGTCGACGATTTGCAGAATGAATGAAGGAAAAGCTATGGCAGACACCCTAACCCACCTGATCGATAAAAAACGCCTGGGGATCCTCTTGCTCGCGGCAGTCCTCCTCATGGCTCTTCTGCCTGGCCGGGCGACAGTCGCTCAATCCAATTCCCTGCAGAGCATCCAGCAGCAACTCAAGTCCGTGCGCTCGGACCTCAACCAGTTGTCAAGCAAGAAGACCAAGCTGACAGGTGATCTGGCCTATTTGGAGAAACGCTCCGCGGCACAGCGGGCTGTCTACGAAGACGCGCTTGCGCAAAAGGAAGCGGCCCTCATGGTCCTGGAGATGAATCAGGAAGCCAGCGATCTTGCCCAGAAGGACTACGAGGAAAAGCTGGTCCAGTATGGGGAGCGGGTTTCCAGGATGTACGCCTGGGACCGCCTTTCCACAGCGGATCTCTTCCTGTCCAGCGAGAACCTTCAGGGTTTTTTCACCACCCTCCGTTTCATGAAACTGGTATCCGATTCAGATGAGCAGGCCCTGGCTGACCTCGAAGCGGCCTCTGTGCTGGCCAGACAGCTGGAGGAGGAGGCTGAGGACCAGTACGGGGAAATGCTCCAACTGGTCGAGGAGGCGGATGCGGCCATGAAGGAAATCAAGGCCCAGGAAGCGCAGACGGCGGAGGATTTGAAAAAGGTGGCCTCCTCACTTGAGATAACGCGTCAGAAAGAAGCCAAGCTGTCACAAAGCGCCCAGTCCAGTGCCAAGAATCAGACGACCACGACCAGTACCACGCAAAGGCCATCCGCCTCGGCCCTCTATAGCGGGACCGGCCCCTTCATCTGGCCCCTGCCGTCCTCTTATTACGTTACCTCAGTCTTTGGCTGGCGGGCCAAATACGGGCGCTATCATTACGGCACGGATGTGGCTGCCCCGGTGGGCACGCAGATTGTCGCCATGGCGTCCGGCACCGTAACCTACGTCGGCTGGCCAGGCACCGCCTACCACTGGGCCTATGGCAAAATGGTCGTCATAGACCATGGCAACGGCTATCAGACCCGTTACGGCCACCTGAACGGTTTTAACTGCCACATCGGCCAACGGGTCAATGCGGGTCAGGTCATCGGTTATACGGGCAATACAGGCCGTTCATCCGGCCCCCATCTCCACTTTGAGACCCGGGTGAATGGGGTGCCCAAAGACCCCCTGTCATTTTTCCGCCGTACCCGTTAAGGCCGGCTTCCGGAGGGAGATCCAATGGACAGATATCCACAAGAAAAGCCGGAGGAATCCGGTTTCGAAAACCTGCTTGAAGAAAACCAGAAGCAGGCGTCCCCAGGCGGGAACCAGCTTCCGGAGGCAGCCGGCGAAGGCCGTTACCTGCACCGCCAGCTCCTGCCCACACCAGCAAGCGGGCCAGCGGGTGGTCCTCCGCCGGATGTCCCAAGGAAAGCCAAGAGAAGGCTCTTCTGGCCTGTCCTTCTGGCAGTCCTTCTTACAGCTTCCCTGACCTTTGTCCTGACGGCCGCGGCCGGCTACATCTTCTACGCTGACGCGATCAGGGGCAAGTCCTCGGGCGGGGTCGTTCCCGAAGGCCAGACCCTGACCTTCACGGATGAGGAAGGCCTGGGGGAGGCCCTCGACAAATTTTCCACCGTCTACAACCTGCTCCAGGAAAACTATTACCAGGAATTCAATGACGCCGAGATGGTCGAAAAGATGACGGAAGGACTCATCAATGAGATGGGGAGTCCCTATACCTTCTATTTGACCCCCGAATACAATAAGGCCGTTGAGGACTCAATGAAGGGGGAGTACTACGGTATCGGGGCCGTTGTCATGAAGGATCATGACGGGAACTTTGTCATCAGTGACATCATCCCGGACAGTCCTGCCGAATCGGTCGATCTTTTCGTCGGTGATATCTTTGTCAAGGTGGACGGACAGGATGCCCTGGAGTTCGAGGATGTCGGTGAACTGGCGGCGGCCGTCCGCGGGGATGAGGGGACCTTGGTCAAACTGGTCATCTACCGCCCCTTGGAAGACAGGGAGCTGAGCCTGACCATCAGGCGGGCCAAGGTCGCCAACGCGGCGGTCCGTTTCTATTTCCTGGATACCGGCATCGGCTATATCCATTTGACTGAATTCTCAGACCATGCGGCTGAGCATTTTGAAAACGCCCTGGTCGCGCTCATGCTCAAGGGCGCCGAACACTTCGTGATTGACCTCCGCAATAACGGGGGCGGCTATGCCCAGGAATGCATCAACATGCTGGATGTGGTCCTGCCACCCGTGACGGTCGCCACGGTCAAGGGCCGTGAAGAGGGCCAGTTCTATGAGGATGAGTGGAAGACGAAGACGGATTCGCTGACACCTGACGACACCCAATACGTGGTCCTGCTCAACCGCTATTCCGCCAGCGCCAGCGAATTGTTCGCCGGGGCCCTGCGGGATCACGGCAAGGCCGTCATCGTGGGGGAGACTTCCTTTGGCAAGGGGGTCGGCACCATGACCTGGAAGCTAGCTGACAACTCGGCCGTCCAGATCACCGGTTTTGAATACTTCCTGCCCAAGGGGGAATCCATCGACCAGGTGGGGCTGAAGCCGGACTACGAGATCAAGCTGCCCGATGAGGTCGAGACCAAGGCGCCCAACCGGCGCACCCTGGAGGAGGATGACCAGCTGCAGAAGGCCCTGGAGCTGCTGCAGCCGGAAGTCAGGCGGAAAAAATGAGGACCCGTGTGGGCTCCCCCTAGGCCTTGGCCAGGCAGTAGGTGTGGACGTCCCCCCGGCTGTGCCGCTCCAGTTTTCCCTTATTGACCAGATGCAGGATATGGGCGATGGCTTCACCCACGGCGAACCAGCGCTGCCCTGGCGGGAAATCAGACCAGCTGTCGGCCCGGATGGACCACTCCATCCGGGAGGCGACATCGTAGCCGGTGATGAAGGGGTTTTCGCGGACGATTTGGAGCACATCCTCCAGCCGCTTCTCGTGATGGTCAAGCAGCTCAAGGACCCGTCCCTGCAAGGAACCCTCCCGGCCCCGGTGGCCGGGCAAGACTTCCCGGACCTCCAGGCCGGCCGTGGCCTTGAGGCTGGTCAGATAACTGTCAAGTGAATCCGCCATGACCTTCCAATAAGTAATATTGGGGGTGATGTCAAAGAGGATATGGTCTCCTGAGATCAGGAGTTTTTGGTCCGGCTCATAGAGACAGATATGCCCCGGCGTGTGACCCGGGGTCGGGATGACCTCCCAACACAGGTCCCCGCAGCAAATCCTGTCCCCCCGGTCAAGGGGCGTAATCCTGGGCAGTTTATCCATAATGTAATGGCGTCCCGGATTCGACTTGGCCGTTTCCAGCAGTTCCGCCTCCGGATAGCCCTCCCGACGGTATCTGTCCTCGCCATCCCGCCAGTAGTCGTCACCGGATCCTATCTGGGCGGTGAGCATGGCCAGGTCCTCCCGTCCCATATAGGCCTTGGAACCGCTGGTCAGGATCCTTGACATAAGACCCGTGTGGTCAGCGTGAAAATGGGTGGCCAGGACATCGGTTTTCTCCAGGTCCAAACCCAGTTGCCTGACCCCCTCCTGGAGGGCCGACAGGCACTCGGGCAGGTTGAAACCGGTGTCAACGATGAGATTCCTGTCGGGGGAAACCATAATATAACTATTCAATGCCCTCAGGGGATTGCGGGGGAGCGGGATCTGGAGCCGGTAAAGGCCCTCCCTGATTTTTTCTATCATGCGATTTATCCGGATTCCTTTCAGCTTTTTCAAGCATCTTTCCTACAAAGATAACATCAGCTGCAAGCCCTTTGTTACAATGGGCTTGAGGAAAATCCACGCTTGCAATCCCCACAATCATGTTGTATACTCCACCTTGCGCCTTTTTCTGCGCCTTGTGCGCTTAGAGAATAGCGAAGACGGTGAAGATTGCTTCCGGCTTTACTGCAAACCGGCAGGGAACTTCACCTGAGAAGTCCGGTCCCGATACCGGGCGCGGAATCCATTGGCAGTAGGGCTCCCAGCGTTTGTGCCGCCATGGCGTCGTCTGGGCTTTAAATTGGCAAAGAAGGATACGCCCGAATCAATAGTGATTTCGAAAGCAGATTGCAGGAGGAAGTATAGGAATGGCTGCAAACCAAAAAATCAGAATTCGACTGAAGGCCTTCGATAGCCGGATACTTGACGACAGCGCAAGGCGGATCGTCAACACGGCAGAACGCACAGGCGCCAGCATCTCAGGTCCGATCCCACTCCCTACCGAAAAGGAGATCATCACCATTCTCCGCTCGCCGCACAAACACAAGGACGCGCGTGAGCAGTTCGAGATCAGGACCCACAAACGTCTCATCGATATTCTGGCACCGACGTCCAAGACTGTAGAGGCGCTCATGCGGCTCGAAATGCCGGCTGGCGTCAATATTGAGATCAAACTGTAACCCTCAAAAAGGGTCAATGTTTGCCAAGGCAAACCAATAACTCAGGAGGATAAGGCATGTCAAAATTCATGCTCGGCCGCAAGGCCGGAATGACACAAATATTTGACGAAAACGGGCTTGCGATTCCCGTGACCGTCATCGCCTGCGGGCCCCTTACCGTCATCCAGAACAAGACGGAGGAAAAAGAGGGCTACCAGGCCGTCCGTGTCGGCTATGAAGAAAGTAAAAAAGGAAACCGTCCCCACAAGGGGCAGTTTGAGAAGATAGGCGTAAAACCCTTGCGTGTCCTGCGCGAATTCCGTACTTCGGAGGTCTACGAGACGGGACAGGTGATCGCGGTCGACGAAATGTTCGAAGCCGGCGATCAGGTCGATGTCACCGGAACATCCAAGGGCAAGGGCTATCAAGGCGCCATCAGGCGGCACGGTATGCGCCGCGGACCGGTAGCCCACGGATCCAAGTACCACCGCAAGGCGGGCGCCATGGGTGGCGCGGCCACGCCGGGCAAGGTATTCAAGGGAACGAAGCTTCCTGGGCAACTGGGCTATAAGCGCGTGACGGTACAGAACCTGGCCGTCGTCCAGGTGGACGGCGAACGGCACTTCCTGGTCGTCAAGGGCGCGGTTCCCGGGCCCAAGGGCGGTCTGCTCGAGATCAAGTCGACCGTCAAGTCCAAGAAGTAGGAGGGGGCATATGCAACTCGATGTATATAACATGAACGGTGATGTTGTCGGCAACATGGATTTGTCGGACAAGATTTTCGGGATTGAACCGAATGAAGACGCCGTTTACCGGGTCATGATCGCCCAGCAAGCCAACAGAAGGCAGGGCACCCACAAGGTCAAGGGCAGGAGTGAAGTGCGAGGGGGCGGCAGGAAGCCCTTCCGCCAAAAAGGCACAGGCAGGGCCCGTCAGGGTTCGATCCGTTCGCCACTCAAGGTCGGCGGCGGTGTCGTCTTTGGGCCGACGCCGCGCAGTTACCAGACCCGGCTTCCCAAGAAGCTTCGCCGGCTGGCGCTTTTTTCCATGCTGTCCGCCAAGGCAGGCGGCGAAAAGCTCGTCATCCTGGACGAGCTGTCCATTGAAAATGGCAAGACACGCGTAATGGCGGATCTTTTGAAGAAGCTTGGCGCCGATACCACTTCGCTTATTGTCACCGTCGGCAGGCGGGACGATGTCGTCCGGTCAGCCCGGAATCTGCCCGGTGTCAAGACGGCCCCGGTCAACGCGATTTCGGTACTTGACCTTCTCAAGTATGACCGGCTGATCGCGACGCGCGAGGCGCTCGAAACACTGGAGGAGGTATACGCGTCATGAAAGACCCGCACGATATCATCCTGAGACCGATTATTACGGAGCAGAGCATGGAGCAGACCATGCTGGGGAAATATACCTTTGCTGTGGCCAAGGACGCCAGCAGGACGGAGATAGGCAGGGCTTGTGAGCTGCTTTTCGACGTCAAGGTCGTCAAGGTCAACACCCTGCACTTTGAGGGAAAAAAACGCCGAATGGGCAAGACAAGCGGCCGCACATCCTCCTGGAAAAAGGCTGTTGTCACCATTGATCTCGACCCCGCGCCCGAGGAATACACCCTCCCTGGCGGCAAAAAGGGGACCAGCCCGAAGAAGTACAAGACCGAGATCGCAGAATTCGGATTTGGCCAGTAAACCGGCCGCGTGAAAGAAGGAGATCACTATGGCTATTAAAAGCTATCGCCCGACTTCTCCCGGCAGGAGGCAGATGACCGGAGCCGACCAGTCCGTCCTGACGGATAAGGCGCCGGAAAAGAGCCTGCTTGCCACAAAGAAGAAACACAGCGGCCGCAACAACTACGGCCGTATTACGGTGCGTCACAGAGGCGGCGGCAACCGCCGAAAATACCGCTTGATCGATTGGAAGCGGAATAAAACCGATATACCCGCCAAGGTGCTGGCGATTGAATATGACCCCAACCGGACAGCCTTCATTGCGCTGATCATGTACGCGGACGGGGAGAAGAGCTATATCATAGCACCACACGGACTCAAGACAGGTGATGAGGTCATCGCCGGAAAAGATGTCGATATCATGGCTGGCAACTGCCTGCCCCTGTCGTCCATCCCTGTCGGAACACAGGTTCACAACGTGGAACTCTACCCCGGCCATGGCGGACAGCTGGTACGCGCTGCCGGAACCTCTGCCCAGCTCCTGGCCAAGGAAGGCCGCTACGCGACCCTTCGTATGCCATCAGGCGAGGTCCGTATGGTCCTGCAGAACTGCCGGGCCGTCATCGGTGTTGTGAGCAACATTGAAAATGAAATCGTTAACATCGGCAAAGCTGGCCGCAAACGTCATATGGGACGTCGTCCCCACGTGCGCGGTTCGGCCATGAACCCCGTTGATCACCCGCACGGCGGCGGTGAGGGCAAGGCCCCGATCGGGAAACCCAGCCCGGTGACGCCCTGGGGCAAACCGACCCTGGGCTACCGCACACGCAAGCGTGGCAAGTCAACCGACCGGCTGATCATCAGGCGCCGCACCAAGAGCTAGGGATGGAGGAGAGAGCATGAGTCGTTCCGCAAAAAAAGGTTATTACGTAGATGAAAGGCTTTTGAAGCGCATCAACGAGCAGAATGAGAAGAATGAGCACCGTGTCCTGAGAACCTGGGCACGCGCCTCCACGATTTTCCCGGAAATGGTGGGCCATACCATCGCCGTCCACGACGGGCGCAAGCACGTTCCCGTCTATATCACGGAGGAGATGGTCGGTCATAAGCTGGGGGAATTCGCCCCGACAAGAACCTTCAGAGGCCATGCCGGATCTGAAAAACGCGCCAGGATGCGCTAGGAAACGGCAGGGAGGAAAAACTGTGGCTAAGAAAACAATGAGCAGACAGGAGTTGCTTGACCGCCGCGAAGAGCTCATCGCCGCGCAAAAGAAGCAGACTCCGCGATACGCGAAATCGCGCCAATTGACAAAAAGAGAACGCAAGGTGCTGGGGCTCGGCCGTGACGAAGGCCGGGCGAGACTCTCGCATCTCCGTATGAACGCCTTCAAGGTGAATGCCCTGATCCGTCTGGTCATCGGCAAACCCCTCGAAGAGGCCTATGCGATTTTGGAGTATACGCCGCATGGGGCAGCCGTGCCGCTGACCAAGCTGCTGAAATCTGCCGAGGCCAACGCCGTCAACAACAACGGGCTGAACGCGGAAAACCTCTACGTGGCGGAGCTTAACGCCATGCAGGGGCCGACACTGAAGCGGATCCGCGCCCGCGCCCGCGGCCAGGCGACCTGGATCCGCAAGCGCAGCTGTCATGTGGACGTTGTTCTGAGAGAAAGAGAGCAGGAGGACTAATATGGGTCAGAAGGTCAATCCGCACGGTTTGCGTGTTGGTGTCATCAAGGACTGGGATTCGCGCTGGTATGCCGATAAAAAGGACTTCGCCCGCTTTCTTGTCGAAGACAAAAAGATCCGCGACTATGTCAAGGCGGAAACAGAGCGCGCCGGCGTTTCGAGGATTGAGATCGAACGTCTGGGCGAGGATAACACGACTATTACGATCACGACGGGCAAGCCGGGCATCATCATCGGGCGCGGCGGCTCCGAGATCGAGAATTTAAAAAAGAGACTGACAAAGAAATTTGGCCGCACCTTCTACATCAATGTCAAGGAAGTGCGCAATGTCGATATCGAGGCCCAGCTTGTCGCTGAGAGCATCGCCAAGCAGCTGGAGGAGCGGGTCTCCTTCCGCCGGGCTATGAAGCAGGCCATCAACCGGGCCATGAAGAACGGGGCCAAGGGTATCAAGACCATGGTTTCCGGCCGCCTGGGCGGCGCTGAGATCGCCCGTTTCGAACAATATCGCGAAGGATCGATCCCGCTTCACACACTTCACGCTGATATCGACTATGGATTTGCCGAGGCGAAAACCTCCTATGGACAGCTCGGCGTCAAAGTATGGATATACAAGGGCGAAGTCCTGAGCATCAGGACAAGCGCCCGGGATGAAAAGGAGGCGATCCCCGATGTTAATGCCTAGACGTGTTAAACGCAGAAAACAGCACCGCGGACGCATGAAGGGGAAGGCGCTTCGGGGCAATAAGGTGACCTACGGCCAGTATGGCTTGCAGGCGCTCGAACCCTGTTGGATCACTGCCAACCAGATTGAGGCATCCCGTATCGCGATCAACCGTTATTTCCGCCGTGGCGGAACGGTCTGGATCAAGGTCTTTCCTGACAAGCCGGTCTCCAAGAAGCCGGCCGAAACCCGTATGGGTAAAGGTAAAGGCGCCCCCGAATACTGGGTAGCCGTTGTCAAGCCCGGCCGAGTCCTCTTTGAAGTGGCCGGGGTTACGGAAAAACAAGCGCGTGAAGCGCTTAGACTGGCGTCACATAAGCTTCCCTGCAAGGTTCGCTTTGTCGAGAGTGAGCGGGAGTTCACGGAAGAAGAGATCGCCAAGTACGCTGAAGTCCAGGTACTCGATATACCGGATGAACTCCTGAGTGAGGCCGAACTGGCTGAACAGGCCGCCGAGGCAGGCGAGCTTGAGGGTGAAGAAACCGATGCCGAGTCCACGGATGAAGCGGCTGCCGACGCTGAGAATGAGGAGGTCTGATTATGAAGGCGAAAGAATTACGTGAAAAAAACCAGACCGAGCTTGAAACCGAGCTGAAGGAGTTGAAACAGGAACTGTTCAAACTTCGCTTCGCGCACGCGACCAACCAGCTTGCCAACCCTATGGAGCTGAAGCGGGTCAAGCGTGATATAGCCCGTGTCAAAACGGTTATACGCCAGCATGAACTGGGCCATCTTGTCTCAAGATAAGGGGGAGAACAATGAGCGAAGAACGCAATAAGAGAAAAGAGCTTGTGGGCACGGTGGTCAGCGACAAGATGGACAAGACGATTGTCATCGCTGTCTCAGAGCACGTGCGCCATCCGCTTTACAAGAAATATATCAAGCGTACCGTCAAGATGAAAGCGCACGATGAGAATAACGAGTGCGGCATCGGCGATCGCGTCCGCGTAATGGAAACAAGACCCTTGAGCCGCGAAAAACACTGGCGCCTGATCGAGATCATCGAGAAGGCCAGGTAGCCCTTGGGGTTTAGGAGGAACAGTCAATGATTCAAGTACAATCGAGGCTCAAATCCGCCGACAATACCGGCGCCAAACGCTTGATGTGCATCAAGGTGCTGGGGGGGACGGGACGCCGCTACGCTAATGTTGGCGACGTTATCGTCTGCTCCGTCAAGGAGGCCGCGCCAGGTGGAACGGTTAAAAAAGGCGAAGTGGTCAGGGCCGTGGTGGTCCGTACGAAATCGGGCATCCAGCGCAAGGACGGGTCGGTGATCCGCTTTGACGAGAATGCCGCGGTCATTTTGAAGGATGATGGCAATCCCCAGGGGACGCGCATCTTTGGCCCGATCGCCCGCGAGCTGCGTGAGAAGAACTACATGAAGATTCTCTCGCTGGCCCCCGAGGTCCTGTAATGGCAAAGGAGAAGAGCATGTCCCGTAAAAAACTACATGTCAAAGCGGACGACCAGGTCTATGTCCTGACCGGGAAGGACGCGGGTAAAACCGGCAAGATCATCGCCACCTACCCTGCCAAGGGCCGGGTGATCGTGGAGGGTGTCAACATCGCGACACGCCACGTCAAGCCGCGTTCACAGCATCAACAAGGCGGAATCATCCACCAGGAGATGCCCATCGACGCGTCCAATGTGATGCTGGTCTGCCAAAAGTGCAAGCGACCGTCCAAGGTCGGGAGAAAATATTTGGATAACGGTGACAAGGTCCGCTTCTGCAAGTCCTGTGGCGCCACGATCTCCGTGATCAGCAAGGGAAAGAAGGAGTAAGGCATGAACCGCTTAAAAGACAAATATTTTGATCAAGTGCGCGATGCCCTCATGCAGGAGTTTGGCTATGCCACGATCATGCAGGTTCCCCGGCTGGAGAAGATCGTCCTGAACATAGGAATCGGCAATGTGCGCGAAAATCCCAAGGCGGTTGAGTCGGCCGTGCGCGACCTGACGACCATTTCCGGCCAGAAGCCGGTCGTCGTCAACGCCAAGAAATCGGTCGCCAACTTCAAGCTGAGGGAAGGCATGCCAAACGGGGTCAAGGTAACCATCCGAGGGGACCGCATGTACCAGTTCCTTGACAGGCTGATCAGCATCGCCCTGCCCCGTGTCCGCGATTTTCGCGGCGTCAACCCCAATTCATTTGACGGTCACGGCAACTATTCACTGGGCGCGCGCGAACAGCTGATCTTCCCGGAAGTTGATTACGACAGCATTGACAAGATCAATGGCCTTGACATCGCCATCGTCACCACGGCGGATACCGATGAAGAGGCCAAGGCTCTGCTCGCCGGGCTCGGCATGCCCTTCCGCAGGTAAGAGGAGTACACCATGGCCAAAAAATCAATGATTATCAAAGCACAACGCGAGCCGAAATATTCGACGCGCCAGAAAAACCGTTGCCAACTGTGTGGGCGTCCCCACGCCTACATCCGCAAGTTCGGTATCTGCCGCCTTTGTTTTCGTAAACTCGCTTATAAAGGTCAGATCCCTGGCGTACGCAAAGCCAGTTGGTAAGGAGGAGATATCATGCAGGTTACGGATCCAATCGCGGATATGCTGACACGCATCCGCAACGCCGGAAGGGCCGGCAAAATGACATGTGAGATCCCCGCTTCAAATATGAAGCGCGCCATCGCGGATATTCTCGTCGATGAAGGCTATATCGATAAGGTCTCCTACCGCGAAGACGACAAGCAGGGCCTACTGACAGTCACTATGAAGTATTATGGCTCCAAACCCGTCATTACGGGCATCAAGCGCATCTCGAAACCGGGACTTCGCGTCTACGCCGATGTTGAGCATCTGCCGCGTGTCCAAAACGGTCTTGGAATCGCAATCATTTCGACCTCCAAAGGCGTAATGACCGATAAAATCGCGCGACGGACCAAGGTGGGCGGCGAAGTGCTGGCCTATGTCTGGTAAGAGGGGCTGAACTCTGAAAAGGGTTGACAAACCCGCAATCTTAAGAGCAGGAGGACAAGATGTCAAGAATTGGCAAGAAGCCGATCACGGTCCCCAAGGATATCGAGGTAGATATCCAGGGCGACAGAATCGAAGTGAAACGTGGCAAGGAATCGCTGGCCCAGAAGATCCTTCCGGGCATTACCGTCAAGCTTGAGGGCGGCGAGATCCTGGTCGAACGTGAAAATGACAGGCGTGATACCCGGGCCTACCACGGCTTGACCCGCTCGCTGATCAACAATATGGTGATTGGCCTGAGCGAGGGATTTACTAAAAACTTGGAAATACAGGGTGTCGGTTACAGGGCCCAAAAAGACGGCAACAAGCTGGTCATGGACCTGGGTTACTCACACCAGGTGATTTTTGAAGAACCGGAAGGCATAAGCTTTGAGCTGGCCTCCCCGACGCGCATCGCTGTCAAGGGAGCCGACAAGCAGCTGGTAGGTGAGATGGCCGCCAAAATCAGGGGCTCGCGTCTGCCAGACCCCTACAAGGGCAAGGGCATCCGCTATGCCGGCGAGGTGGTACGCCTCAAGGCCGGTAAGTCCGGTGTGAAGTAAGGAGCGTTGCGAAATGATTAAAAAAGAACCACGCAATAAGGTCCGCCTTCGCCGTCACGCGCGGGTGAGAAAACACTTGTGCGGAACGGCAGAACGCCCGAGGCTCAACATCTTCAGGAGCGCTTCACATATCTACGCGCAACTCATAGATGACGATTCACGCCACACACTGTTGGCGGCCTCAACCCTTGACGCAGCCGTCAAGGAAGCGCACCCCAATGGCGGTAATGTCGAGGCAGCCAAGGCTGTCGGCAGGCTGATCGCCGAGCGGGCCGTCGATAAGGGCTTCAAGGCCGTTGTCTTTGACCGCGGCGGGTACCTTTATCACGGGCGTGTCGCCGCGTTGGCTGAGGCCGCGCGCGAAGCCGGACTTGAATTTTGAGGAGTGGCAATATGAGAAGAGAACGAGACCGCGACAGAAGAGAAGACAGGGATCGCGACAATGAGTTCCAGGAGCGCGTCATCCACATTGGCCGCGTGGCCAAGACAGTCAAGGGTGGGCGTAACTTCCGTTTCACGGCACTTGTCGTCGTAGGTGACGGTGAGGGACGTGTCGGGAAGGGGCTTGGGAAATCAAGCGAGATCCCCGAGGCGATCCGGAAGGGAATCGAAGACGCGAAAAAGAACCTGATCAATGTCGCGACCTATAAAGATACAATCCCCTATGAGGTGACCGGTAAATTCGGTGCCGCGCGCGTACTCCTGAAGCCGGCGGCAGCCGGTACGGGCGTCATCGCGGGCGGGGCGGTCCGCGCAGTCTGTGAGCTGGCGGGGATCAAGGATATCCGCACCAAGTCGCTTGGAAGCGCCAACCCCAACAATGTCGTCAACGCGGCGATCGAGGGCTTGAAGTCGCTTCGGACGCTGGAACAAGTCGCCGAAATCCGCGGCAAGAACGCGCGGGAAATCCTGTAAGGAGGGTGACATGGATCAACTGAAAATAACCCTGCTGCGCAGTGTCAATAGTGCCCGTAAAGACCAAAGGGCTACGGTGCGCGCGCTCGGATTGAGGAAGATCGGTCAATCCGTGATTCAGAAGGACAATGACGCAACCCGCGGCATGGTCCGCAAGGTCCGCCACCTGGTGGTCGCGGAACCTTATGAAGAAGGAGTAGACCATGAAGTTGAATGATTTGAAACCCGTTGATGGCTCCACCCGCAAGTCTTCACGTGTCGGGCGCGGCCGCAGCTCAGGCGGCGGCAAGACGTCAGGCCGGGGGACCAAGGGCCAGAAGGCGCGTTCCGGCGGCGGTGTCCGTCCTCAGTTCGAGGGCGGCCAGATGCCCCTCTACCGCAGATTGCCCAAGCGGGGTTTTAATAATAAGCGTTTTGCCAAGCACTACATCACGGTCAATGTCGGCGATTTGATGCGCATGGAAGACGGCGACACGGTGACAGCCGAAAAGCTGGCAGAGTGCGGCGTCATCTCCCTGCCGAAAGTCAATGACGGGCTTAAAATCCTGGGAGACGGCGAGCTGACAAAAAAACTCGACGTGAAAGCCAGCGCTTTTACGGCCACGGCCAAAGAAAAGATTGAGGCGGCCGGGGGAAGCTGTGAGGTAATCTGACATGGGCAGTATGTTTCAGACCCTGGCCAATGCCTGGAAAATTCCGGACCTGAAGAAGAAGATCGTCTTCACGCTTTTCGCCATCCTGATCTTCAGGCTGGGGACGGCTATCCCGACCCCCATGATCGACAGCGTCGCTTTCGCCTCGCTTATTGAGCGCTTTGGCCAACTCGGCCAATTCCTCGACATCATATCGGGCGGGGCCTTCAAATCGGTATCGGTTATGGCGCTGGGAATATCGCCCTACATCAACGCCTCGATCATCATGCAACTTCTGACCTTCGCCATCCCGGCGCTCGAGCGCCTGCAGAAGGAAGGGGAGGAAGGGCAGAAGAAGCTCCAGAAGATAACCCGTCTGATGACCCTGGGACTCTCCCTGGTCATGGCCACCTCCTATGCGCTTCTGACACGTGGCGCGACCACGCCGGGTATCCCCGAGTGGTTGAGCATGGTTGTGGTCATCCTGAGCTTTGCCGCCGGCGCCGCCTTCATCATGTGGCTGGGTGAGCAGATTGACGCCAAGGGGGTCGGAAACGGGATCTCCCTGATCATCTTCATTGGTATTGCCAGCCGCCTGCCCGATTACGCAAGGCAGCTTTTTGTCTACTTCACCACCCTGACGGTGACCGGGAACATTCTCCTGGCCCTGGGTCTTGTGGTGGTGACGGTGGCCGTCTTCGTCGGCATCATCGCCCTGGTTGTCTTTATCCAGAGCGCGGAAAGGCGGATCCCCGTCCAATATACCAAGCGGGTTGTCGGCCGTAAGATGTACGGTGGCCAGAGCACCTATCTGCCCATCAAGGTGAACCAGTCCGGTGTTCTGCCGGTCATCTTCGCCATGTCCATGCTTATGGTGCCCTCGACCATCGCCTCCTTCACGGGAAGCTCGGGTAAGTTCGCGGTCTGGCTTATGAATTTCAATAGCAACCCGCTCTATTACCTGGTTTACGCCATCCTGATCATTGCCTTTACCTTCTTCTATTCCATGATCAGCTACAATCCCGTCGAAATCGCGGGCAACCTGCAAAAGAATGGTGGCTACATCCTTGGAATCAGGCCGGGCCGGCCCACCGCCGATTTTATCGGCAAGACGGCCCGCCGCCTCAATTGGTTTGAGTCGGTCTTCCTGGTGGTCCTGGTCCTCCTACCGGCCCTCCTTGGCCTTTTGACCGGCGCCCACGGGATCTGGTTCGGTGGAACAGCGGTACTCATCCTGGTCGGCGTGGCCATGGATATTGTGACGCAGCTTGAGGCCCAAATGCTCATGCGCCACTACAAGGGCTTCCTGGATTGATTTATGGTTAAGCGGATTGTCATGCTGGGGCCGCCCGGGAGCGGCAAGGGGACCTGGTCCAAGATTCTTTCGGACTCCCTCTCGCTCCCGCACATCTCCTCCGGGGACTTGTTCCGGGAGGAGCTTGCCCAGGACAGTCCCCTGGGGCGGGAAATCCGTTCCTATATCGAGTCGGGGGCCCTGGTGCCCGACGATGTGACGGTCCGCCTCGTCGGACAGGCCATCAGGGAAGGCCCAGGCCGGAAGGGTTTCATCCTGGACGGTTTCCCCAGGACCCTGGTTCAGGCCGAGGCCCTGGAGGCCATACTCGAAGAGGAAGGAACCGTGATTGACGCCGTCATCGAACTGGATATCCCGGAGGATATCCTGATCGAGCGGGCCCTGGCCCGCATGGTCTGTGTTGAGTGCGGCCAACCCTACCATGCCGTCGTCATGCGGCCGGTGACGGAGGGTGTCTGTGACCGCTGCGGCGGCAAGGTCATCCGCAGGAGCGACGACACGGCAGAAACCTTGAAGCAGCGTCTCAAGACCTATCATGAGCAGACCGAGCCTTTGGTCGGTTACTACAGGGATAGGGGCAAGCTGGTTGTCTATTCGAGGACGCAACCGCCAGGTGTGGAATCCAAGAATGAGATGGCCGGCCTGCTGGGATTGCCTCCGGGCAGCGTGATTTGACAGGATAAGGCCTGTTGACTGGAATTTGAAAACATATTGAAGAGGACATGATCAAGCTCAAGTCAAAAGAAGCGATCGAGATTATGCGCCGGCCCGGCGCCGTAGTTGCGGCTGTCTTTGAAGCGATTGAGCCCCTTATGGTAGCAGGCGTAAGCACGGAGGAGATCGACCGGCTTGCCCACAAGGTCATTGTCGACGCGGGAGCCCTTCCTTCTTTCCTGGGCTATGACGGCCAGGGGCCGACCCCCTTCCCCGCGGCAACCTGCATCTCGCTCGACCATGAGGTGGTGCACGGTTTCCCCGGCAAGGATAAGTTGCTCCGGGAGGGCATGCTTGTTTCCGTCGATGTCGGCGCCTACCTGGACGGCTACCACGGCGACGCCGCCCGTACCTACATTGTCGGCCAGGTCCCCGACCGGGTCCGGCAACTGGTCCAGGTGACTGAGGAAGCCTTCTGGAAGGGGCTGGAAGAGGCCTATCCGGGCAGGCGGCTGGGTGATATCTCCGCTGCCGTCCAGGAGCACTGTGAGTCACACGGTTTTGGCGTCATCCGCGAGCTGACGGGGCATGGGATCGGACAGGATCTCCATGAGGCCCCCAACCTGCCCAATTACGGCAAAAGGGGAAGGGGCATCCGGCTGGCGGTTGGTATGACCCTGGCCCTGGAGCCTATGGTGACGCTTGGATCGCGGGAAATCGCCCTGGCCGCGAATGACTGGACCTTTGTGACCCGGGACGGGCAACCAGCGGCACATTATGAGAATACCTTTGCCATTACAGAGGAGGGACCCCTGGTCTTGACCCTAAGCGCGGACGGCCTTGAAAGCCGGCGGTCCGGGAGGTAGATGAGGTGGACAGTAGAAGTGAACCGGCACTGCCTGACTTATTCAGTCCGGGAATGGTAGTCCTTTCCGTGAAAGGCCATGACCGGGGAAGGTACTATCTGGTCCTGGCGTCCAAGGGGGACAGGCGACTGCTTTTGGCGGATGGACGCACCCGAGGCTACGTCGACGCCAAGCTGAAGAATACCAAGCATGTCCAGAAGCTGGGCCGGGCGGTCGAAGCCGGGGCCCTGGAAGATATTCTGAGTGGGGATCTTTGTGAGAGTGAGTTGAAGACCTTGATCAGGAAAATGATCGCCCAGTGGGCGGAGATCAAGGGCAGGGATATAGAGTGACGATTCAGGCGATCGGAGGAGAAGATGCCTAAAGAAGAAGCAATTGAAGTTAAGGGAGTGGTCGTCGACACCATGCCAAACGCCGTCTTCCGGGTCCGCCTGGAGAATGGTTTTGAGGTGATCGCGCACATTTCCGGCAAGTTGCGTCAAAACTACATCAAGATTCTCAACGGTGATCACGTCACGGTCGAGCTGTCACCCTATGATTTGACGCGGGGCCGCATTATCTGGAGATCCAAGTAAGATCTTGATTTTCAGAGGCGTGCGGGTTAAAATTATTAGCTGTGCGTCGGAATATGACCGCACAAAAGGAGAGGAACCATGAAAGTTAGACCTTCGGTCAAGCCAATTTGCGAGAAGTGCCGTGTAATCAAGCGCCGTGGGCGTGTCATGGTGATCTGTAGCGATCCGAAGCACAAGCAAAGGCAAGGCTAGGAGCGTGGAGCTCTTGTTTGATAAAAAAAGAAATAGACAAGAACAGGCGAAATCCGGGACCAGGATCTCACTGCCTGTTGTAACCAATAAGTATGCGAGTAAATTGGAGGTAGCGCATGGCACGTATTGCCGGGGTTGATTTGCCCAATAATAAACGCGTTGAGATCGGACTGACAGCCATTTTTGGCATTGGCCGCACGAGCTCGAATAAAATTCTGGTGGCGGCGGAAGTTGATCCCGACACGCGCGTCCGTGATTTGACGGATGAGGAGATAACCCGCATCCGCGAGACAATTGAAGACCATTTCACGGTGGAGGGTGATCTGCGCCGGGAAACTGCCATGAATATCAAGCGCTTGGCGGAAATCGGCTGTTACCGCGGCCGGCGCCACCGGGTCGGCTTGCCCGTCCGGGGACAGCGGACGCGGACCAATGCCCGTACCCGCAAGGGACCCAAGCGCACTATGGCCAGGAAAAAGAGATAAGGGGGACGAACCATGGCAACGAAAAAAGGTCGTCCGGTTGCCCGCACCAGAAGGCGGGACCGCAAAAATATCGAACGCGGAGCGGCTCATATCCATTCGTCCTTCAACAACACCATTGTGACGATTACGGATCCCGCTGGCAACGTCATTTCCTGGTCGAGCGCCGGGGCCCAGGGCATGAAGGGTTCACGCAAGGGGACACCCTTTGCCGCCCAGCTGGCTGCCGAACAGGCGGCGAGAAAAGCCGTGGAGCATGGGATGAGAACGGTTGAGGTCTTCGTCCGCGGACCGGGATCGGGCCGGGAATCGGCTATCCGGGCCCTGTCGACGGGCGGTCTTGAGATCGTCATGATCAAGGACGTGACACCCATCCCGCATAACGGCTGCCGGCCGCCCAAGCGCAGAAGAGTCTAAGAGGAGAGCAAGTTATATGGCTAAAGACAGATCGCCCATCCTGAAACGCAGCCGGTCATTGGAAGTGCCGCCTCAGATGCTGGGTATAAATAAGAAATCAAAGCGGAACCCGAAACAATCCCGCCGCAAAGAGGGCGAATACGGGCGCCAGCTCCGGGCCAAGCAGTCGGTCAAGTTTGTCTATGGAGTCCTGGAAAAACAATTCCGCAACACCTATGACCGGGCCAGCAAGATGCCCGGCAAGAGCGGTGAAAACCTGCTGAAGCTGCTGGAGCTCAGACTTGACAATGTCGTCTACCGGATGGGTTTTACGGCGACCCGGGCCCAGGCCCGCCAGCTGGTCAACCACGGCCACTTCAATATCAACGGCCGCCGGGCCAGCATTCCTTCCATGAATGTCTCGCCTGGTGACGAAATAGCCGTCCGTGAGAATTCGCGTCAAGTCAAGGTTTTCGATGAACTGCCGAACACGATCGTCCCCAACTGGTTGACCTTTGAAGCCGACCAGCTGAAGGGTACGGTCCTGAGGGTGCCGGAACGGGATGAGATTGATCTCGATGTCGAGGAAACACTTATCGTCGAGCTCTACTCCAAGTAATGGATCCGAAAGCCCTTCAAGAGACAAGGAGATTGCCATGATCGAACTGCAAAACGCGACCAATACGAGCATTGAATATAAATCCTACTCAGAGGACGAGACCTATGGCCTTTTCGTCGCGGAGCCGCTTGAGCGCGGTTACGGTACGACGCTTGGCAATGCGCTCCGGCGCATCCTTCTGTCGTCACTTCCTGGTTGCGCCGCCACCTCTGTCAGGATCGAGGGGATCTTCCAGGAATACTCGACGGTGCCCGGTGTTATTGAGGATGTCACTGAGATTCTCCTGAACATCAAGGATATCCGGGCCCGCCTCCACGTAGAGGGTCCCAAGACGGTCTTCATCAACAAGGAAGCCGGCTTCAAGGGTCCGGTCCGCGCCGGTGAATTCAACCAGAGCGACGAACTGGAAATTGTGAATCCGGACCAGATCATCGCCCACATGAATGGGGATGGGCCGCTCTTCATGGGCCTGACCTTCAACGTGGGTGTCGGTTACAAGAGCGCCGACCAGAACAAGGAGATGAACGCCCCCATTGGTGTCATCCCCATGGACTCCATTTTTACGCCTGTACGCAAGGTCAATTTCCAGGTGGAGGACACCCGGGTCGGCCAGATCACGGACTACGACAAACTGTCGCTGGAAATCTGGACGGATGGCACGATTACGGCAGAGGAGGCCCTGGTCAAAGCGGCGGAAATCCTGATCGACCACCTCAATCTCTTCCTGTCCATGACCCATGATAAAAATGTTCCAGGTGAGGAGCCGCTGGTCATCGAAGAAGAGGAAAAGAGCATCTACGACGCGCCGATCGAGGACTTGAAGTTTTCAACCAGGATCTTCAACTCCCTGAAACGGGCGGACATCCATACGGTCGCTGACCTGGTGGCCAGGTCACGGGAGGACCTTATGAAAGTCCGGAACCTGGGGGCTACCTCGCTCGATGAGTTGGTTGAGAAACTGGGAGCCCACGGCCTGGAACTGGCCGATCCCGATCAGTCATAAAGAGAAATTGTGTAAAAGGAGTGCATTACCATGCCCGGATATAGAAAACTTGGACGCGAATCCGCAGCCAGAAAGGCCATATTGAGGAACCTGGTCACGACCCTGATCGTGGAAGGCAAGGTGACGACGACCGAGACGAGGGCCAAGGAAGCCGCCCGCCTGGCCGAGAAGATGATCACCCTGGCAGTCAAGGAGCATAATAACTTCACGACACGCCAGATCATGGTCTCAGGCGCCAAGCTGGACGACAAGGGACGTAAGGTCCTCCGGACGGCCACCTCAAAGAATGACCGCGTCTACGATGTGGTAGAGCGGGAGCGGAAGACAAAGACGGTACAGGTCGATATGCCTTCACGGCTGGCGGCCCGCCGGAAGCTTATGGCCTTCATGGTCGAGACGCACGACCAGAAAGGTAGGCGGGTCAATACGGTCAACTACCTTTTCAATACGGTTGCCCCCCGCTACATCACGCGTAACGGCGGCTATACACGCCTGACCAAGCTGGGACCCCGCCGGGGCGACGCCGCTCCCATGGCTATCCTGGAGCTGGTAGACTAAGACAAGCCGGTCTTTCGGTACAAAGGCAGGGACTTCCCGCGTGCTTCGCCAGGGGAAGTCCTTTTTATTTGGTAAAATGGGGCAGGATGTCGGGTAAGGTGATTGAGTTTCGAGATGTTTCCTTCAGCTATGGGGCCCTGCAGGGACAAGCGTCTGTGCGGGCTGTCTCCCGGCTTTCTTTTTCTGTCGAAAAAGCTTCCCATATTGCCCTGATCGGCCGCAACGGTTCAGGGAAGTCAACCATAGCCCGCCTTATGAATGGACTCCTCCTGCCCGATGAGGGGGAGGTATGGGTCGACGGCAAACTGACGGCCGACGAAGCCGCCCTCTATGAGATCAGGCGACAATGCGGCATGGTATTCCAGAACCCGGACAATCAGATCATAGGCACCACGGTCAAGGACGATATCACCTTTGGACCCTCCAACCTGGGTCTGCCCCGGGAGGAAATCTTCCGGCGGCTGGACCAGGCCCTGGTCGTGACCGGCCTGTCCGACTTGAGGGACAGGTCGCCTCACGAGTTGTCAGGGGGGCAAAAACAAAAATTGGCCCTGGCTTCAGTCCTGGCCATGCGACCCGACTGTATCATCCTGGACGAGGCCACCTCCATGCTGGACCCGGCCGCCCGGTCCGAGATCAGGGACTTGATCTCGGAGCTGAGGCAGAGCTTTGGCCTGACCGTCATCCAGATCACCCATCATATGGAGGAGGCCCTCCTCGCCGACTATGTTTACGTCATAAGTGACGGTGCTATCGCCTTTGAGGGGATTCCCGCCCGGGTCTTCGACCAGGTTGACAGGCTTAGGGGGGAAGGGATGGCCGTGCCCTCCCATCTTGAAATCGCCCAGACCGTCAGCCGGGCCACGGGGCTTCCCTATGACCCAGAAGAGCTCATAAACTTCGATGGGGCGGTTGACTACGTAAGGAGCGCCCTTGCCGGCCGCCGTCCGGCAAAAGCACCTGCCCCTGTACCTGAAGAGTTTGAAGGGACAGGAGGGGACCGCTCCCCGGTCATCGTGGTCAATGGGCTGTCCTATGCCTATGATTCAGAGACGGGCAGACCCCTTCCCGCCCTGGAGGATATCAGCCTGACTGTTGAGGGAGGGGAGGTCCTGGGTATAGCGGGCCACACGGGCTCGGGCAAGTCGACCCTGATCCAGCACCTCAACGGCCTCATCCCGTCCGAGGCAGGGACCGTTCTTGTATTAGGCCGGGACCTGTCACAAAGGAAGGTTATCCGGGATATCCGCCGCCAGGTCGGTCTCCTCTTCCAATATCCCGAGGACCAGCTCTTCGAGGAGACGGTCGCGCTCGATATTGCCTTCGCCCCCAAACAGCAGAAAAAGACTCCCCAGGAGGTTGAGCGGGCGGTTCTTCGGGCCGCTGACCGTCTGGGCATTACCGGGATCCTGGACCGGTCCCCTTTCGAATTATCCGGCGGCCAGCGCCGACGTGCGGCCATTGCCGGCGTCCTGGCCGCGGAACCGGATATCGTCATACTGGATGAGCCGGCGGCAGGCCTGGACCCGGCAGCCTGCGAGGAGCTATTCGCCGATCTCCTGACCCTGTCTGCCGAGGGGGCCACCCTGATCATCGTCTCGCATGACATGGAGACCCTGTCCCGGATTGCCAACCGTCTGGTCATTTTGAAGGAGGGCCGGGTCGCTGGCCTGGGAAGCCCGGCTGAAATTACGGAAGAGACTTCCTTCTTGGAGGAGGTCCATTTGGAGATGCCGGCGCCCCGGCGCTTCCTCAAGGCCCTGTCTGATCTCTTCCCTGAGCTCGACACGGCCCGTTTCAGTGTGGCGGACGCCGCAGGAGCCCTCCTGGCGGCGGCGGGGGTGAAGGCCCATGCGTAAGAGTATGCTGGGCCGGTCAATCCCGGGCGACTCCCTGCTTCACCGGCTTGATGCCCGGATCAAGTTCCTGGCCGCCATCCTTATGATGGTGGCGACCCTGGCCATCCGTGACCCCAGGATCCTGGCCGTCTTCTTCCTCTGGACCGCCGGCCTCCTCCTGGTGTCCAGGCTTCCTTTTTTCCTTGTTTTGCGCAGCGTCAGACCCCTGATCGTCATCATCCTCTTTGCGGTCCTCCTCAATCTCCTGACCGTGCCGGGGAGGGCGATCGCCCAGATAGGCTCCCTAACCCTGACGGTTGAGGGGCTCTACGCCGGCTTTATGACCGCTCTCCGCCTGATCCTTATGGTTATCAATAGCTCCCTTCTCCTGACCCTGACCACCCCGCCCCTGGCCATAGCCGATGCCTTGGAAAGTCTCTTGTCCCCCTTGCGATTTCTCCGCTTCCCGGTCCACGAATTTGCCATGATGATGTCCATCGCCCTCCGTTTTGTCCCCACTCTTATGGACGAGTCGGTCAAGCTGATGAAGGCCCAGTCATCCCGGGGCGCCGATTACGACACAGGTGGGCCTTTCAGACGTATGCGCGGCCTGGTCAGCATCCTGGTGCCGCTTTTCATCTCCAGCTTCCGGCGGGCCGATGATCTGGCGGTCGCCATGGACGCCCGCTGCTATCAAGGTGAGCAGGGGAGGACCAGGCTTTATACCGCCCATCTCTCCTTGATGGACCTGCTCTTTTTCGTCGCCGTCCTAGGCCTCCTGACCCTGTCGATCGCCGGCCCCCGTTTCCTGCCCTCCCTAAGTGGTATTATGGGTCTGGCAAGCGCCTATTAAGGCGATTCCAGGACGGTTCAAGTGTTTTCAGCCAGGGAAAATGAGAAGGTCAAAAGAAGGTACGCGGTCCTGACCGAATACGACGGAACGGCCTTTTTTGGCTGGCAGCGTCAGGACGGGTTTCCTACGGTCCAGCAGTGCCTCGAAGAGGCCTGGCAGGCCTTGACGGGTGAAAGGATCCGCTTGACGGCCGGTAGCCGGACGGATGCCGGCGTGTCGGCTGCCCGGCATGTCTCTTCCTTTCTTTCAGAGACCTCCATCCCCTTGGACCGGATCGCCTTGGCCTGGAATACCAGCCTCCCTCCTGAGCTGGCCGTCCACGCTACCCGGGAGGTCAACCAGGCCTTCAACCCCCGTTACGACGCCCTGGGCAAGACCTACCGCTATAGTCTGGCGACCGGGCCCGTCCGGCCCGTTATCGACCGGAACCGGGCTGCCCACCTGCCCGGGCATCTGGATATGGACGCCCTGAGGGAGGCTGCTGCCTTCCTGACCGGCAGGCAGGACTTCACCGCCTTCATGGACCAGGGGTCGCCGACCAGGCGGCCGGTCCGCACCCTCCACCAGCTCCTGGTGGAAGAGGAGGCGGGTCGATTGATCCTCAGTTTCACAGGCGACGGCTTCCTCTACCATATGGTCAGGATACTGGCGGGGACCTTGGTCTCGGTTGGCCAGGGGAAGATCGACCCAAAGGCCATTCCCCGGCTCCTTGAGTCGCGTGACAGGCGGGGGGCCGGCCCCACCCTGCCACCGGAGGGCCTGCTCCTGGAAAGGATCTACTTTGCCGGCCAACTCTTCGGCCAGGACTGCTGGCCCTATGAGGACCCCAGACGGGCAGGGAAACTTGCCCACCTGGCAGTGGATTCCTGACGGACTGGACGGCCGTACTATAATAGAGGGTAATTCAAGGGAGGATTTTTTATATGGCGAACGGCTGGGACGATAATCTTAATTTATCAATGCTGACCGACTTCTATGAGATCACCATGTCCAACGGCTACTTCAAGCAGGGGATGAAGGACACGGTAGCGGTCTTCGATATGTTTTTCCGCAATATCCCTGAACGCGGGGGTTTTGCCATTATGGCCGGCGTCGAGCAGCTGGTCGAATACCTGTCCAACCTCCACTTCACGGAGGAAGACATCGACTACCTGAGGGAGCTCAACCGTTTCGATCCCGGCTTCCTGGACTATCTCAGAAATTTCGACTTCAAGTGTGATGTCTGGGCGGTGCCTGAAGGCATGCCCATCTTCCCCGGGGAACCCATTGTCAAGGTCAAGGGGCCCATCATCCAGGCCCAGATGGTGGAGACCATGGTGCTTTTGACCATCAATCACCAGAGCCTGATCGCGACCAAATCCTCCCGGATTGTCCGGGCGGCTGAGGGGAGACCCATCCTGGAGTTCGGGGCCCGTCGGGCCCAGGGGGCGGACGCCTCCATCCTGGGCGCCCGCGCCGCCTATATCGCCGGTGTGGCAGGCACCTCCTGCACGGTGGCCGGTGAGCGTTTCAAGATCCCTGTCCTGGGGACCATGGCCCACAGCTGGGTCCAGGCCTTTGAGACGGAGTACCAGGCCTTCGCTGCCTACGCCAAGGAATACCCGGACGATTGCCAGCTCCTGGTCGATACCTATAATACCCTCCATTGCGGGGTACCCAACGCCATCAAGGCCAGCCGGGAGGTCCTGGAACCCCAGGGCAAGCGGCTGAAGGCCATCCGGATCGATTCAGGGGACCTGGCCTACCTCTCCATAGGGGCCCGGGAGATGCTGGACCAGGCGGGGCTGACCGATTGCACCATCACGGCCAGCAGCGCAGTCGATGAGTATCTCATCCGCGACCTCCTCCATCAGGGGGCAAAGATCGATTCCTTCGGCGTCGGCGAACGCCTGATCACCTCCCGCAATGAACCCGTCTTCAGCGGGGTTTACAAGTTATCGGCCATTGAGAAGGACGGGGTATCCGTGCCGCGGATGAAACTGTCCGACAACCCTGAGAAGGTGACCAATCCGGGTGAGAAGATGGTCTACAGGCTCTATGACCGCCAGACAGGCCAGGTGGAGGCCGACCTGATCACCCTGGCGGGGGAAAGCCTGGACGACAGCCAGCCCCTTACCATCTTCGACCCCTACCACACCTGGAAGAGGAAGACCCTGACCGACTTCCAGGCCCTGCCCCTCCTGGAGCCCCTCTTTAAGGAGGGGGTATCCTGCTACCGCAAGCGCGACATCGAGGAGACCCGGGCCTTCTGCCAGGGTCAGCTGGATACCCTCTGGGATTCCCTGAAACGCTTTGAGAATCCCCAGGAGTACTATGTCGATCTCTCGGACGAGCTCTGGACCTTGAAGGACGGCTACCTCCGCGGGAAATCCTGCGGGCAGGAATAGGTAGGGAAGCATGAAGCTTGTTGACAGCCACAACCATCTGAAAGTCTGGTCGCCCGACGCGACCCAATCCTACCAACAAATTATGGCCTGCGCCGCAGACCGCGGCCTGCATGGGTTTGCCATCTCCGACCACTACGATCCTGACAGCGAGATGGCGGACGGAACCCCCTGGGCCCTGGATCCCGGGGCCTATATGGAGGCCTTCTATGAGCTGAGACGCCTGCCCTCCACCAGGGAGGACCAGGATCCACCCGGCTTCCTGGTCGGGATTGAACTGGGCTGGGCGCCCGAGATAAGCGGCCGGCTTCACCGGGTGGTCAGGAACCACCCCTTTGACTTTGCCATCATCTCCCTGCATTTCTTCAGGAGTCACGACCCCTATACCCATCCGGATGAGATCTATACCTCAGCCCTCCACAAGACCTATACCGAGGTAATTCATACCATCGCCGACTCTGCCGAGGACCTGTCAGAAGCAAAAATTGTCGGTCATTACGATTTCTTCTCCCGCTATGCCCCGGAAAGGGAATCGAAGATGCTCTATGAACATGCGCCCGAGGCCTTTGACCGCCTCTTCCGGGTCATGGAGAAGAATGGCCAGGTCCTGGAGATCAATGTGGGGACTGTCAACTCCCTCATGAAGCGGAAGGGTTACGCCCTGGAGGATGCCATGCCGGACCCGGCCATCCTGAACCGCTACCGGGAACTGGGCGGCCGCCATTTTTCCATCTGCTCCGACGCCCATCATGTGGAACAGAATGGCCTACACATGCAGGAGACCCTGGCCTATCTGGAAAAGCAGGGGATCCGTGAATTTGCCTGGTTTGAGGAGGGCAAGCT
>CAZAKT010000018.1:34697-36287 GCA_964486135.1 uncultured Mageeibacillus sp.
CGGAGGTAGCCGGGGAAGCCGAAACTTTCGGAAGGTACAATCAGCAGATTGTAGTTGAGCCTGGCGAAGTCTGAGAAGGCTGCCGCGTCCCCTCCAGGCGCTTCCACGAAGAGATAGAAGGCCCCATCCGGTTTGACACAGCGGTAGCCAGCCTCGGTCAGGCCCTCATAAAGGGTCTTCCTGTTCAGGTCATAGATCTCAAGGTCCGGCTTGACCCGGGCGCAGGCGCCGACCACCCTTTGGATCAGGGAGGGGGCGCAGACATAGCCCAGGGCCCGGGCAGCGCCGGCGATGGCAGCGTAGATATCCTCCGCGTGGTCAAGATCGGGGGGTACCAGGACATAGCCGATCCGCTCGCCGGGTATGGAGAGGGCCTTGCTGTAGGAATAACAGACCAGGGTGTTCCGGTAGAACTTGGGGATGAAGGGGGTTTTCCTGCCCTCATAGACCAGTTCCCGGTAGGGCTCGTCCGAGACCAGGTAGAGGGGATGGCCCAAAGCCTTGGCCTTGCGGTCCAAGAGCCGGCCCAGGGCCTCTAATTCCTCTTCGGAATAAAGCTTGCCCGTGGGGTTGTTTGGAGAATTAATGATGACAGCACGTGTTGATGACGTTATTGCATTTTCCAGGCCTTCCAGGGGCAAACCCAGGTCGGGCAAGCGGGAAGGGACGGCGACAAGGTCAGCTCCGTGCCCTTCCACGAAACACTTGTATTCGGGGAAATAGGGGGCGGGGACCAGGACCTCATTTTTTTCTCCCTTGACCGTCAGGGCGCGAAAAGTGGCGGATAAGGCGGCGGCGGCCCCGCAGGTCAGGTAGAGGTGCTCCGCTCCATAGGCTGTACCGAATTCCTCGTTGAGCTGGTCTGCGATGGCCTGGCGGACAAGGGGGTCTCCCGGGGCGCTGGTGTAGCCGTGCAACCGGATCGGATCCTCCTCTTCCAGGAGCCTTCGGAAGGCTTCATGGACCGGGGGAGGGGGCGGTACGCTGGGGTTACCGATACTGAAGTCAAAGATTTTTTCCGGGCCGACTTCCTCCGCCTTTATCCTGCCGTATTCAAAGAGCTCCCGGATGGCTGACCGCTGCCTGCCGTATCCAAGTGTGCGTTCCGAGCAATAGCCCATTTTTTCCTTGCCTGCCATACCGGCTCCCTTCAAGCTTGGGCGGCCCGGGCCTCAGCCCGGCCTGCCTCAAAGGCTTTTTTATTGATCTCGAGATATTCGGGGGGAATCCGGTCCTCCAGGGCCTTATCCCAGTCGAAATCACCCATCCCTGCCGCTTCGGCCAGGGCTCCCAGCATAATGAGGTTCATAACCTGGGCATTGCCCAGCTTCAAGGCCTGGCCGCCGGCATCCAGGGAGACGGTCCGGTAGGCCTTGGACAGGGCCTCAAGGCAGGCCTCGGGGTAGTCCGCGGCCCCAGAGGCGACAGGGAGGGGCCTGATCTTGTAGTCATTGACAATGACAAGGCCGTCGGGTGTCAACCAGTCGCTCCAGCGGACGGCCTCCATCTGTTCGAAGGCGACCAGGACCTGGGCAGCCCCCTTGCCGACCAGGGGCGAATCCACCCTGGGTCCGTAGCGGACCGTGGTGG
>CAZAKT010000019.1:0-1240 GCA_964486135.1 uncultured Mageeibacillus sp.
GACTTCCTGATCATCATGTTCTCCTTCCTCTTTGTCGACATCTTTGACACCCTGGGCACCCTGATCGGGGTCGCCGACAAGGCTGATATGCTCGACGAAGACGGCAAGCTCCCCCGGATCAAAGGTGCCCTCATGGCGGACGCGGTCGGTACGGTTGTCGGCGCGATAGCCGGGACCTCGACTGTCACCACCTATGTGGAAAGCGCCTCCGGTGTCGCCGAAGGCGGCCGGACGGGATTGACCGCCCTGACCACGGGTGTCCTCTTCCTGCTGGCCATCATCCTTTCACCGATCTTCATCTCGATCCCCTCCTTCGCGACCTCGGCCGCCCTGATCTATGTCGGCTTCCTCATGCTCTCGTCCATCCTCAAGGTGGACTTCAATGACGTGTCGGAAGCCCTTCCGGCCTATGTGACCCTCTTCGCCATGCCCTTCTTCTACAGCATCTCGCACGGGATCATGTTCGGGATTATCTTCTACGTCCTAATCAACCTGATCGCGGGTAAGTTCAAGAAGATCAGCCCGCTCATGTACATCCTGGCAGCCGCCTTCATCCTGAAGTTCGCCCTGCTCGGATAGAAGATCATCAACCAACGCACATCCATCCATCCTCTGTTGGAAACAGCCCGGGTCCCCGACCCGGGCTTTTCAATGCGGACAAAGCTTCTTGCGCGGGCCTGCCCTGCTCGTGTAGTCTTGTGTTCATGAATTTGTGGCTGATCATTCTTCTCACCCTGTCGGGCACGGCGGCTGTCCTCCTCCTCTACGGCTTCTTCCTGGAACCCCTCTGGATCCGGACAAGGCGCTACGCCATCCCCCTGGACCCTCAACACCCCTTCAGGGGCAAGACCCTCCTCTTCTTCTCCGACCTGCATGTGGGAAGGTCGACAAGGCGGAGGAAACTGGCCCGTCAAATGAAGGCCATAAAGGACAGGGATGCCGACGTCATCGTCTTTGGAGGGGATCTGGTAGAGGAGGCCACCCCCCTTTGGGATGAGGCTTTTCGCGACCTGGTCACCCAGGCTCTGGCTGGACTCGAGGCGCCCCTGGGCAAGTGGGCTCTTTACGGCAATCATGACGTCGAGGCCCCCCGCTTCCGCCGCTGGGTGACGGACCTTCTCGGATCCGCCGGTTTCAGCTTTCTTGAAAATGAGAGGCTGCCCCTGCCCGGCCTCCCCGTCTGGGCCTTCGCCAATACCCATCACGGCCAAGCCTTTCTTGATGAATCAAGTCTCTATGG
>CAZAKT010000019.1:1340-34270 GCA_964486135.1 uncultured Mageeibacillus sp.
CCTTCGCCAATACCCATCACGGCCAAGCCTTTCTTGATGAATCAAGTCTCTATGGCCAGGCAATGAAAGCGGGGGAAAACCCCTTCACCCTCTACCTGGTCCATGAATCAGACTGGTTCCCCCAGGTCCTGCCCGCCCGCGGACCGGGCCTGGTCCTGGCCGGCCACTCCCACTACGGCCAGGTCACCCTCTTTGGCCTCCCCCTTATCCGGCCGGCCGGCGCCAAGCGCTATTGGCGGGGCCGCTACACGCTCGGTGAGGACCTGGCCATGATCGTCAGCGCCGGACTGGGCACGGTCCATATCCACGCCCGTTTCTTCGCCCGGCCTGATATCATCCTGCTTGAATTTGTGTGATCAAAGGGAAAATAGAGCGGTTTTCCTCCCGATCAGATCTTCGACCCGATCGATGTAGAGGAGGAGATCCTTGGGATTGTGGAGGCGGCGGGCCGTGTCCTCTAGGATAACTTTGGAGGTCGAGCCACTCCCCAGGCCTATGACAGGGACCCGGTCACTCATCATGGCGACATTGTAGAGGGAGCCGCCCGTCCGGCTGAAGCCCGTATTCTCCAGGCCGGACCGGCAATTCTTTTGACGATAGAGATAGTAGGGCCGGTAACCGTGCCGGCGGAGGCTCTCCTGAGCCTCCTCGACTGCCTCGATCAGGGCCCTATCGGGCAGGAAGATCTGCCGGTCAAGGAGGAGCCTGTCCAGATAGGAGCCCCGCTTGACGGCCAGGCTGTGGAGGGTGATGTGTTCAGGACCCAAGCTTATCAATTGTTCGAGTGAGTCCAGGAGGTCGGCTCCCTCCTCTCCGGGCAAGCCGGCGATAAGATCCATATTGATGTCGTCAAAGCCCAGGGACCGGGCCAGATGGAAGGCCTCGACCGTCTCCTCCACCGTGTGACGTCTGCCGATCCGCTTCAGGCTAGCCTCCTGCATGGTTTGGGGGTTGATGCAAAGTCTGCTGAACTTGTACTTCCGGATGATTTCCAGTTTTTCACGGTCCAGGGTATCGGGCCGGCCGGCCTCCATAGTCATTTCCGCGCCGGCGGCCAGGGGGACCCATTCCAGGACTCCCTGGAGGAAGCGCTCAAAAAGTGGCGCCGGCAGGCTGGTGGGGGTTCCCCCGCCGTAATAGACGGCGGCAATCTGCCCCCCCTTTTGACCCTGGAAAAGGCCCCGGGCCTCCCGGATGACCGCCTCGACATAGGCCCCCAGGCTGTCCGCCTGCCGGGCCGCGTCCTGGGTGATGAAGCTGCAGTAGAGGCAGCGGCCAGGGCAAAAGGGAAGGCCCACGTAGAGTAGGCTCTCCCCCTCCCCCATACCGGCCAGGATGGCCTCCTCGGCCAGGGTGGTCTCAACCGCCAGCCGGGCCTTGGCCGGGGAAAGTCGCCAGCTGTCGACGAGCTCCTCTTCTGCCTTTTCCCTGCCCTCTTCCCGGATCAGATCAAGGGCAATCCGGGTCGGCCTGACCCCTGTCAGGCTTCCCCAGGGGAAACTCAGCTGCCTGGCCTCTTCCAGGACCAGGTAGAGCTGACGTTTCAAGACCCGCCTGACCTCGTGGAGGGGGACCTCTTCCGTCACACCCCTGACCTCAGATGGCTCCCCTTGGCAGGGGCCGGTCGTCACCCTGACCAGGCGATCGGAACGACCGCTTCTCGAAGCGGCCCTGGCCTCCTCAAGGCTGACCGCTGGCTCGACTGAGGAATAGAGATGAAGCGGCAAGTCGCAATCCGCTGTCAGCAGCGAATCGCCCTCTTTTTTCGCGGAATCAAAAAAGGCCCGGACAATATCGGCCAGGGCGGCGAATTCCCTGTGCCCTCTCATTTCAAGGATGAAAGCCACGCCGGACCCTCCCCTAAAGAATACCGGCCTTGCTCAGCAACCAGAGCAGGAAGAGGAAGAGGGGCTGGTGGACAAAGTAGACCCAGAGTGAGTGGCGGCCAAAGAAACGGATAGGCCGCCCCAGCCTGTAGACCTTCCCCCTCCCCTTGGTGAGGGGGAGACCGGGCGCGTAGAGGGTATGCCCCAGAGCCGATCCGACCAGGAAAAAACCCAGCCAGGGGAAGAGGGGCATCTGGTCCAGCTGGTGGACGCCCCGGGCCGAGGAGCCCAGAATGACCAAAAAGGGATTGCCAGATACAGCCGGCAGGAGGGGGTCGATCAGGGCGGAGGTGAAGACGCCCAGGACACCCAGTATGATGAGCAGTCCAACGTAAAGATGGGGCCTGTGCCTGTCGGTCAGCTCCTCCCCCGGAGGGGGGATCCAGCCCAACCTGCCTGCCCCCAGCTCGATCAGGGCATAGACCACCGTGGACAAGGCGACGACGTGGATGACATTGAAGAGGAGGAGGCCCGTACCGGCCATACCGTCGACGAAGATGCTGAGGGCCGTCGCGATAATCCCGAAGATGACCATGCGGATGCCCCGTTTCAGACCATTTCGCGAGAAGCGGGAACTGGCGCCCGACACGGTGAGGAAGACGATAAGGACCAGGGGCCGGCCAATATAGTAGAACCAATAGTCGTGCTGGAAGGCCACCGCCTCCACCCCGTAGAAATCGTAGAGATCCCCGATCAGATGGTGGAACATCATAAGGGTGAGCGCGCAACCCCTCAGGAAATCAAGTTCCGGGATACGACCCCGCGCCTCTGCCTGATAATAGTCCATGGCCTCCACCTCACCCGGTCAATATAGAGGATAAGGGCGGTTTGGGGAAGGCTTTCAAGGCCTGCCCAAACCGCCCGGCTTAAAAATTGGATGTCTTTGACTCTACTTGCGCGGGTATCTCAGGGCTGCCTGGGCCGCCGACAGGCGGGCGATCGGCACCCGGTAGGGCGAGCAGGAGACATAGTCAAGCCCCGCGATCTGGCAGAATTCGACGGAGGAGGGTTCTCCCCCATGTTCGCCGCAGATCCCCAATTCGAGATCAGGCTTGGCCTTGCGGCCAAGGTCAACCGCCATTCTCATGAGGGCGCCGACCCCGACCCGGTCAAGCTGGGCCGTGGGATCGACCTCGAAGATACCGGCCTGGTAGTAGGCCTCCAGGATCTTGCCGGCATCGTCACGTGACAGGCCATAAGTCATCTGGGTCAAATCGTTGGTCCCGAAGCTGAAGAAATCCGCCTCCTCCGCAATCTGGTCCGCGGTGATGCAGGCCCGGGGGATCTCAATCATGGTCCCCACCCAGTACTTGAGGGAGTTGCCGGATTCCTTGATCAGGCGGTCCGCCGTCGACTTGATGAAGCCGTTCAGATATTCAAGCTCCTTGACCTCACAGATGAGGGGGACCATGATCTCCGGCAGGACTTCAATCCCTTCAGCCTGTGCTTCCAGGGCTGCGCTGATGATAGCTTCCGTCTGCATCTCGGCGATCTCCGGATAGCTGACGGCAAGGCGGCAGCCGCGGTGACCCAGCATGGGGTTGAGCTCATGGAGCTCGGTTATGATCTCCTGGAGGCGCTCATAGCTGATCCCCAGTTCCTTGGCCAGGTCCCTGACCTCATTATCCGCCGTAGGCAGGAATTCATGCAGGGGGGGGTCAAGCAGTCGGATGATGACAGGCTTGCCGTCCATGACCCGGAAGAGGCCCAGGAAATCCTCCTGCTGCATAGGCTTGATCTTGGCCAGGGCCTTGCGCCTGTCCTCCTCCGTCCTCGCCACGATCATCTGGCGGAAGAGGAAGACCCGGTCCGCCTCAAAGAACATATGCTCCGTCCGGGTCAGGCCAATGCCCCGGGCGCCGAGGTCAAGGGCGACCTGGGCGTCATGGGGGGTATCCGCGTTGGTGCGGACGGTCATGTCGCTGATCTCATCCGACCACTCCATGATGGTCTGGAAATTGCCTGACATCTCCGCTTCACGGGTCGCGATGCTGCCCGCGTAGATCAGGCCGGTCGATCCATCCAATGAAATGAAATCATCGGGACCGAAGACCTGGCCGTTGATGGTCATGCTGTTGTTTTTTTCGTTGATGATGGCTTCCGAACAGCCGGAGACACAGCACTTGCCCATGCCCCTCGCCACAACCGCCGCATGCGAGGTCATGCCGCCCCGGGAGGTCAGGATGCCTTCGGCCGCGGCCATACCCTGGATGTCCTCGGGAGAGGTCTCCTCTCGGACCAGGATGACAGGCCGGCCGGCTTCTTTGGCTGCCGTGGCCTGTTCTGCCGTAAAGGCAATCTGGCCCGTCGCCGCGCCCGGTGAGGCAGGCAGCCCCTTGGCCACACGGGTGGCGGCAGCCAGGGCCTTCTCATCAAAGGCCGGGTGCAGGAGGGCGTCCAGTTGTCTGGGATCAATGCTGAGGAGGGCCTCCTCACGGGAGATCAGCCCCTCGGCGACCATATCGACAGCTATTTGCAGGGCGGCCATGGCCGTCCGCTTGCCGTTTCTTGTCTGCAGGATGAAGAGCTTACCGTTTTCAATGGTGAACTCCAGGTCCTGCATGTCGCCGTAATGGCGCTCCAGCATCCTGGATATCTCAAGGAACTGCTGGTAGGCTTCGGGCATCTGCTCCTTCAGGTGCTCGATCTGGAAGGGGGTCCTGACCCCCGCCACCACATCCTCGCCCTGGGCGTTCATCAAATACTCGCCGTAGAGTTTGTTTTCACCGGTGGCCGGGTTACGGGAAAAGGCGACACCGGTACCTGAGCTTTCGCCCATGTTGCCGTAGACCATTTCCTGTACGTTGACGGCCGTGCCCCAGCGGGCCGGGATATTGTGCATCTGCCGGTAGTAGATGGCCCGTTCGGTATTCCAGGAACGGAAGACGGCCTCCACGGACAGGATCAGCTGTGTCGTGACATCCTGTGGGAAGGGCTCCCCCTTCTCCCTCTGGTAGATCTTCTCAAATTCAAGGGAGATCCGCTCCAGGTCATCCGCAGTCAGGTCCAGGTCATCCTCCAGGCCCCGCTCCTTTTTGACAGCGTCGAAAGCCTCCTCGAAATGGCTGCGGGAGATACCCATAACCACATCGGAAAACATCATGATAAAGCGCCGGTAGCTGTCAAAGACGAAGCGGCGGTTGCCGGAGATTTCAGCCAGGCCCTGGGCGACTTCATCCGTGAGCCCCAGGTTCAGGACAGTATCCATCATGCCCGGCATAGAGGCCCGGGCACCCGATCTGACCGATAGGAGCAGGGGCTTTTCAGGGTCGCCAAATACCTTGCCCGACTCTTTCTCCAGCTGGGCCAGCGATTCAAAAATTTCGGCCTGGATCTCAGGCGCGATGGTCTTATCGTCGCTGTAATAGCGGTTGCAGGCTTCGGTCGTCACGGTAAATCCGTTGGGTACCGGCAGGCCCAGGCCAACCATTTCAGCCAGGTTAGCCCCTTTGCCGCCGAGCAGGTTCCGCATGGACGCGTCGCCTTCCGCAAACATATAGACGTATTTCGTCATCTCAAATCCTCCTAAGGTTGGTATCCATCAAGCCGCGGCTCAAGTTGCCCGTGGCTTAAACAGTATGGTGTCAAGGTAAGTCAAATCTGCCGCAGAAGTAATCGACGAGCTGGTCTATGGGCAGACGGATCTGCTCCATGGAGTCGCGCTCGCGGATGGTCACGGCCTGATCCTCCTCTGACTCGAAATCATAGGTCACGCAATAGGGCGTTCCGATTTCATCCTGACGGCGGTAACGTCGACCGATCGACTGGCGATCGTCGTATTCACAAAGATAGTGTTGGACCAGTTGCTGGTAGAGGGACTCCGCGCCTTGGCGCAACTTGTTGGACAGGGGAAGTACGGCAATCTGCACGGGTGCCAGGGCGGGCGGGAAGCGCATGAGGGTACGGGTTTCGCCATCTTCGAGCAGCTCTTCGTCATAGGCCTCCGAGATGACGGCCAGGACCAGGCGGTCGACGCCGAGCGAGGGCTCAACCACATAGGGAATGTATTTTTCATTCTTTTCGGGGTCGAAATAACGGAGGTCTTCCTTGGAGTGCTCCATGTGCTGCTTCAGGTCGTAGTCGGTCCTGTCGGCAATACCCCACAGCTCCCCCCAGCCGAAGGGGTAGAGGTATTCGATATCGGTCGTGGCCAGGGAATAGAAGGAGAGTTCCTCCTTGCTGTGGTCACGGAAACGGAGATTATCCTCATCAATACCCAGGTCGATCAGCCACTGGTGGCTGAAGGTCCGCCAGTATTCAAACCATTCCAGGTCCGTCCCCGGTTCACAGAAAAACTCCAGTTCCATCTGCTCAAATTCACGGGTCCGGAAGATGAAATTCCCCGGGGTGATTTCATTGCGGAAGGCCTTGCCGATCTGGGCGATGCCAAAAGGCAGCTTGCGTCTGGAGGTCCTCTGGACATTCCTGAAATTGACGAAGATGCCCTGGGCGGTTTCGGGGCGAAGATAGAGTTGGGACAGGTTGTCCTCCGTCACCCCCTGGAAGGTCTTGAACATGAGGTTGAAGTGCCGGACATCGGTGAAATCCTGTTCACCACAGGCCGGGCATTTGATCGCGTGTTCCCGGATATAGGCCAGGTACTGGTCGTTGGTCCAACCGTCGGAGGCCATTTCAATCCCCTCTTCCCGGTTCCAGTCATCGATCATCTGGTCGGCCCGTGACCGGGCCCGGCAATTCTTGCAATCGATCATGGGATCGGAGAAGCCCTCCACATGTCCGGAGGCCATCCATACCTGTGGATTCATCAAAATGGCGGCATCCAGGCCGACATTCAAAGGGCAGGTCTCGACGAAGCGTTTCCACCAGGCCGCCTTGATCCGCTGTTTCAATGTAGTTCCATAAGGGCCGTAGTCCCAGGAATTGGCCAGGCCCCCATAGATTCCTGAACCCTGATAGATAAAACCTCTGTTGCCACAAAGGGCGACAATGCTCGCGAGCGCGTGTTCCGACTTAGCCATTCACTCTCCTGTTCGCCCGGTCCGGCCAAGAAGCCGGGAACCGTCCTGCGGGTTTACTCGTCCCCTTCAGCCTCGTCCCCTGCCGGGCCTTCCCCAGCCGGGTCTTCCTCAGCCTCTGCCTCCGCTTGGCCGGCCGCCTCCATCTCCTCTTTTTCGAGCTGGGCCACGTGGCTGATCAGTCGCTCGGCGATCAAGGAGGCGTCTTCCGCCGAAATACCGGCTTGTTCAAAGACATCTTCTCCGGGCTGGCGGTCGATCTGCCGCATGATCCGGCTCTGCTCCTCCAGCCTTTCCTCCTCTTCCTTGGCGCGGGCTTCACGCAGGGCGGCTTCACGGGCCGCGATGATCAAGGGGTGTTCGGGGATAATGACATCCAGCTTGCCATAGCGGTAGACGACGGACCCGGCTCCGATTTCCTCGCAGGCCAGCGTCACCTGGTTGGGCGTTTCCGTCTCAAAGGTGGGACAGGCGCCTGCGGTCAGCTGACGGGCCCTTCTTGCCGCCAGCATGGCCAGGACATAGCGGTTCTCCGCCATTGGCAAGAGGGCTTCTGTTGAGGGATGTGTCAACATGGGGTAACTCCTATTCAAGTAAGGCTGTCAAGCCGCTTCAACTATAAAAAACGACAACGCCATAGATTATAGCGTTTCAGGGCCTCTTTCGTCAACAAAATTCCGCCGGACACGCCGTTTCTCAGCGCGGATGATGGCGCTCACATCAGCGGCCGCGTCCGCCACCCTGTCATTGATCACCCAGTAATCGAACTGTCCAAGCTCCATAAGTTCCTTGCGGGCGGCCCGCAAGCGGCTGTCAATGGCTTCTTCCGTCTCAGTTCCCCGGGCCCGAAGCCGCTCCCTGAGGGCTTCTTCCGAAGGGGCTGTGAGGAAGACGGTGACGGCATTGGGAAAGTTTCTCTTGACTTCGATGGCCCCCTTGATGGTCAGGTCCAGCAGGACATCGATCCTGTCCCGGACCAGCCTTTCGATCGGCGCCTTGGGCGTTCCATAATACTGGCCACAGTAGGTGTCGTATTCCAGGATTTCGCCTTGCCCGATCAGGGCCTCAAAGCGCTCTTTTGTCGTGAAATGGTAGGCGACACCGTTTTCCTCACCCTTCCTTGGTTCCCGGGTCGTCATGGATACAGAATGGAAACGGCGGGAGTCTTCCTCCCTCAGCGCGTCAATGACGGTATTCTTCCCCACACCCGAGGGCCCTGAGATAACGATCAGAAGTCCCTTTTCCTCCAGGCCCTGCTCAAAAGTCGCCATGGCTTTCCCCTCATTCATCCGCTGATACCAAGCCTGTCAGGAGCGATTCCGGCTCGATTGCCGATAAGACCACGTGGTCACTGTCCATAATCAGGACCGAACGCGTCTTCTTGCCGCCCGTCGCGTCGATGAGCGCGAACCGGTCACGCGCGTCCTGGACCAGGCGCCTGGCCGGCGCTGAATCCGAGGTTACAACGGCAATCAAACGCGGCTGGGCGATGAAATTTCCGTATCCGATAGAGATCATCTCGTATGCCATGCTTTTCCCCTTATTCCAGGTTCTGTACCTGTTCGCGGATTTTTTCGATCAAGGTTTTGGCCTCTACCACAGTCTGTGTCAATTCAAGATCATTGGCCTTTGACCCGATGGTATTTATTTCCCGGAAGATCTCCTGGATTAAAAAATCGAGCTGGCGACCGGCCGGAAGTTCTGAAGACAAGGCCGCCTCCAAGGCATCCAGGTGCGCCGCCAGGCGGGTGGTCTCCTCATCAATGGAAGCCCGGTCCGCAAAGATAGCCGTCTCCGCGAAGAGTCGCTGGTCACTATACCACTCCGGCCGCTCCTCCTCAAACAATTCCTCTGCCCTGGCCAGGAGTTTCTCCCGGTAGAGGCGGGGAACCTCCGGAGCCCTTTCGACGATCGTGGCCAGCTGGGCACGGAGTTCCTGACTCTTTTCAAGCAAATCCGCCGCCAGCCGCTTTCCTTCCTCCAAGCGGGTCCCGTTCAAGGCTTCAAGGGCTGTCCGGACGGCTTGGCTGATAAGCTCCTCCAGAACCGCCTCATCCTCCCCACCTTCAGCCAGGGTAAAAATCCCGGCCTGGGCCGCCAGGATGGCGCAGGGATCCTGGGCTGGCTTACCGGTGATGGCCGCCAGTGTCTCCAAGGAGGCGGCATAGGCTGCCGCCAGCTCCTGGTCAAGCAACAATTCGCGGCCGGGGGCACCGGCTGATTCATCCGTGACCCGGATCTCAACCCGGCCGCGGCCGAGTTCCTCCTGGGCCAAGCCACGCACCAGGGGTTCAAAGGCAGCCAGCCGTGAGGGCAGGCGGATGGACAGATCCAGGTAGCGATGGTTGACAGAACGGCACTCAGCCCGGATGACCCGTCCTTCCCGGCCCGCCTGGCCGCTCCCGTAGCCTGTCATACTTTTCGGCATATCAGTCCCCTCCGTCGAAATCCTGCTGGAATTGCCCGTCCTCCCCGATCAGGAGCGGACAAAAGCGCAACTGATCGGACGCCACCATTATATAACGGATACCGCCGACAAGCGGCTGACTTTCATAGTAGGGAACCCTGTGATGGATATGTCCGAAAAGGCAGACCTGGATGCCAGCTTCCTCCAGCTGTTGGCTCAGGGCCGATGGCTGCCCCTCTTCATCGATCGGCGGGTAGTGGAAGAGGGCGATGGCCGCTTCCTGGCCGCCCCCTTCCTGCCTCAGCCTGTGGAGGGCCTTAAGGGATAGGCCGAGCCGGATACCCTCCCGCCTGAAGACCTTTTCGTCCTGCTGGCTGTAATCCCCGTCCGTGGGCAGGAGCCAACCCCTGGTTCCGGCGATCAGGAAGCCCGCCTCCCTGCGAGCATCGTTTCGAAGGAAGTGGAGGCTTTTCAGCCCCTGTTCTTCGCAAAATTCCTGGATCTTGCGGAGGGTCGACCACCAGTAATCGTGATTGCCCCGGAGGAGGATCTTGCGGCCGGGCAAGTTGTCCAACCAGAAGAGGTCGGGCAGGGCCTCCTCAAGGGAATTGGCCCAGGAGATGTCGCCAGCAACCAGGACCGTGTCCCCTTCCCCCACCTGGCTTTCCCAGTTGTCCTTGAGCCGCTCCACATGATTCTCCCACCGGGCCCCGAAGATAGCCATGGGCTTGTCGACCGCGCCCGCCAGATGGAGGTCAGCTATGGCGAATAATTTCACGGGGCACCGCCTTCCGCGCTTTCCTGGTGGAAATGGTCAAAAACCGCCCGAGCCACCTGTTCCGGGATCCCGGGAACGGCCGCCAGCTCCTCGTAGGAGGCTTCCGAGATCTTCTTGGTGGAAGCAAAGGCCGTCAGGAGTATTTTCCTCCTGGCCGGGCCGACCCCCTTAATGCTTTCCAACTTATACCGGGTCGCCCGCTTATGCCGGCGCTGTTCATTGTGGCGGAGGGCAAAGCGATGGGCCTCATCCTGGATGGAGGAAAGCAGGTGGAGCAGACCCAGCCTCCGGGCCCTCTCCTCATCCGTCTCGCCCGCCAGTTCTTCATCCGACAGGGCCGACGGCGATAATTCCACGATAGGACCCCTCGGAAGAACCAGTCCCCGGGTCCGATGCCTGTCATCCTTGACCAGGCCGGCCAGGGGGATCCCCTCCCTTGCCGCCAGCTCCCGGGCTGCCGAGACCTGACCCCGCCCGCCGTCCACCAGGATGAGGTCGGGCCGGGATCCAAAGCCACCGTCCTCCAGCCGGGCCAGCCGCCTTTCCAAAAGCTCCCTCAAGGAGAGATAATCGTCAATCCCTTCAAAACCCTTGATGGTGAAATGCCGGTAGGCGGAACGCTCCGGCCGGCCATGCCGGAAGACCACCATGGAGCCCGACCGGTCCCCCTTGCCCAGATGGGAGATATCGTAAGCCTCCAGGCGGACGGGCGCTCCGGCCGTCCCTGTCAATTCCCCCAGGTATTGCAAGGTGGCCTCAATGGCCCGGGGGTCGGAGCCCCGGGACAGGGCCCGTCTCTCGAGCGCTTTTTCGGCATTATAGCGGGCCATGTCGGCCAGGGCCCGTTTCTGACCCCGCCGGGGCCGGATGAGGTCGACCGCCTTGCCCCGCCGGTCACGCAGATAGCGGGTCAAAAGCTCCTGATCGGAGAGCTCGGCCGGGATGATTATTTCGCGGGGTATCCGGCCAGCCGACCGGTATTGCTCCTGGATGAAGGCGGAGAGATAATCGCCGTCCTCCCCACCCTGGTCCTGGGCAAAAACATTGACGGAACCGGTTACCCTGCCGTCCCTTATCTCAAGCTTGGTGATGGCGGCCTCCTTGCCATTCCGGGCCAGGCCCAGGACATCACGCTCGCCCCCCCTCTGGTCGACCACCCGCTGCTCCTCCCGCAGCCGGGTCAGGGCTTGCCACCTCCCCCTCAGCTGGGCCGCCCGCTCGAAATCCAGCTTTTCCGCCGCCTCTGTCATCTGGCGGTGGAAGTCCTTGATCAGTTCGTCCGTCCTCCCATCCAGGAAGGCCAGCACCTCCTCCACAATCCCCCGGTAGTCCTCCTTGGAGATCTGCCCGGCGCAGGGGGCCAGGCAACGGCCGATGTGGTAATTGAGGCAGGGTCGCTCCTTGCCTATATCCCTTGGCAGGTCCCGGTTGCAGTCGCGCAAGGGGAAGACAGCTTCAAGGACCTTCAGGGCCCTGTTGACGTCACCGGCCAGCCAGGGACCGTAGTAGCGGGCCCCCTCCTCGGCATCGGGACCGACCCGGAAGGCCTTGAGAACCCGGGGAAAATCCTCCTGCAAGGTGACCCGGATGTAGGGATATTCCTTGTCATCCCGCATGAGGATGTTGTAGGGGGGCTTATGCCTTTTGATCAGGGTCGCCTCCAGGACAAGCGCTTCCAGTTCGTTGGCGCAAAGGATGGTATCGTAGGAGGCTATCTTGGCGATCATGGAGGCGATCCGCCGGTCTACGGCCGGTTTGGGGGCAAAGTAGCTCCTCAGCCGCTGGCGGAGTGAATTGGCCTTGCCGACATAGAGAACAGAACCCGACGCGTCACGCATGAGATAGACGCCGGGTTCTTCAGGTACCAATTCGAGTTGTGCGTTAAAATGATTGCTTTGTTTACTCTGCTTCGTCATCCGGGAGACAATCTCCTTTCTGACGGCCACTTCGATTCCGCATAAGATCCGGGGCCTAGGCCATAACGGGCCCCATGTAGTCCATCAATTCGCTGATCGCGCTGCCACTGTCATCACCGTCCGCCGTGATCACAAGATGATCACCGTCGGAGATGCCGAGTGACAGGACACCCAAGAGGCTTTTCGCGTTGGCGCGGCGTCCGTCTTTCGAAATATAAATGCTGGCGTTGAAACCGGAAGAGATCTGAATCAGCATCGCTACCGCTTTCATTATCGTTTCCTCTTTACAGTGAAAGACAACGTTTTCCTTTAACATGGCGATCCTCCAAAAAATGACAGCGCCTGCCAATTCAGTCGGGGTGGCTCCAGTATACGGATTGGCCCCCTCGCAAGTCAATTATGGATTGAACAAGGTCAATCCGCCCCACGGGCCTGTTTATTGTCAACTATCCCTAATGAAGCCAGGGTCGCGTCCATAAGTATGGCCGCCTCCCTGCTGTCCGGGTAGTAAGCCTCCCGCCTTCCGACCTCCTCAAAACCCAACTTCTGATAGAGCTGCCTGGCGGCCTTATTCTCCTCCCGGACCTCCAGCATGATCCGGCCTGCCCCGGCTTCCTCCGCCTCCCTGACCAGCTGGGCCAGCAAGAGGGAGGCCAGCCCCTGCCGCCGCTCACCGGGACCGACGGCGATCTTGAGGATCTCCAGCTCCCGGCCAAGCAGGCGGGCCAGGACAAGGCCAACCGCCAGCCCTTCGCCCTGGCGGCAGACCACCAGGGCCAGCTTGTCCGGTTTTCCTTCCAGATAGTCCTGGTAGGCCTCTGCTGACCAGGGCGGAGGGTCGGATAGCCCTTCGATCTCCACCAGCCTGTCAAGGTCGGACAGGACCGCCTTCCGCACCCGCCAGCCCGCCTTTTCAGGCATCTTCTTCCCCCCTGGCCCGTTCGGCGGAGGAGGAAAGGAGGTAGCGGGCCTCCAAATCAAAGGGGTCGGTCGCCTGCCCTCCCCCCGCCAGATCCTCCAGGGCCAGGCCGATCACCGCGGAGGCCCGGATATAACGGAGGTGGGGCGGGGCGAAGACCAGCTGTGTGGCCAGGAGATCCGGGCCCGGATCCGATTCCTGGAGCAGGGGGAGGCCATCCCCTGTCACCAGGACCGGCTCATCCGGCCTGGCGGCAGCCGCCAGGGCCAGGAGGAGGTCGGGGATGGACCGGGGTCCTTCGCTGATCAGTTCCTCACCTGCCCGGTAGAGGCTGGAATAGACCCGGCCCCCCCGCGCGTCCAGGACAGGCAGGGTCAAGCCGGGGAAGGGGCCGGCCGATTCCGCCAGGGCCCGCAAGGAAGAGATGCCGACCGTCCTGGCGCCCACCGCGTAGGCCATGGCCTTGACGGAAGCCAGGCCGATCCGGATGCCGGTAAAGGAGCCGGGCCCGGTCGCCAGAGCGAAGAGGCCGATGTCAGGAAGCTGAAAACCAGTGCGCTGAAGAATCTCCTGGACCAGGGGCTGGAAGGTTACCGAATGCTGGTAGCCCAGGGCAAGGGAATATTCAGCCAGGATTGTCCTGTCCTTGGCCAGGGCCACAGACAGGGTCTTCCCGGACGTATCCATCCCCAGGGTCAGCATGGGTCCCCCTCCTCCTGGGCCCGGCCGTCAGGCCAGTGGAGGGTGAAGTGCCTCTCCTCCGGGGCCGACCCGTAGCTGATGGCGATCTCAATCAGGTCCGGGGGCAGGGCGGCCCGGACCCGATCCCCCCATTCCATGACTGTAATGGCCTGTCCGCCGATATATTCGTCAAGGCCATTGGCCAAAAATTCATCCGGTCCCGACAGGCGGTAGACATCAAAATGATGGAGGGGGACGGCCCCGGGTCCGGCCGGCTCATGGATATGCAGGAGGGTGAAAGTGGGGCTGGTGACCTGGCTCTTGACTGCCAGGCCCTGGGCCAGGCCCCGGACCAGGGTTGTTTTCCCCGCGCCCAGGCTGCCCGTCAGGATCAGGACATCGCCCGCCCGTAGGCAGGAGGCCAGCTCCACGCCAAAATCGAAGCTTTCGGAAGGCGATCCGGTCACCCGTGTCTTTTCCGCTGTCATCCTAAGCACCTTGTCTTTCACCGGGATGGCCAGAGCCCCATCCGTGGATGGGGCTCTGCTTTGACCTTCCGGTATTCCGCTTATCTCTTGGAGAACTGAGAGGCCTTCCTGGCCTTCTTGAGTCCTGGCTTCTTCCTCTCCTTGATACGCGAATCGCGTGTCAGGAAACCGGCCTTACGAAGCGCCAGCTTATGCTGCTCGGCATCCGCGTCAACCAGGGCCCGCGCGATCCCATGACGGATGGCGCCGGCCTGGCCGGCGATCCCGCCACCGCGCACATTGACCACGATATCGTAGCGGTCCTGTGTACCCGTCTCCACGATCGGCTGGCGGACTATGACCCGCAGGGTCTCCACGGGGAAATAATCCTCAAAGGCTTTCTTATTTACTGTTATCTTGCCTGTTCCGGGGTAGAGACGGACCCGGGCCACCGCCTGCTTTCTTCTCCCCGTCCCGTAAAAGAATTGTGTCGCCTGCTTAGTCATCTTGTTTCACCCCCCGCTTCGCATATTCGATTTTAACCGGTTGCTGCGCCTGGTGCTTGTGGTCCGGACCAGCGTAAACCTTCAGTTTGCGGAACATGGCGCGGCCGAGTGTATTCTTTGGCAGCATACCGCGGACCGCTTTTTCCAGCACACGTTCCGGATGCTTTTCCATCATCCGTTCATAGGATACCTCGCGCAGGCCACCCGGGTAGCCTGTATGGCGCCGGTAGATCTTTTGCTCCTGCTTCTTGCCCGTCAGGACAAGCTTGTCGGCATTCACAACGACGACGAAATCGCCCATATCCATATGGGGCGTATACTCCGCCTTATTTTTTCCACGAAGGATGCTAGCGATTTCCGTCGCCAGACGGCCCAATACCTGACCTTCCGCATCGATCAGATACCAGTTGCGCTCCACCTCGCTTGCTTTTGGCATATAGGTTTTCATATCAGACCCTTGTCCTCTCAATCCTTGTGCGCCGCAAGGCCTGTCCCGCGGCACGAGCACCATAGTATCAGGGCCTTGAATTCCTGTCAATACCCGAAATGAAATAGGTCACGAATACGACTGATTTTGAAGTTTTTAACCTTTTTCCACTATTTATCAAGCTTATGAAACACGCCTAACCTTCCGCTTCCCGCCTGGCCTTGATTTTTCTCAGCCAGATCAGCGAGGCGATCAGGGCCGCGACAATCAGGCCGACCACCGTCAGGGCCCCCAAGGCGGCAAGGACCAGGATGATGGGCTTGGTCTGGCCCACTCCGGCAGTGAAGAAGGGGTCTTCCCCGGCCGGTTCTGAAGGATAGGTTGGCTCCTCCCCCTCCCTCTCCTGATCCCCGGGGGCTTCGGTCTCCAGCTCCAGGACAGGGACTGCCAATGGGTTGGCGGGTTCCTGTTCGGGCACGCCCTCCAGGCGGGCTGCCTCCTCCAGGATGGCGCGGACCGGTATGGCCCTGGCCAGGAAGGGGGTATTCTTCATTTCCGTCGGCTCAATACCCAGGGCCGCGCAGACAAACTGGCGGCCGTCGTGGGTCAGGCCAGAGCCGACCAGGCATTTGCCGGCCTGGGGGGTGGTCCCTGTTTTGACCCCTGTGTACTCTTGGTAATAGTGTGACTGGAAGTATTCGACCCCGTAGAGGACTAGGGCATTGGAGTTGCCCATGGGCGCCCACCAGGCGTCCGGATGGGTCGGGGTCGGCTCCAGCCGGTAGTAAGGCAGGGAGACGATCTGGGCGATCTGTGGATGCTTCATGGCCTCAGCGGCGATCAGGGCGATATCGCGGGCCGTCGTATAGTGGCTCAAATCCGGCTCATCAAAACCGGCCGGATTGGTGAAATGGGTCGACTCCGCCCCCAGTTCTGCCGCCCTTTCATTCATGCGCTGGACGAAGAGTTCCTGGGAGGCGGCCGCGTCCCCCCGTCTATTGGGGTCGACGGCCCCGTAGGCCCCCCCGTAATTTTGAGCGATGACACGGGCGATATCGTTGGCTGACGCAATCAGCAAGGCCGCAAGGCAATCCAGGGTCTTCAGCTGGTCTCCCTCCTGAATGTCCTGAATCCTGGCCGAATTCGGATCCAGAAAGACCAGGGATTTGTCAGACACCGTCAGCAGGAGGTCAGGATCGAAATTCTTGTCCTCGACCAGGACCAGGGCTGTCATAATTTTCGTGGTGCTGGCGTTGGATCGCTTAGCGTCGGGATTTTTTGACAGGATTTCCCTGCCCGTCTCCTGGTCGATCACGCAGAAGGACTCGACCTGGATCTCGTCAAAGGTCAGCCAACCCTCGGACTCTTCAGCCCAAACCGGCCAGCTGGCGGCCAGGGAGGAGACCAGGAGGATCGTCAGCAGGAGGGCGGCGAGCCGGCCCCTGCCCCTCTTCTTCCTGTCAGACATTGCCTTCTTCATTTGACACCTCCTCATTCCCTTCATCCCGGCTGAATTTTGCCAGGACCGCCTCTTTCAGGGAAGTCTCCAGGCGGACCAGATCATTTGCTGGGTCATCCTCCGGCAAGGGCCGGTGGGGGACCCCGCTCTCTTCGGACAGTTTGGCCAGGGCGGCGGCCCGGTCAAGCCGTGACAGGCCGTCGCCGAAGAGGGCCCGCCCGCTCGTGTAATGGTCGGCCAGGGGCGTGCGCTCCTGAACATAACAGACCGGCGTGTCGTCCCTCTTCTTCGAATGCTTGGCCCAGCAGGCCACAGCGTCCGCCGTCTCGCGGCCCAAGAGGTAATCGGTCTGGTCATAGACCGAGCGGATCACCCGTTGACAGCGCTTGTAATCATTGCTGTCCACCCGGACAGACTGGTTGAGCAAGGCGACCTCATCCTTGGTGAGGAGCTCCTGGTCACCCTCAAAGGCCAGGCTCAATAAGCTTGCCATCCGTCCGCTGTCCCGTCCGGTCACTTCAAAGAGCAGGCGTTCAAGATTGACCGGCCAGTTAACACCCGGGTCATCCCGCCGCCTGTTTCTACGGGGGGCAGGCATACGGCCTGAGGCGAAGAGGGGGGAGAGGGAGGCCGGCTCCCTTTCGCCCACGTAGGCAAATCCCACCGGCAGCTGGAGGCTGCTGGCATAGACCAGGCCCGCAAGGAAACCGAGATGTTCCTTTGAAACCGCGAAATCCACCGGCCTGCCTTCGGTCTCCCCTGCCAGTTTAGCGATGACGGCAGTTGCCAGCGCGCCAGCCGTCAGGACCTCCAGGAGATGGCCTGGTCCGAAAAAGAGCGGCTCATAGCCCTCCCGATTCAAGTCTTCCTCAAAGGAAGGGTCCGCGGCCAGGAGGGAGAACTCCTGATAGCGGTCATCAAAGCGCTCCTCAAAAACCTGGAGATGTTCCCGGGCTCCTGGCAGGGCCGCCAGCTCTTCTCCCCGGACCCCGTTTTGAGAGACGAAGTAGAAGCTTTCATATTCCGCAGGCTGACTCAAGGCGGCAACCGCCTGATCCTCTGAGCTGGTCGCCAGTACCAGGGGCCGGAGGCCCCCTTGTCTTTGCTCCGCCAGGTAGGGCAGGAGGCTGGAGAAGATCCCGAAACTGATATCAGCCAGGCTCCCTGTCGGAAGGCTGTCGGCATTCAGCAGGTAGTAACGGCCCAGGTAGGGATTGAGGAGGCTGAGGGGAAGTTGGTATCGCTCCTCCTCAGCTTTAAGCTTGTCCAGGGCCTCCAGGATCACCCGCTCCCAGATTTCCAGGGAGAATTCGGGCAGGAAGCGTTCAAAAAAGATGGCCAGAACCCGCTCAAGCGGAAGTTCTGCCAGACTTTCCAACTCCAGGGCCTGGGGCAGGCTTTCGGGTACGAACAAGCCGCCTGTTTCCGACAGGCCCCGCCAAAGGGCCTCGCCACCGCTGACAGCAGGGCCGCCACGCGTGCTAACATATCTCATCAAAAACAATCTCCTCCAGTTGCGGGATCTACTGCCCCTCCATCCCGGGAAATGTCTTCCGGTAGAGGTCCAGGATCCCGGCGACCGTCTCGTCCTCCCTGCTCTCATTCAGGACCCGCTCAAGCCACTCAAGACGTTCACGCCGATCTTCGTTTCTCAGGATTGAGGGCCGGATAGCGAAATAAAAGATGAGGAAGATCAGGGTCACGGCGATGACCGCAGCCGCCAGCCCCTGGATCAGACGGTTGAGTGACCCAAAAGAGCGCCGGGAGTCCAGGGCCATCCCCTCCTCCATGCGGAGGACCTCCCCCTGCTCACGCCGGCTGGCCATCTGGACCCTGCCGGTTCCATCCTCATCCGCCGCCCTCTGCAGAATACCGCTTTTCGCCATGTGCGCCCGGACCGGCACCAGGAGCTTCTCGCCCCGCTTCCTCCTGTTGTCCCTGGCTTCCTCACGGATCCTCTCTTCGCGCGCCGCCAGCCGGAAGCGGTCAACCGCCTTGGCCAGCGCTGTATCGGGGGAGGCCAGCAGGACCTTCTCGAACTGCTCCTCGGCGTCGCGGTAGCGTCGCTCCTTGGCCAGGAGGACCCCATAAAGTGAGGCGGCCTGGGCGAATTGCGGCCAGCTGGCCGTCAGTTTTTCCAGGGCAATCTTCGCGATATCGCTGTTGTCGGTCCTGGCTTGCTTCAAGGCCCGGTTGTAGACGGCCAGGATCCGGTCCTGTTCGCCTTCGGAGGCCAGAAGGTCCTCGGGTACGGCTGACAATTCCGTATAGGAGTCAATGACGCGATCCCAGTCGAGCGCGTCCGCCCTGTTTTTTGCATGTGGTACGGGCCGGCCGGCCTGGTTCTGCCGCAAGTTCAATCCCACCTCTCAAGCCAATAGATACAGGCTCTCCCGCTTAATCCGGGTTAAAGCTTTTCAAAGACTATTAAACCACAAGCGCCTAATCCATCGTCTGGATGAGCCTGCCCTTTGCCAGCAGATCACGAGCCAGGGGCCTGATCTGACCTGCCAGGTAAAGTGATCCGCAGACACAGATCATGGCCTCCTCTTCCCTGGCTTGCATAAGGGCTTCCAGGAGGGCGACCCCGGGGTCGGGCCGGTCAAGAAAACGGACCCTGTCCCCGGCCAGGATATCAGCCGCCTCCCGGATCAGCTCGGAAGAGGGGAGGCGGCGCTTATCATCCGGTTCCGTTGCCACCAGGGCCACAAGCTTGTAGGGGGCGTCCAGGAGTAGGGCCTCCAGCATCTCCCGATGCTGCTTATCCGCCATGAGCCCCACGACGAAGACCAGGGGCCGGCCACAGGCCAACTCAGCCAGCGACTCCCTGAGACCCAGGCAGGCCTGGACATTATGGGCCCCGTCAAGAAGCAGGAGGGGTTCCCGGGACAGGACCTCCATGCGGGCGGGCCAGACACAGGCCGCGATCCCCTGCTGGATCTCCTCCTCATCAGCCATACCGGAGGCAAGGACTGCCGCCCGGGCCAGGAGGGCGTAGATGGGCTGGTAGAGCCCCAGCAATCGGGTCGAGTATTCCCGGCCCTTGTCCAGGCTCCTGAAACGCTGTCCCGACCAGCCGTAATCCATCCTCTCAAAATCGCCATAGCCAAAAAACTGAAGCGGCGCCGATAGCTGGCGGCAACGTTCCGTAAGAACCAGCCGGGCCTCCCGGGCCTCCTCCTGACCCAGCAGGGCGTCTTCAGGCGCATAGGCAAAGACAGGGCAACCGGTCTTCACAATACCAGCCTTTTCCCCCATGATCTCCCGCATGCTATCCCCCAAGCGCTCCATATGGTCAAAACCCGGCGCCCCGATCAGGCAGGCCAGGGGTTTTTCAATGACATTGGTTGAATCGAGCCGGCCGCCCATGCCCGTTTCCAGCACAAGGACGTCACAGGCCTCCTCCTGAAACCAGAGGAAGGCCAGGGCGGTCATGAGATCAAACTGGGTCGGCGCGGGCCCCCCATCCCTCACCGCCTCTTCCGCCGCCTTTTCAATCCGGGGCATAAGGCGGGCGATGGCCTGGTCGGGAATCTGTCCCGCCGTAAAGTCCCGGTCAAATTCAGCCAGGCCAGCCGTCCCGTCCAGGACACGGATCCGCTCATTGAAGCGCTCCAGATAGGGGGAGGTGTACCAGCCGACCTTGTGGCCTGCCTGGCAGAGGCAATGGGTCAGATAGCTGCTGATCGAGCCCTTGCCATTGGTCCCGGCGATATGGAAGGCCGGGCAGGACCGCCAGGGGTCACCCAGCTGACGGTAGAGGCGGGCGGCCCGGTCACTGCTGTCCTTGTTGGCGAAGACATTGGCGGCCCGGATCGTCTCCAGGGCCCGGTCCAGATAGAACTGGGGGTCAGGTGCCTCCGTTTCCGGCAGGGGATCAGCTTCGACAGGGTCTTCCGGCTCTTTGCAGGTCCGGAAGACATAAAATTTTCCCGAGACCCGGTTGGCGATGACCACGAAGGCCAGGGCGATCAGCTTGGCCAGATCCAGGGTACCCCGGACCAACTCCGTCGTATTCCCCAGGACATGGCGGACAAAATAGATGCCGGCGTATTCAAAGAAGAAGGAGATGGCCAACCTGGATCCAATGAAGCGGAAAAATTCGTCCAAGATTTTTGAGGAGGATCGGAAGACCCAGATCCTGTTCAGGACATAGGCGGCCAGGACCGACAGAATGATGGCCGGCACGTCGGAAAAGTACCACTTGGACAAGCCCAACCAACGGCTCATCCCCATATAGACGGCGAGGTTGACCAGGGTGGCCACCACGCCGGACACAAAGTATTTTAAAAATTCTACTGTAAAAAACAGGTCAATTAAATGCTGTTTTATCTTTCTCATAGTTCATCTGGATCCGCCGGATCATCCCGCTCCGGCCGCCTGTGCGTAGAGGGCCTTATCCCCGGCGGGCGTCCCTTGACCGTCCGTTCCCGCTGACGCTTTTTTTCACTTTCGCGCAGGGTCTCACTCAAGGCCGACCAGCCGCTATCGGCTTCCAAGGGTTTTTCGACCTCTTCCTGCTCCGGACTGCCTTCCTCTTCCATCCCTCCCGTCTCATCTGACTCTAAAGGAATATCACTCTCCTCCCCGACCTGGTCCAAGTTTTGGGTCAAGGATTCCCCGAAGAAGCCCTCGGGTTCACGAAGCTCCGGCCTTGCCGACCGGTCCTCCGGATCTTCCTCCTCCTCTTGCGGATCTTCCCCCTCTGCCAGGTCATTCAGGGTCAGTTCCGGCTTAAAGGCGGCGCGACGGGCCCGGATGATCAGGAGGGGGATGATGGCCAGCAGGATCAGGATCAGGATCCCCGCCCCTATCAGGACCGAAAGCAGGCTGAAGCCGAAGAGACTGACCGGCTTGTCGGTCTTTTCTTCAGGCTCTGTGGGCAGGGTTTCCGTCGGATCGGGCTCCGGCTCAACCGTGGGATCCAGGAGGCTCCCCGCCAGGGGAATAAGCCAGAGATCGGCGCGGATCAGGGAATCCAGGGTATCGTCAAAGAGGTAAAGTTTTTTCTCTTCCGATTCATTGACATGGCAGGCGACCAGGTAAAGGTCGGAGGGCAGCCTCTCCCCTTCGACTTCCTCCCCTGCCAGGAGCCGGTCATAGGCGTCCTTTGAAAGATAGTAGTCCTCTGAGGGGCGGTAGCCGGGTACCTCAACCTCCCGGACTTTCACCGTAGTCAGTTCAAAGCCTTCCGGCAGCTGGTCCTCGGCCAGGACAGCAAAGATGAAGTAACGGGCTGACCACTCAGTTCGGTAGTAGGGGACAAAGACCCCGACTTCCTCATCGAAATAGTAGAAGCGGGTCGCCCCCTTTTCATCCGCCAGCCAATAGAGGGTCATGTCCAAAGGTTCCGAGACATAGGCAAGAAGATGCTTGTCCCCCCACTTCAGCTCCTGGGGCACAAAGGATTCAGGCAATCCATCCTCACCGGGGCTGGTCTCCGGCACTGCCAAAGCCACCCCATCATAACGTTCCCCGATCGGGGTCTCCGCCTCATGACGGGGCTCAGTCTCAACCGGCTGGGTGCTGGCGCTTGTCGTCGTGGACGGCTTTGTACCGGTCGTGGTTGGCTTGGTCGTGGTGGCAGGCGCGGCGGGGGGGTCGATCAGATTGATGGAGACCTTGGCGCCAACGCCGAGCGGGATCTGTCCGTCACTGCCTTCAACTACCACGATTTCCGCCGTGCCCTTGCCCAGGACCTTGAAGGTCACCGAGGCGGCGCTGCTGACGGTCGTATAGTCGCTCCCATAGGCCCCTACAATGACCCTGTCTGAAGAAGCATTCTGATTGAATAACGGCAGATTCGAACGATTGCTGGCACCCGAATAGGCCAGAAGGCTGCTGTCGAAGCGGATGGTAATGTCATAGGCTACCGTTTCCACGGAGGGAAAACCCAGGTTAACGGTGACCGTCTTGCCAACCTGGCCCTCATTAGGGCCCGATATCGATACGTTCGCGGCATAGACAGGCCGGGGCAGGAAGAGGATGGTAAAAAGAAGGATAAGCGCCAGGCACAGCGCCGTATTTTTCAGTCTCATTTTTTCCTTTAAGTCACTTTCCTTTAATTCAAGATCCGGAGACCATGGGACCCCGGAGTCAATATTCCGCACCCTGCTGTCAGGAAGACGGCTTTTTAAAAGTCTAAATCCTAGTTTTGCTTGATTGCGGCCCCTCGGAACATGGCATTGATCACAGCCGTCAAGTCGATGGAGTTGATCTTGCCGTCCCGGTTGACATCGAGGGCGCTATTCTGGACAGCCGTCCACCGCTTCCCTTTGAACATGGCATCGATGAGGTAGGTCAGATCAATCGAGTTGAAGCGGCCGTCCCCGTTTATATCCCCATAGATCAAGAGGCTCAGGGACCTGGTCGGCGACGCGTCACTGCCATAGAAGATATCAATCCTGGCCCCGGTTCCCAGGGAGCTGCTGGCGCTTGCCAGATTGCCTGAGGCATCGTAGGCCTTGGCGCTGTAACCGGACGTCAGACTGATACCGGCCAGGATCTGGCCGGCCGTGTTGCGCTTGTCACCTGGTGAGGCATTGGAGATGAAGCTGTCCTTGATTACGTAACTGTCACCCGCAGTGACCGTGAGGGCAGGTGGGGGCGGCCCCTGCCTGGTGATCTTGAGGGTGTAGTTCCGCTTCTGCCCGCTTTCCGACACAGCTTCGACGACCAGGGTGTTGAGGCCGACACTCAGATTCTTTGTCCCCGTATTCTTGATGGTGCACTTGCTGTGGTAGGCGGTGGCGTTCAGGGTTATTTGAGAGACGGTCTCATCAACGGTGACGGTGTAACTGGTCTGTTCAGGGTTGAAGGCCGGACTCAGGCTACCCTTGGAAAGGGTCAGGGACTTCAGCCAGTTGTTCTGGCTCCGGTCGTCGGAAGGATAGGGGGAGACGGTGGCGGGAAGGTCGGCCATAACCGGGATCTTGAAAACAAAGGGCTGGTCGAGCAGGCCACGCTGCATGTACATGGCGAACACCTTGCCCGATTCATTGGCGGGCGCGCCGATGTTGCCCATGTACTGGTGCCAGTAGGTCCCATAAATATCGCCGTCCAGATGAAACTTCTGGGAGTAGGAGGTGTCCTGGAGGGGGTTTCCGTAATCGTCGATGATATAGCCCCGGGCGATCCATTTGGCCCCTCCTACAATGGCCTTCCAGGGACTGTCCCAGGGGAGGAGGTACCTTGACTTGTCTGTCGCTGTCGGTTCCGTGGTCCCCGACCCGTATTTGGCATATCTCAAGCCATTGGAGATGGGGCTTTCGTTGCTGGAATAGGCGCCGATATTGAAAAAATTGTAGTAGCCCAGGTAGTCGCCCACCTTCCCGGTGACCGAGTCGCTGCCGCCTGCGCTGACCTCGGTCAGGCAACGCTGCATGAGGAAGAAGGGATTGACCCCGCTGACCTCGGCCGCATAAAGAAAGATATCGGCATAGGTCTGGTTGGTCCGCGGATTGCCAGCCAGATCCGTGAAGTTGAAGGTATCCCCCTTGCCCAGGAAGGTTCCCTGGGCGGCTGCCACAAGCGCATCCCTGGTGTGTACGCTACTGTTGTAGGACAGTTGCTCAAACTGGAAGATGGTGCCCTCATCGAGGAAGTTCCGGGGATCCATGGAATAGGCGACGATGGCCCTACTGGCCCTCATCCAGCCTCCGGCGTCATAGGAGGTCCAGGTATCCGTCTTGTAATCGTAGCCTGGCTTTTCATAGGTCCGGTGGCTCAGCAGGGAACTCTTGTTGACCAGACTCCTGGCCGGCACGGACGCATCCAGCTGAACGTTGACAGCCTTCTGGAAGGCCAGGGGCGCCCAGGTTTTACCCACTGAGTCCAAGTCCCTGACATGGTGGGGGACGAAGATCCAGTTGGGGTGGGCCTGGTGCAGGAGCCTCAGGGCGGGCCAATAGCTTTCGGGGAAGCCTTGGTCGGCGAGATACTGAACAAATTCGGTGTCACCTGTGGGCTGGGTGGGATTGACCGGCATGCTGGAAAGGGTGACCAGGGGGGCATGGACATAGCCTTGGATATTACTCTTGATGTAACGGACCCGGTACCATTCGTTCGAACCGTTGGCGGTCCCCCCGGTGACCTTTTCAAAGACCTCCACCTTGGAGCCCGTTGGCAGGACAGCCAATACCGTTGAACCGCTGGTCGTAGGACTATTCCTCAGGTTGCTGCCATTCTGGGAATTGGTATAGCCGATCTTGTTTATTGTCTGCGCCTGGACGGGCAGGGGGGGGAGGAGGAAGGAGATCAGGAGAAAAAGTGACAGAAAGAGGGCAGAGCCCTGCCAGGCCGGCCATACTCTTCCCTTGGAATACCGGGTCGCCCTCGATTTGACTTGGATCTTCTTCACCATCTTCCCTCGTAAAGCCTACTATCCGAATCTAAGATTGAAACTGTATAAGGATATCATATCGGCAGATGCCTGATCATGCCAGATAGGGCTTCCGGCTGGTAAGATTTGTTCCCGAACTGTCATCATTCTGTCCTATTGCCGCAATCGGGGGCCTTGATATCGAAATCAAAATCGATCTCATCCAGTGATTTGGCATAGGCAGGCAGGGCATTTTCCATAAACCATTCAACCTCCGGGAGGTCGAAGGACTGGAGCCGGTCGGTGATCTCCAGCTTGGCCCGGTCAAATTCACGGTTCCCCGCCTTTTGCTCGTCCACACATTTGATGTAGGCGGAAAAACAGTCGGCCGCCTTGACCAGTTCCAGGGCCGCCCCGGCCAAAGGGTCTTTGGGGTCCGGAAGCAGCCAGGCCTCATAGTGGCAGACCAGGTCCCCGGGCAGCATGGCCAGGAGGGTCTTGCTGGCCTGGCGCTCAATCCGCTTGTAGCTGGTCTCCAGGGGCCGGTTGTGGTACTTGACCGGCTTTGGCATGTCTCCCGTTATGATCTCGGGGATATCGTGGTAGAGGGCCAGGGTGGCGACATAGGCCGGATCGGGGCAGATTCGCCCCTGGGAAAAGTAAAGCTGCCTGATGGTGGCCAGGCTGTGGGCGATGACGGCCACGTCGTGTGAGTGTTCCTGGATATTTTCCAGTTCCGTGTTCCGCATAAGGCCCCAACGGTTGATGTAGCGCATGCGGTGGAGCATGGCAAAAAAGTTGGTTTTCATCCGACCCTCCTATAAACCAAAAATACTCTTGAACATACGGCTGGCGAAAGGATCGGTCATGCCCGCGATATAGTCGGCCACGATCCTGACGGGCGGCGCCCCCCTTTCGGGATGACGGTCCCGGTAATCCTGGAAGGCCCGGCCGGGGGCCGACCCGTCCCCCTCCCCCTTCTTCGCCAGGTCCAGGTAGTAGTCAAAAAGACCCTCCAGGGTATTTTCGGCCTGCCGCTCATAGCGGATGACCCGGGGGGCCTGGTAGATCCGGTCATAATTGATCTCGATCAGGCGCTGGAGGGCCCGGCCCGCCTTCTCGCTCATAATGATAGCTTCCTGACCCAGGCTGTTGCGGATGACATCCTTGACCAGGGTGTCCACAATCTGACTGTTATTGTGTCCCAGGACAGACCGGATATCCGCCGGCAGATCCTCGAAGTCCAGGAGGCCGCTCCGCCTGGCGTCCTCGATATCCCTGCCCACATAGGCGATCCGGTCGGTGAAGCGGACGACACAGCCCTCAAGGGTGGCGGGGGGATCATGGCGGAGGGCGCCCGGGGCCAGGTCCTCCTCCCTCTTGTCGGCCAGGGGCTTGAGGACGAACTCGTGGTAGCGTTCACCACAATGGGAGGCGATGCCATCCCTGACTTCGAAGGTCAGGTTGAGTCCGTAATCCCCCTTATGCTCGGACAGGAGGTCGACGACCCGGAGGCCGTGATGTTCGTGGCTGAAGGTCAGTCCCCCATCCTGGTCCTTTAACAAGCGGTTGAGCACCTCTTCCCCGGCGTGACCGAAGGGGGCGTGGCCCAGATCGTGACCCAGGGCGATGGCCCCGATCAGGTCGGTATTGAGGGACAAGGCCTCCCCGATGGTCTCCGCCAGATAGCTGACATAGAGGACGTGTTCCATACGGGTACAGACATGGTCGTTTTGCGGGTCGAAGAAAACCTGGGTCTTGTGGCGGAGGCGCCGGAAGGGAAGGGAGTAGATGATCCTGCCCCTGTCCCGCTCATAGGCGGTCCTGACCTCACATTCCTTTTCCTCTCTCAGCCGGCCCCGGCTTTCCGCCGATCGGGCGGCAGAGGGGGCCAGGCTTTCGGACTCCCTGCGCTCCTTATTTCTACGGACAAACCGCATGGATAGTTCCTGATCCGGCATGGTCTCCACCTCCCACTTGCTTCGGGCTGTCTGGTTTCTGCCCTATTCCCCGGGTGAAAGCACAGCCTGGCTTGCCATAAAGCGTTTGACTGTGCCTGCGAAATCAATGGTCAAAATGGCGTCGTCCCCCGTCCGGGTGATGGCCTGGATGGTCCCCGGCCCATAGGTCACATGCTGGACGGTATCCCCCGTCGAAAGGGAGTCCAGCTGGAGGCTCCCCCGCTTCTCCAGTCTTTCCTCCTGCTGCTTGCGGGTCACCGCCTTGTAGGCCGGTTCAGTTGCCGGCAGCTCGAAGGACCGGCCAAACAAGGGCCTCCGGTCGAAGGTCCCCTCCCCCTCATAAGGCCGGAAAGGGAGCCCGAAGTGCCCGGTCCTCTCGACCAGATCGTCGGGGATGTCCTCGATGAAGGGCGACAGGGCATTGTATTGCGTATGACCGAAAAGGAGGCGGGAGACAGCCGAGGTGATGATGAGTTCCTTCCTGGCCCGGGTCACGGCCACATAGGCCAGGCGCCTTTCCTCCTCCAGGCCGCCAGCCTCCTCCTTGGCCCGGATACTGGGGAAGATGTTATCCTCAGCGCCGACCAGGATGACCGTGTCAAACTCCAGTCCCTTGGCGTTGTGGATGGTCATGAGGGAGACCGTCGGCCTGTCCTGCTCCTTATCCTGGTCGCTGTAGAGGGCCGCCCGCTCAAGGAAAAGACGCAGGAGGCCGACCGCTGTCCGGTCAGTCAGCTGGTTTTCGATCTCCTCATCCCCGAAGGCGAATTCCCACAACTCGTCTATTGACTCAACCTGGAGCCTGTTCTCAAATTCAATGGCGTCGGAGATCATTTCGATCAGGTTTTCCAGCCGGCTCTCGGCCTCGGGATTGCCCCTGGCCTTCAATTCCTCGTAATAGGCGATAAGGCCGGTGTCCTCCTCCACCTTCTTGACGAATTGGGCAAAACTCAGTTCCCCCCTTTCCAGCTCCTTTCGCAGCTGCTCGATCAGGCGGACAAAGAGCTGGAGCCGGCCCCCGGCCCGCTCCAGTCCGGGCGCATCACTGGCGATCCTCGCGGCCTCAAAGAGGGAGAGACCCTCCCGGGCGGCCAGCTCCGACAAACGCTCCAGGGTTACCCCGCCAATCCCCCTCCGGGGCTGGTTGACGACCCGGCGGAAGGCCATGTCATCTTCGGGCGACTGGATCAGGGCCAGGTAGGCCGTGACATCCTTGATCTCAGCCCGCTCATAGAACCGGGTACCCCCGTAAACCCTGTAATCGATATGGAGTTCACGGAGGGCAAACTCCAGGCTACGCGAGAGGGCGTTCATCCGGTAAAGGACGGCAATCTCCGGCTTCTCCCCCTGGCCGGCCGTCTGGAAGCGCCGCTGGATGGCCCGGGCGACATACTGGGCCTCCTCCGTATGGTCGGCCGCCCGGTAGAGCTGGAGGGGGACCCCCTCTTCCAGGGCCGTCCAGAGCGTCTTCCGCTTCCTGCCCCGGTTGGCCTCAATCACGTGATTGGCGGCCGACAGGATGGTCTTGGTCGACCGGTAGTTTTGTTCCAGCCGGACCACGGTACAGTCGGGAAAGTCCTCCTCAAAATCCAGGATATTGCGGATGGTCGCCCCCCGGAAGGAGTAGATGGACTGGTCGTCATCGCCGACGACGCAGAGATTCTTATGGCCGGAGGACAAGAGCCTTACCAGTTCATACTGGACCATGTTGGTGTCCTGGTATTCATCGACCAGGATGTACTGGAAGCGCTGGCGGTAGGTGTCCAGGACCGCCGGATATTGGCGGAAGAGCCTCAGGGTCTGGATCAGGATATCGTCGAAATCCATGGCGTTTTTATTAAAGAGCGACTTCTGATAAGCCCGGTAGATATCGGACCACTGCCTGCCGTAGACCCCGTAGGCCACAACGGAATCAACCTCATCCACGTCCAGATCATTATTCTTGAAATGGCTGATCCGGGCCAGGGCATCTCCCGGGGGCAGGAGCCTCTCCCCGATCCCCAATTCCTTCAGGACCTCCGCCATGACCCGCCTTTGGTCCAGGGTGTCAAAGATGGAAAAACCAGGCCTGTAGCCCAGAAGGCCGGCGTGACGCCTCAGGATCCGGAGCATCATGGCGTGGAAGGTCCCTATCCAGCTCCCCCGGCTCTCAGGCCCGATCAGCTGTTCGATCCGGCCCTTCATTTCATTGGCGGCCTTGTTGGTAAAGGTAATGGCCAGGATCCGGCCCGGATGAACCCCCTTATGGCGGATCAGCCAGGCAACCCGCCGGGTCACCACCCGGGTCTTGCCCGAGCCCGCCCCGGCCAGGATTAAAAGCGGGCCCTCCGTCGTGAGGACGGCCCGCTTCTGCTCAGGATTCAGGTAACTTAAGAGCCTGTTCTCTTCTTTGTTTTCACTTGTCTCTCGCGCTTGCAAAATCTCCATCCACCCGCCCATTCACGATAACCGGATTAATATACAGGCTCCAAAAGCCCGTAATCGCCGTCATGACGCTTGTAGACCACGCACACCTTGCCCGTCTCCGCCGAGAGGAAGAGCAGGAAGGAGTGGCCCAGGAGCTCCATCTGCAGGATGGCTTCATCAGGCGTCATTTCTTGAATATCAAAGGACTTTTTCCGAATAATATTAAAGTCTTCTTCGTATTCCTCCTCGCCTTCGAACGCCGCGAGTTCGAAATAGGCTTCCATATATGAGTAATCTTTAAGCCGCTTTTTCATGCGCGCCTTATTTTTTCGAATCTGCCTCTCCAGATTGTCAATCGCTTGCTCGACCGCTGTCAAGGCATCGGACTCCACCGACTCGGCGCGAAAATAGAGGGACTGGATCTTGAAAGTGACTTCGGCCCGTACCAAAGCACCTTCCGGTTGGAGCTTGACCTCCCCCCGGGCGCTCTCATCAAAGAAGCGCTCAAATTTCGCCAATTTCTGTTCAATCGCCCCACGGAGAATGTCGTTGATACGCATGTCCAAACCAAGGATTTCTACCTTCATATGGGTACTCCTTTCGTCCATTCCTGTCCTCGAAGAAGCTGGAATGACTTGTTTTTATTATTATACAGGTTTGGCCGGAACTGTGAGATAATGCTTGTAACAGAATAATGACAAAGAGGTGTTATTCATGAAAAAAGATCTTACCCACCTGACCTGGCGCGCCATCCTGCTCGCCATACCGGGTGCCATACTTATTACGGCCTCTTCCACCTACGTGGCGCTTCGTATGAGCGCCCTCCCCTGGCCGACCATCTTTGTGGCAGTGCTTTCCTTTGCCCTCATGCGCCTGTTCGGGAAAAGCGATATCAATGAAATCAATGTGGCCGCCACCGGCATGTCGGCCGGCGCCATGGTGGCGGGGGGAATCGTCTTCACCCTGCCCGGCCTTTTCATCTCAGGCAATTGGACTATTGGTGACGGGGCGAAAGCCGGGGCAGGTGATTTCTTCAAGAGCTACTTCCTCACCGTCCTCCTGATCGCGCTGGCGGGCGTCCTTTTGGGCACGGCCCTTTGCTGGTTCCTCCGAAAACGCAATATCGAGCAATTACAGCTCCCCTACCCGATCGGACAAGCCGCCGCCACCACCCTTGAAGCGGGCAAGACAGGCGGCCGGCAGGCGCTCTTCCTCTTCGTCGCCATGGCCGGCGCGGCCGTCTTCACCCTCCTCCGTGACCAGTTGGGCCTCTTCCCCTCCCTGCTTTCCTTCACCATCGCCGCCGTCCCCATCTCCCTCTCCCTGTCACCTATGGCGGTGGGAATTGGGAGCCTGATCGGTTTTTCCTGGACCCTTTACTGGCTGCTTGGCGCCGCCATCACCACCCTGGCCCGTTTCCTCATTCTTGAAACCACCCTCCTCAGTGTGATCCCGGGCGTGGAGGCCAAGCTGGGTGAGTGGAATCTGACCATCGCCATCGCCCTCATGGTCGGCGCCGGCGCGGGCACCCTGATCAATTTCATCTTCGGCTCCTACAAGGGCCGGAAAAAGAGGTCGGGCAGGTCCTCGGCCGCCAGCCTGGCCCACCGCTTCACCATGCCCAAGGGGATCGGCCTCTTCTCACTGGTCCTGGTCGCGGTCGCCTTTGTCATTACGGTAATCACTGGAATGGGGGTCCTCCCCGCCATCCTCCTTATGATCGGGGTCCTCTTTGCCGCCCTCATGTCCTCCCTGATCACGGGCCAGACCGGGATCAACCCCATGGAAATTTTCGGGATCATCGTCCTTCTGGCCATCCGGGCCATCCTTAACGTCAGTTCGGAGCACGCCTTCTTCATCGCGGCCATCGTGGCCGTCACCTGTGGCTACGCGGGCGATATGATGAACGACTACAAGTCAGGCTCCATCCTGAAGACCAACCCGACCGCCCAGTTCTTTATCGAGCTGATCGGCGGTTTCGTGGGAGCCCTGACAGCCTCCATCGCCTTCCTGGCCCTGATCTTCCAATACGGGGGCGTCGGTGTGGAGGCTGGTCTGCCAGCCGCCCAGGCCCACAGCGTGACTGCCATGGTGGCCGGCCTGGGCAACCCCGTGATCTTCGCGGTCGCCGCCGTCGTCGGCTGCGCCCTGACCCTCTTCAACATCCCCGCCATGATCATCGGGATCGGCATGATGCTGACGGGCTTTGGTATGGCCCTTCCCATCTTCATCGGCGGCCTGATCGAATACCTGTCCAGGACCCACCTCAAGAAGAACAGCCTCCAGTCAATCCATATGGGGGCCGCAGGCTTCCTGGGAGGCGAGGGCATCATGGGAACCATTCTGGCCATCATCGCTCTCTTCCGATGATCCGGCCTGCCGGGCGGCCGAGGATCCTTGGCCGCCCGGCCCATTCCCCATTCAATTTTTAATCGTGAGATCCCTTTGGCCGGGCCGGTCAAAGGCGGAAAGCAAGACGCCCCCAGCGGTCAGGCTGGGGGCGTCGGTTTACGAAGGGTCAAGGGTCGTTTTAGACACCGGCTTTGGCGTCCTCTTTTGCCATATAGAGCAGGAGATCAATGGTCCGCTCCGAGTAGCCCCATTCGTTGTCATACCAGGAGACCAGCTTGAAGAAACGTTTCTCCCCCTTGAGATTGTTCTGGAGGGTCGCTGTTGAGTCATAAATGGATGAGTAGGCATCGTGGATGACGTCGGTCGAGACGATGGGATCCTTGGTGTACTTGAGGATGCCCTTGAGGTAGGTCTCGGAAGCCTTCTTCAACATAGCGTCAATCTCTTCGATGGAGGTATCCTTGTTCAGGAGGACCGTCAGGTCCACTACGGAACCGGTCTGGGTCGGAACACGGAAGGCCATGCCCGTCATCTTGCCCGCGACGGCCGGCAGAACGATACCGACAGCCTTGGCGGCGCCCGTCGTTGTCGGGATGATGTTCTCGGCGGCTGTGCGGCCAAGACGCCAGTTCTTCAAGGAGGTACCGTCAACGACCTTCTGGGAGGCCGTGTAGGCGTGGATGGTGGTCATGAGGCCCTTCTCGATCTCAAAACCTTCCTTGAGCAGGACATGGACGACCGGGGCCAGACAGTTGGTCGTGCAGGAGGCATTGGAGACGACCAGGTCTTCCTTGGCCTCATACTCGCCTTCATTTACTCCCATGACCAGGGTTTTGACGGGACCCTTGCCCGGCGCGGTCAGGAGGACCTTCTTGGCGCCGACTTCAATATGGCCGATGGCCTTGTCATAGTCATTGAACATGCCGGAACTATCGATGACATAATCGACGCCAAGAGACTTCCAATCCAGATCCCTGGGCTCAAGACCCGCCAGGACACACTGGACCTTGTACTTGCCGTCAATGACGATCACATCATTTTCTTCTTTCGAAGGATCGGATTTTTCTGTTTTGAGATCGTGCTCCCAGCGGTGCTGGGCGGAATCATAGGTCAGCTGATAGACAAAATAGTCCGCCTTGGTATTCCGCGCCACGATCGCGACAAGATCGACTTCCTTCCCGAGCAGACCGCGCTCGACCAGGCCCCTGAAAACCAGGCGCCCGATGCGGCCAAACCCATTAATCGCAACTTTAATGGCCATAATATATTGATCCTTTCCTGTATAAGCAGGGATCGGCCCTGCCATTTTCTTGATTCAAGCGGTTCAGCCGGCGGTCAAAAACTTGGGAAACTGCCTGCCTCACGATGCCGGCGTCATTTTACCATAAGGCCCCCAACCGGCAAATTGCCGATTGCACAGGGTTTTTAGAGCAAATGAAAGGCAAAGGATGTCGCTTGTGCAACAAGGG
>CAZAKT010000020.1:0-26839 GCA_964486135.1 uncultured Mageeibacillus sp.
CCGGGATGGCTGACTCACTCATACCACGACCTCCCGGCCACAATTCTATCACAGGCACGGGTGACAGCCAGGCCATGACAGGCAGGACTTATCCGACTGATCAACCGCCAGATCTTCGTGCAACTGGGAACCGATCACGGAGAACGATACCTGCCCGCTTATAAACATCCTGAGCGTGCTTCTGAGCCTCTTTTAAGATCATTTCTTCATCAAGGGTGAGAACAGTCCGGTCCTTCATCAGCCATTTTCCATCGCACATGGTATGGGTGATGTTATGGGAATGCATGGCCGTTACGAGAGCGGCGATTTTGTCATTGATTGGCATCATGGAAGGATCGTTCGGGTTGATAATGATGAGATCGGCCTTCTTGCCAACCTCTAAACTACCGTAGAGTTTCTCATCCAGGAGTGCCCGGGCACCCTCCGATGTGGCCATTCGCAGGATCTCCTCCGCCTTGACTACAGTCGGGTCAAGCCGCCAGCCCTTGTGGATAATTGAAGTCAGCCACATTTCATCAACCATATCCATACGGTTGGATGACGAGGCGCCATCAGTCCCGATTGTAACGCAAACCCCCTTTTCAAGCATCTGTGGTATCTTGGCAAAACCCAGAACCCGCATTGCCGAGGCGGGGTTATGTGAAACCTTTACGTCTCTTTTTAGGAAGAGATCAACCTCATCATTATCAAGCCAGACCGAGTGTACAGCAAGCAAGTTATGATCCAGAACCCCTAATTGTTCGAGGTAGGTGACAGTCTTGACCCCATATTTCTCAACAGAGTATTCGACCTCGTTCTTTGCTTCCGCCACGTGCATGTGTATGCCCGTGCCAAGCTCGTCGGCCATTCTCTTTGTTTCAAGCAATAGCTCCCTGCTGTTGTTGAATAAGGTACGGAGGCCGAACCAGACCTTTATCCTCCCATCAGCGGTATCGTTGTAGGCGTGGAAATTCTCAAGTTGTGTTTCAATTTCCTGGACCCCTGTACGTTGCCAGGAGGATGGAAGGCCTTCACCCGAATCAGTTACTGATTTTGCCAGCTTAGCCCGCAATCCAGCTTCCTTAACCCCCTCAGCCATAGCGCCGACGAATTGCCCCCCTGCCTCGGCAAATGAAGTGACCCCGGATTTAATGAGTTCCAGGCAACATAGGAGGGTGGAGATATAGGAATCATCGTAGGTAAGATTGCTTTCGAAGGGGAACATGCGTTCATGGAGCCAGGTCATAAAGCTTACATCATCACCGACTCCACGACTGATTTGTTGCGATGTGTGGACATGGGTGTTCACAAAACCAGGCAAAATATATTTCCCTTTGAGATCCAATATCTCATCATAGTAATTATCCGGCTCGGGATCGAAAAAACCCACCTTACTGATTATGTCACCTTCAATTGAGAGGTGCCCATCTTGGTAGAAAGTACCTTTCTCAGACATAGTCAGCACCATTGCGTTTTTCAACAAAATCCTTTTAAGCTTCATCAAAGTTGCCCCTTTACTCAATACTTGTTTATAATCTATGATAATATCTACAACCATTATAGGAACAAGGGTGTATGAGGTGATCTTGAATGAAAGAATATTTATCCATTGGCGAACTCGCTTCAATTTTTAAGATAACGGTTCAGTTACTTCGGCATTACGATGAAAAGGGTTTGCTGATCCCGGAGATCAGGGACCCTGTCACCGGCCACCGCAAATACCGGTTTGACCAAATGTATAAGCTGGCTACCATTCGCTATCTCCGAAAGCTGGGTTACCCACTCGATAGCATTGGAAAGTTCATGCTACTGGATGATTTTGATCAGGCGATCGCCGCCATGCGGGATCAGTCGGAGATCCTCAAGAAAAAATACAATGAATTGCTCCTGACGGATAATATCATCCAGAAGAAACTTGCCTTCATAGATAGTGAGCGGAAGAAAATTATCCCGGGGAAAATCGATCACAAGGAATACCCAGATCGGTATTATTCCTTGATAGGAGATGAAATGAAGCTGTTTACCAACGAGTTGTTCTACTTTTACCCGACAATAGGATTTTACAGCGGTGAGCATAAAAAATTTGGCGCCTATCTCCTTGATCATTCCGATATAATCAATTTCATCGTTTCAAGACACGTCTTGGAGCGTTCTGTACTGCCGGCAGGAACATATGCGTCGACCTACCATTTCGGACCTTATCAGTCGATCCGGGAGACTATAGAGAGGCTACTGTCCCATGAGGGCTATGAGAAAAATACAACAGCCATCACTTTCAACATCATCGATCAATTCATCGCGACCAATCCGGAGAAATATGTAACGGAAATCCAGGTGCAGACGGTATAAATAGTCTACTAGAGCAAATATATGCAGATCTTGATCTAATATATTCGTCTTTTGAGGGCGAAGAATCCTTATTGCATCTACAACTATTGTATGAATTAATCTCTCAATAGACCATATTCGTTTTTAACGGTCCCTCCTTTGGCGTGGCGAGGTAAGCGGTCCACGTGAGTCGGATGGCCCTTGGGATCAGAAGAAATGCGGGAAGCAGGGAAAGGAGACTAAATAGTGGATATCAGCGTGATGCGGACTGCCGGTGGTACTGAACCTGCTGACCTTGCGATCATCAACGGAAGGGTCGTCAACGTCTACACAGGTGAAATGTCGGAGGGCGGGATCGCTACCCGGGGCGACAGGATTGCCGCAGTTGGGGATGTCGCCTATACCATCGGTGACGACACGGAGATTATTGACGCGGGGGGGAAATATCTTGTTCCCGGCTTCATTGACGGGCATATCCATCCTGAGAGCAGCAATCTTGCCATGCGTCCATTTGCCCAGATACTGCTCCAGCACGGTACCACTGTTGTGATGACAGACCTTCACGAGGTAGGAGTTGTCGGGGGATTGGAGGCAATTGAGGCTGTCCTGGATGAGGTCGCGGACACCGATCTAAAAATTTATTTCGTCGTTCCCTCCCACGTGCCTTTTTCACCTGATCTCGAGACGAGTGGGGGTTTGTTTGATCCGGAGATCATTCGCAAGGCACTTGCCCGGCCGGACGCGATTGGACTTTCGGAGTGTGTCTGCACCTACATCCTCTCCGAGTACGATGAATTGCTTGAATCAATGCAGGATACCTTGGATCGCCGTTTGACATTACATGGCCACCTGCCAGGAATGACAGGCCCAGATCTTAACAAATGTTTGGCTGCGGGGCTGTCCACCGACCACGAATCGTTTTCGGGTAATGATGCTCTGGAGCGCCTGAGAGCAGGTTGCCATGTGCAACTGAGAGAAGGCTCAATCGCAAGTAATTTGGAAGAATGCCTAAGACCCATTATTGAAAAAGGCCTGGATCTTTCCCGTGTCAGCGTAATTACGGATGATCTGGATACAATCGATGCAGTTGAGCGTGGACATTTGGATGCGGACGTTAGCTTGCTTCTTTCATTAGGGGTAGGATTTGTTGATGCCATCCGTATGGTTACCTTGAATCCTGCCAGAGCTTTCAAGCTGGACCAGGAAATCGGTGGTTTGGCGCCCGGTCGCAGGGCTGATATCAATATCGTTTCAGGGCCTGAGGATTTCCGCGTCGAGAAGGTAATCGCTGCGGGCAGGCTGGTGGCCGAAGATGGAATCTTCCTGAAGCCCTACCCCGTGGTGGCGCACAAGGATATTCTGACCGACACAATGAAGCCTAGGAATCCGGTAACAGCAGACTCTTTGCGGATCACGGTGGATGAAAGCGCGAAATTCGCGCAGGTGCACGTCATTCAAACCTTGGATTGGATTCCAGTCAGTGAGGAGAGAACGGCTGTCCTGCGTGTTGAAGACGGGGTGATACAACCTGATCTTGAACAGGATGTCCTCTACGTTGCCCAGGTTGAAAGATACGGGAAAAATGGGAATATTGGCAAAGCCTTCATGGGAGGATTCCATATGAAGCGAGGCGCTATCGCCTCGAGTGTTGGACATGACAACCACAATATCATAGTCCTGGGTACGAATCACCCTGATATGGTGGTTGCGGTCAATAGGGTTATTGAGCTTGGAGGGGGGCAGGTCGCGGTTGATGGAGGGATCGTCCTGGATGAACTGGCTTATCCGATTCTGGGTTTGCTTTCCGACCTGCCCGCCGAAGAGCTGGCCGAGCGAAAGAGAAGATTGAACGGGACGATTGCCAAGCTGGGCTCTACAATTCCCCTCACTTTCATGTTTCTGTCATTCATGAGCCTGGCAGCAGGTGGTGGCTACGCGATTACGGATCACGGCCTGATTGATTCGGCCAACCAGAAGATAGTTGATCCTGTCATCAGCATTGAGTATTGATTGGGAAGGGCTTGGGGCCCGATCACCTTATTGGGTGAAATTGAAGTAATAAGAGAGCTTCTACACGGGCTCTCTGATAACTCTAAAGGTTAGAGGAGGAGAAAGAAATGACGGTTAAAACGAAAAAGCTTTTGTGTCTCCTGGTAGCAGTCGTCCTGCTACTGGGTGTCGCGGCTTGTAAGGGGGGCTCGTCGGAGCCAGAAAAGAAAGAAAAGGTTGCCTTCCTGATCCCCGGCCCCATCAGCGATATGAGCTGGTGTTACGCGGCGTATGTGGGGTCGGAAATGATCAAGGAAGACGGATACGAGGTTTCCTACCAGGAGAATACAGCGGACGATGAACTTGTTTCCAGCCTTCGTACCTACGCCTCCGAGGGTTATACCTGCATATTCATTGCCACAAACGCCAACAAAGAGGATCTTGTAGCGGCTGCCGCCGATTACCCGGATGTTCAGGTGTTTATTGTGATGGGAGATACGGTGACCGAAAATGTCAATACCATCTTCTTTGCCGACGAAGATCAAGGATTTATGATGGGAGCGGTTGCGGGTGCTTTAACGAAGACAAATAAGATTGCATACATTGCAGGTATTGACTTTATTCCCTTTAATAACGCCGGTATGGGTTTCGAACAAGGCGCGAAGCTGGTAAATCCAGATGTCGATGTCAAGAAAGTGATCATCGGAACGACGACGGATATCGGGATCGCGAAGGAAACGGCTAAATCGCTTTACGAAACAGGTATCGACGTCATTGGGCCCAACGCCAACCAAGCCAGTCTTGGTGTCGTAGAGGCCGCAGGTGAGATAGGGGATGTCGTCTGTGTTGGTAGTGGAGAAGGGATGGCGGAATTGGCTCCGGCAGTGGTTCCCTGCTCCGTCAATATGAACACGGCTGTTGGCTATTATGCCGCTTTCCAGAAGTATCTCAAGGGTGAACTCGCCGGGTCCATCGAAGAGGTGACAACCTACGGCGTCGCGGATGGCCTGGTCACCATGCCCGAATGGTTTGCCGAGTTTGAAGGTGAAGTGAGCGAAGATGCGAAAGAAAAAGTGAAACAGGCCTTTGATGACCTCAAGTCCGGGGCTGTAGTGATCAACCTGGTTGGATAAACCCACAATCTTAGACCGCATGTCCGTGGTGTTTAGTTGGCGCTTTCATCACGGATAGGGCGGGCCTGCTTGATGTCCCCATTACTTGGGCGGTATAGTTCGGTGTGTAGCGATTTGGAGGGGTGAGTAGCGTGCTGAGGATATCTTCCAATAAAAGAAGGGCGATTGAAGCGCTCAGACATGCTATTTTCCCCTTGATAGCCATATTTTTGGCCCTGTTCATTTCCTTGTTGATCATTGCCGCCATGGGCTTTGATGCCTTGTACGCACTGGAATGTCTTCTTGTGGGGGCACTTGGAAATCGTAATGCCCTTGGTGAGACCATGGTGCGGGCCATTCCACTCGTATTCATGTCACTGAGCTTCGTTTTCGCCATGCGAAGTGGCATGTTCAACCTGGGCTCAATGGGCCAATTCTATATAGGTGCTTTGGCAGGTGGTTACATTGGCTATAGCATAAGTAATCTCTCTCCTCTCTTACACATACCTCTTATGCTGGTATGTGGTTTCGTGGGAGGTTCGTTATTCAGCCTGATTCCCGCGATACTCAAGATAAAGTTCCACGCAAACGAACTCATTACAACCATCATGTTAAACAGTGTCGCGGCTCAAATTCTGAATATGCTCGTTTCGGGTCCCATGCGTGATCCGACATCAATGGATAGTGCATCGAATTCACCGCTCATGCAGGCTTCCGTCAAGCTTCCCATTATCCTGCCGGGCACACGGTTACATGCGGGATTGGTTTTGGCAGCCATAGCAGTTATCTTTTATTGGTTTTATTACACGAAGACAACACGTGGCTATGAGATGAGGGTAGCTGGCTTAAATAGTGAAGCAGCGAGATATGCCGGAATCCCCGCGGTTGGCAATCAATTGATCGCTATGGCGATCGGTGGGGGTTTGGCAGGGATAGGGGGTTGCGTCGAATTGATGTCGGTACAATCACGTATCACCCTGGGTTTTTCCAGTAATTTGGGCTTTGAGGGGATTGCGGTCGCATTGCTGGGTGATTCGTCCCCAATCGGCATTCCCTTATCCGCAATCCTCTACGGGATGCTAAACAGTGGGGTCAACAGGATGCAGATGCTGGCCAAGGTACCGGATGCCATGCTCGAAATAACACAGGCCATGATAATTCTCTTCCTGGCCGGACGTGCCTATTTTATCGTTTCCTCATCCAAAGGCAGGAAAAAAGGAATCCCCGGACTTTCCAGACTGATGGGCAAAGGGGGGAAGGAGGTTACAGCTGATGGCCTGGGTGAGTAGTTTTTTAGCGACGACCGTTGTCATGGCTACGCCCATGTTGGTTGCTGCCGTGGGTACCCTTTTTGTTGAGCGATCAGGCATCATCAATATCGGTAACGAGGGTTTGATGTTGACGGGAGCCTTTATGGGTGTGCTGGGCTCCTGGCTCACGGGATCCGCCTTGGTCGGGGCCGTATTCGCCATGTTGGGATCCGCCGTACTTGGTTTGATCTTCGCTTTCTTCAGCATTAGCCTGTATGCCAATCAGGTGGTGTCCGGGCTGGCAGTCAACGCTATGGCCAGTGGCCTTACTATCCTCCTGAAACGTATGGTATTCGGTGTTGGGGGAGCTATCCCCCAGATAGCCGTGTACAGAAAAATCGAGATTCCCCTCCTGAGTAAAATTCCCATAATCGGGCCAACCCTCTTCAATCAAACCCTGATTGCCTACCTGGCGATTCTCCTGATCCCTGTCCTTACTCTGGTATTGAAATATACCAGGATCGGTCTGGAACTACGTTCTGTGGGCGAAAATCCCAAGGCCTGCGATACCTTGGGTATCAAGGTCGTCCGGGTTCGTTATCTCGCCTTATTATTCGGAAGTATGATGGCTGGTTTGGGCGGTTCCTTCATATCGATGGGACATCACAGCTTCTTTACGGAAGGTATGGTTGCAGGGCGCGGGTATATGACACTTGCTGCCGTTGTTTTTGGAAACTTCACACCGGCAGGCGTTCTTATGGCCTGCCTCTTGTTTGGCGCTGTGGATGCCTTGCAGTATCGCATACAGGCCTCATCTCTGGGGGTTCCCTATCAGCTGATGGTCATGCTGCCCTACCTTGCGACGGTCCTCGCGCTTTGCCTCTACCGTCGCGTATCGAATGCTCCCGCGAATAGCGGTGTTCCCTTTATAAGGCAATAGAGATCCTGGCAGGGATAATGAATACGGTGGGTTCAATGTCATATCTGGAAATGCGGAATATAAGCAAATATTTTGGCGAGGTTGTCGCCAATGATAAGATCAACCTCTCAGTCGAGAGGGGTGAAATTCATGCTTTGCTGGGCGAAAATGGCGCCGGTAAAAGCACAATTATGAATGTGCTTTACGGCATGTATGACAATTTTGAAGGCGAAATCTTTATCGAAGGTAAAAAAGTCAGAATACGGAAGCCCAATGACGCCATTGCCCTGGGTATCGGTATGGTCCATCAACATTTTATGCTGGTACCCGCCCATACTGTCCTGGAAAATGTGATTTTGGGCATCCGGGATACGAAACTCACGCTTAATTTAAGGGCGGCAACGAGAAAACTGAAGGATCTGGCGGAGCGTATGGAAATAGATGTCGATCCAAACGCAAAAGTCCGTGACCTCACCGTGGGCCAGCGTCAACGTGTCGAAATACTGAAGGCTTTGTACAGAGATGTTAAAATCTTGATTCTGGATGAGCCGACGGCGATTCTTACGCCACAGGAGGCAGACAAGCTTTTTCAGATGATGCGAAGGCTGACCGAGGAAGACATTACGGTGATCTTCATCAGCCATAAGTTGATTGAAATTATGAAGGTATGCGATAGGTGTACCATCCTGCGGCAAGGAAAAAAGGTCGCGACTGTAAATATCCCCGAAGTGACAGATATGAATGAGCTGGCCTACCTGATGGTTAACAGGGAGCTTGAAATGTCGCTATCGAAGGAAAAGCGAGTTCCGGGCGATAGGGTGTTGGAAGTTAACAAGCTGAACTACAAGGACGCTTTGGGGATTGAATTATTGACGGATGTGGCATTAGAGGTCCGATCCGGTGAGATCCTTGGGGTATGCGGTGTGGATGGAAATGGCCAATCTGAGCTGGTCAAGTGCATTACCGGCCTGGAATCAGACTATCAGGGTAGGATTCAAATAAATGGTCTTGATTGTAAAGATCTTTCGGTAAAGGACAGATTGAACAAGGGGCTTTCCCACATTCCGGAAGACCGGCATCGCATGGCCATCGTAGAGCCCATGTCGGTCAATGAGAATTTGATGTTGATGAGTGTCCGGGATCCCCGATACAGTCGTAGGGGCCTTCTTAACAGGAAATGGATCCGTGGGCACAATCAGAAACTATGTGAGCGATACAATGTTGTGACCCCAAGCATTGACGAACGAATTGGTAATCTTTCCGGTGGCAACCAGCAAAAGGTCGTAGTGGGTCGTGAGATGGATCGGGATCCAAAACTGCTCATCGCCGTCCACCCCGCCCGGGGATTGGACATTGCCGCAACCAAGTACATTCAGCAGAAGATGCTGGACGCCAGGGATGGAGGATGCGCGGTCCTTCTGGTATCCACTGAAATGGAAGAAATCCTGGAACTGTCCGACCGCATCCTGGTCATCCATAAAGGTTGTGTCATGGCCACCCTGTCTCAGGAAGAGGCAAGTCCCGATAAACTGGGTGTCCTGATGGCAGGCGGTCAGCTGACCGCGAACGGATAGACAGGCTTTATCGCCAAACCCTCAAGGGAGCTTTCCCCTCATGGAAGCGAACAAGGTCCTCGCACAGCATGGCCGACTGCCATCTTTCAATATCGTGGGTATTGCCCGCTATATGTGGCAACATGATCACATTTTCCATGGAGACAAAGGGGTGATTGGACGGGCAGGGCTCGATCCACATAACATCGACGGCGGCGCCTGCCAACTGGCCACTTCTCAGCGCGTCGATCATTGCCTCCTGGTCGACGACGATGGCCCGCGCTGTATTGATGAAGAAGGCTCCTTTCTTCATCATTCCGAACCAATTTTTATCAACAAGCCCTATCGTAGAGTCATTGACGGGCAGATGGATGGAGACAATATCCGCGCTGGAGAGTGTTTCTTCAAGGTCGCAATAATTTGCCCCCAAATTTTCGATCACGCACCGATCACAATAGGGGTCGTAGGCATTGACTATCATTCCGAATGCCAAGGCAAGTTCTGCCACTTTTCTGCCAATAAGGCCGAAACCAATGAGTCCAAGTGTCTTCCCGAAAAGCTCGTATCCCAAAGGGAGTTCCTTATACACATTCAGATCCTGGTTGATCCACAAGACATCATCCCGTTCGGATTTTTGATAGATATCCGTTACGGGCGCTCCGAGGAAATTACCCTCATGAATCCCGATTATTGCCCTGCGCAGATGTTTAAGCAACATGAGCATCATGGCTATGGTTTGTTCGGCGACCGATTGAACATTGCGGCCGGGAGTATACAGGAGGGGGATATCCAAGTTCCGGCAGGCGTCGACATCAATGTTTACGGGATTGCTCCGGCAACAGACCAGCAGCTTAAGACCCCCCTTTTTCAGGGCGACCAGCATCGCCTCCGTCATAGGGTCGCTTTCTATGACAACGATGTCACTACCCAGGCATTCCTCCAAGAGGACGTCAGAGGGGGGAATTTCCCCGGGGGCGGCATCCTGGATATTCAGGCTGCTGACCAGGGAGATATCGAACAGCGAATCGAGCTCCGCGAAATAGGGTTCAACAAGGGGCACACCCAGAGCGAGTTTCATCTTCATAAACAAACCTTTCGAAAGAGACCACGCGTCAAATTTCTTATCTTTTATACAAGAATCCTGAGCTATTATAGCATGCCTGATTTGGATAAATGTTGCTGTTTATGCTCGGATTTCCGGGCCTGCAAGCGCGTATCTTCAGCGATATTCACTAAATCATCCAGGAGGCTGGAAGATGCTGTATTTTTTGATTTACTTTGTATAAGTGTAGTGCTAACATTTAATCTGATGGCAAAAATGAAGGGATATGAGGACAAGCAAGGTGAGACCTGATGAAGTGATTTTGGAAAGACAGTTACGAGAAGACCTATGTGAAATAGGTTTGAGGATGTATGAGCAAGGCTTTTCACCCGCCTGTGGGGGCAATATATCCGCGCGGCTTGCTCCTGATTGCTTCTTGATAACACCTTCAGCAGTCTGCAAGAAGGACTTGACGCCTGACCTGATCGTCAAGATTGACGGAAGGGGGGAATCTCTCGAGAAAGGGAAGGCCGCCTCTTCTGAGGCGAAAGTACATCTCTACTGTTATCGTCATCGTCCCGATGTCATGGCAGTCTGCCACGCCCATCCCCCTTTTGCCGTATCCTTCGCGTGTTTGGAAGAGAAACTGGATAAATATTTCCTGGCGGAACAGGTTTACTACACGGGCGCCATTCCGGTCTGCCCCTATGCCTTGCCGGGTACCGACGCAGTGGCTGAAAGCCTTGAGCCCTATATCGCGAAACATAACGCCTTCCTCCTGGCCAACCATGGTCCCGTTACACTCGGGGAAACCGTATTTGACGCCTTCTACAGGATGGAGACGGTCGAACACTATGCCAAGATCACCTTCATAACGAAACTGATGGGAGGGCCAAGGGAATTCACCGAAGGAGAAAAAGAGGAATTGTTCGCTGACATAGATAAGCTTGGAGGCATTCATCCGGGCAATATTACCCTCTGATCAAGTCCGGGTGGATTGACATAATGGGGGGAAGATCAAACCAGTATTACCTGGTATTCGACGCGGGAACCAGTAATATCAAGGCATTCCTACTTGCGGAGGCTTTCCGTCTTGTCGACAGGAGTTTCATATCCATACCCCTATGCCAGGGGGCAGATGGGAGGGCGGAGCTTGATATGGGAGCTTATTGGCGCGCCTTCTGTCAGCTGTCCAGGACCCTGTTGGAAAGGAATGCCGTCTGTTCCACCAATTTGGCGGGGGTATACGTTACGGGACAAGGGGATGGTCTGTGGCCGATTGAGAAACTTGGAGATGCCACGGGAAGAGCCATTACCTGGCAGGATACCCGGTCCCGGGATGAGGGGGCTGATGATCCTGAAAGTCTGGAAAGCCTGCTTGTGGATCACAATTGCAACCGGAGCTTTCCCGGCTCCCGGATTTCAATACTCAGCTGGTTAAAAAAGCAGGATCCTGAACGTTATAGAAAAATCCTGTACCCCCTACATTGTGTCAGTTGGCTGAATTTCCAGCTTACCGGCGTAAGGGCGACGGACCCGAGCAATTGTTCAGCGGAAGCCTTCGACCTGGTAAAAGGCGAGTACGTCGAAGCCATTTTTCGGCATTTTGACCTCGAGGATATCTACGACCGCCTCCCCGCTGTTCATCCTCCCGAAAGCGTCATTGGTACCATCAGTGAACCAGCTTCCCGTTTGACATCGATTCCAATCGGTGTTCCGGTGTTCGCCGGATGTCTGGATATTGCGGCAGTCAATTTGGGGGCTGGGATACGCCAACAGGGGGACACCTGTGTTGAGATTGGTACATCCCTGATTATTTCTCAGTATGCGGATGAACTACCCAGTGATTTTAACCAGGGTGTGTCTTTCTGGGTGAAGCCTCTGCTTGATGGTGACGGTTTCTTGCAGATGATGGGTGCTACGACCGGTGGGGCTCTACTTCAATATGTTAAAGATATTTTTTTTCCAGGCTCATCTCATCCAACATCGGATGAAACAGCTTCCATCCCGCCAGGGTGTGACGGCCTTATCTGTCTCCCTTTTCTGAATGGGGAGAGGGCGCCTTTTGTAAATCCGAAGGCGACCGCTGGTTTTTTCGGAATCAGACCGATGCATTCTGGAATTCATTATTATCGTGCTGCAATGGAGGCCATCGCATTTTCACTTTCTCACTGTCTACAGAGCATGAAAATTGAACCAGGAAAGCTTGTTATCGGTGGCGGGGCATCGCGCAATGACAAGCTATGCGAGATAATCAGCCAAGTCATCCAGCAACCGCTCTTACGTTATAATCAGCATATGCCCATTGCGTTGGGTTGTACGAGAATAATGACTGAGGCGTTGGGATTTGGCGATGACGATGGCTTTTGCGCTGTGATAAAAGAAGGGACCTGCTTTAAACCCAGTTCCGATCTAATCAGCGTCTATACTGGAGTTTACGAAAAGTATCTCAAGTTGGTGGATACAATGCAGGCGATTTGGAATGAATAGCAATAAAGGGTTCAATAAAGTAACGGAGACTTTCGTCTTGGTCGTTAAAAATTACTATTTTGCACCTAGTTCTATTCGGATCCAGACAGAAAGAATAAGTCATTATGAGATTTGATATTTCCGCCCTCATCCTTATCGGTCTGTTTGTATGGATCGGGCACCGCCGCGGTCTTCTTCTGACTGCCGTCGGTTTTATAAGTTCCCTGATTTCCATCGCCATCGCGTTTCTTATGGTACGGCCACTTTCAGCCTGGCTTCTTAAATTAGGTCTTTTCAGCGGCACTATGGAGGGGATTTCCACCCAGATAACAGAAGGGGTCGAGTCCTATCCATCCAGCTTGGCCCCCCTTCTTGAGGGGCTGGGTATGCCGGAGAACTGGGCAAGGCGAATACTCCAGACTCCCGACCCAACCGGTAGCTCTCTTGTCGATTCAGCGCTGAATTCAGTCTGGCAACTTGTCTTGGGAGCCTTTGCCCTGATTACCGTATTTGTCATCGTACGCGTTGGTATTGGGCTTGCCGCAAGATTGCTGACACCGATTTTGAATGGCATACCCGTCATTGGATGGCTGAACCGGACAGGTGGCTTGTTGCTCGGCTTGCTCTGGGGCCTCTTCACCTTGTGGATTCTTATTATGGTGCTCACTTCCTTCAGCCTGACCACCCCTCTCGTCAGGAGTTTTATGGAGGGTTCCCGGATTATTTCACTTCTCTCCGAGAAAGACATATTCCGTTCACTTTTGGACACGGTCTTTTAATTCAACACGGTTGACAAAACAGACGTCTCTGCTTATATTGTTACTTGGCTGGCACTCGGTGAGATCGAGTGCCAACTTCCGTAAAGATATTATAACCAGTGTGGAGGTACGATTATGAACATTAAACCGTTGGGTGACAGGGTTGTCATCAAGAGGCTTGAAGCGGAAGAGACGACGAAGGGTGGCATTGTGCTTCCCGGTTCAGCTAAAGAAAAGCCGCAGATTGTTGAGATCATCGCTGTCGGACCAGGGGGGGTAGTGGATGGCAAGGATGTCATCATGGAAGTGGAAGTCGGCGATCGCGTCCTGATCAGCAAGTATGCTGGCACAGAAGTCAAGATTGACGACATTGAATATACCATCCTGAGGCAGAGCGATATACTCGCTATTGTCGACTGATTCAAGATCCATAGAAGGAGCAAATAAATATGGCTAAAGATTTGAAATATTCGGAAGATGCCCGTAAATCATTGGAGATAGGCGTCAACAAGCTGGCCGATACGGTCCGGATTACCCTGGGCCCCAAGGGCCGCAATGTGGTTCTCGACAAGACTTACGGCTCGCCTGTTGTAACCAATGACGGCGTAACCATTGCCCGTGAAATCGAGCTGGAAGACCGTTTTGAGAATATGGGTGCGCAGCTGGTCAAGGAAGTCGCGACCAAGACAAATGATGTGGCCGGTGATGGTACGACAACCGCTACGCTTTTGGCCCAGGCCATCATCCGTGAAGGCCTGCGTAATGTCGCCGCGGGAGCCAACCCCATCATCCTGAAGCGGGGTATCGACAAGGCCGTTGTCAAGGCGGTTGAGTCCATCAAACGCGACAGCAAGGTTGTCGAGGGAAAGAACGACATTTCACGTGTCGCCGCCATCTCGGCCAATGACGATGAGATCGGTACAGAGATCGCGAATGCCATGGAGTCTGTTTCCAACGATGGTGTCATTACGGTTGAAGAATCACAGACCATGGGCACCGAGCTTGAAATCGTTGAAGGTATGCAGTTTGACCGCGGCTATATCTCAGCCTATATGGTCACCGACCCCACCAAGATGGAAGTCGTTTTTGATGAGCCCTATATCCTGATCACCGACAAGAAGGTGACCAATATCCAGGATCTGCTTCCCCTGCTGGAGAAGATCGTCCAGAACGGCAAGCGCCTCCTGATCATTGCGGAAGATGTCGAGGGCGAGGCTCTTTCGACCCTTATCCTCAACAAGCTTCGTGGCACCTTCCAGTGCGCGGCCGTCAAGGCGCCGGGCTTCGGTGACCGCAGGAAGGAAATGCTGCAGGATATCGCAATCCTGACCGGCGGCAAGGTCATTTCATCCGATCTGGGTATGGAGCTCAAGGATGTTGAACTCTCCGATCTGGGCCAGGCACGCCAGGTCAAGATTGACAAAGACAATACGGTCATCGTCGACGGGGCCGGTTCCCCGGACGACCTGAAGGGTCGAGTCGCGGCCATCCGCGCCCAAATTGAAGAGACGACTTCTGATTTTGACCGCGAGAAGCTTCAGGAACGTCTGGCCAAGCTCTCGGGCGGCGTAGCTGTCATCAAGGTTGGTGCTGCGACAGAGGTTGAGATGAAAGAGCGCAAGCTCCGCATCGAGGACGCCTTGTCAGCGACACGAGCGGCTGTTGAGGAAGGCATCGTGGCGGGCGGTGGCACCGCCTACATCGATATCCTCGAGGATATTGCCAGCCTGCTGGACGAGCTGGAGGGTGACGAGCGTACGGGTGTCTCGATCGTCTTGAGGGCACTCGAGGAGCCTGTCCGTCAGATCGCCTTGAACAGTGGCTTCGACGGCAGTGTTGTCTGTGAGAATGTCAAATCCAAGGACAAGGGAGTAGGCTTTGATGTCCTGGAGGAGAAGTACTCCGACATGATGGGCGCCGGCATCGTTGATCCGGCCAAGGTGACGCGTTCCGCGCTCCAGAACGCCGCTTCGATCGCCTCCATCCTGTTGACGACCGAAGCTGTCGTCGCCGCAATACCTGAACCTGAGCCGCCCATGCCTCCGGGTGGCGGCATGTACTAAGCCGTAGACGATATGGATTGAATCAGGGGCTGTCTCCAAGGGGGACAGCCCCTTTCTTTTCCAGAAGATAAGTTAGAATGGATAGGGCTGTCATCAGGCCGGCAGTCAGGTAAGCGTGGGATCAGCCGGAAAATTGAGGAGGGACTTATGAAAGATTGGATTGCCTTGGTTTTCCCCACCCTCCTGGTCCCTTTGACTATGGTGGGCTTTGGCTGGCTTCTGTCGAAGAAAGCGCCGAAATCCATCAACTGGCTCTTCGGTTACCGGACCAGTCGATCCATGAAAAATGATGAGACCTGGAGATTTGCCCAAAAAAAGATAGGTCGGCTCTGGTTGATCTGGGGATCCACAATGCTTCTTCTGACCCTGGCCCTCCTGCTTATCCTGTTCGGAAAAGATGACAGGCTGTTCGAGAAGGCGGGCCTGGTTTTGACCGTGGTGCAACTGGTGGTCCTGATCCTCTCCATCATTCCGGTGGAAAGGGCGCTGAAAAGGAATTTCGACAAGGATGGCCGGCGGATTGATGGACCGGACGAGGCCTGATCCAGGAGTCCAGTCGGCCCCGTCTGTCGTGCTATAGTGAAAAAGATTTAAGGCAATGGGAAGGATGGACAGGGTCGCATATGACACAAGCCAACTCAGGTAAAAAGGAATCGGCCCATCGGCTGATTGTCCTGCTATCCGTTTGCTGGCTGGTCCTCATTGCCATCGTGGCCCTGCTGATTCTTTTGTCCCGTCAGCCGGAGGCCAGCCAGGAGCCCAGGGAGATGATCACGCTGGGTCGTGGCTTTTCCTTGCGGGGGGCGCCGGCATCATCCTTTGACGTCATCGGGACAAGCTTGATCCGTATTCATGATGAGGGGATCGCCACCTTGGACTCGGCGGGCAGGGAACAGACCTTCATCGCCTATCCCTACCGCCATCCAAGGGTGATCCGCATGGGGGGAAGCCTCCTGGTCGTACCGGAGGAGGCTAGCGGTTATATGGCCATCCTGCCCGATATTTCCACAATTGAGGTGGACGCCGGCGAGACGGTTCATGGGGCCGATTACTACGATAGGCATATCCTGACCTTTGGTCCCTCAACCAAGGGGAGAAGTTCCGTCACCCTTTACGACACGGAAAGTGCTTCCTATAGGGCCGCGCTTACTTTTTCCTCCCTCGAATGGCCTGTCCGGGTCTCCTTTGTTCCGGAAAGCAGGAACTTTGATGTCCTCCTTCTCGACCTGACCGAGGGCAGATCGGGCACGCGCCTGCTCCGCTTTGACTATGGGGGGGAGCTCCTTTCGAATACTATGATCTCAAAAGATGAGCTTTACCCCTGGATCGCCCACCTGGATGACCAGGGAGTCGTCCTCTTTAACGATCGTGAACTCCTGCTGGCGGATTACGGGACCAGGGATGTGAAGAAGGTGGAGATTCCCGGTGAGCTTGTCAGGGTGGAAGGGGCGGGCCAAAGAGTAGCCTTTCTTATCAAAGACGGCGACAAGACAGCCTTTTCCCTGGCCCTGCCCGCCTCAAAACGGGGAGATGATTTCTTCTTTGAACCGGAAGAGGGCCAGCAGGTGGAATGCTTCGCCTTTGCCAGGGATGGTTCGCTCATCCTGGCTTCCGGCCAGCAGGAACTATTTATCTACGACCCCGTCTCCGGCAGTCTGGTGGCCCGTCAAGAGGTGGCAGCTGGCATCAGGGAGATCCTCTCCCTGGACAGCCACAATTTCCTGCTCATTTATGACGAGGAGGCCAGGGTCGCTACCGTGAGCTAGGGGGGACTTCCTTTGAGACAAGAATACGATCTGATTATCATTGGCGGCGGCGCGTCGGGCTTCCTTGCCGCCCTGGGTGCCAGGCTGAACGGCTACCAGGGCCGGGTGGCTGTGATTGAAAAAGAGGAACAAGCCCTCCGTAAGGTACTGGCCAGTGGCAATGGGCGCTGCAACCTGGTCAATATAAATCCGGTGGAGGGCCGTTTTCACGGTGAAGATCCGCCCTTCGCCCTGGCCGTGCTCTGCCGACACCCGGCGAACCGTGTCCTTGATGTCTTCAAGGAAATCGGACTTCTGACCGTGGAGGACAGGGAGGGCCGGATCTACCCCCGGTCCTTTCAAGCGCGGTCTGTAACGACGGTCCTGGTCAAAGCTCTGGAAAAATACCAGGTCGATCTACTTTACCCTGCCAGGGTCACTCAACTGGACAAGATAGGCGACCGCTTCCGTGCCGGGCTCGACGGGGAAGCACTTATGGCCCGGGCTGTCATTGTCGCGACCGGCGGTCCCGCGGCGCCGGAGCTGGGAGGATCGTCGCTCGGCTACGATTTGCTCCGCGTCTTCGGTCACGGCGTCCGGGAACCTGTTCCCGCCCTGGTTCCCCTGACAGTCCGGCCCCATCCACTTACACGGCTGGCAGAGGGTGTCAGGTTCAGAGGCGCCGCCCACTTTGAGGGTAAAAAAGGGGAAAGGGCCAGTTCGTCCGGCGAGTATCTCATAAGCTCCTATGGACTGTCGGGGATAGCCGGTATGGATCTTGGCCGGGCGGCAGGCCGGGCCGCGGTCGGATCCAGAGGATCCAAGGAGGTAATCGGCAAGCTTGTCCTGGACTTCCTGCCCGAATGGGAGCAGGAGGATATCCTCCGTCTCCTGAAGAGGAGCGGGATTGATGACTGGCGTGCGGCGCTGGCGGGTCTGGTTCCGGATAAGGTCGGCCGGGCGGTCCTGGCTGTATCGGGCTTGGAGGACAAGTTGCCCGTCTATGACGAGGAAGCCCGGATCCTGGCCGGTTTTGTCAAAAATCTGGAGCTCCAGGTGACGGGCACCCGCGGCTTCAGCTTTGCCCATGCCACTGCCGGGGGTGTTTTAACGGAAGGATTCAGCCAGGAGACCCTCATGTCACTTGCCCTGCCCGGCCTATTCGCCTGTGGCGAACTACTCGATGTCGATGGCGATACAGGAGGTTTCAACCTTCTTTGGGCTTTTTCATCAGGCTATTTAGCAGGTCAATCGGCTGCCCGTTTTCTGGAGGCTGACAGGCTTTGAAAAGGTTTTCAGACAGGATTTTAAGCTGGTTTGATGAGTCCGCCAGGTCCTTGCCCTGGCGGATTCCGCCGATCTGGTCCGAAAAAGGGCTCCGTCGGGATCCCTACGCCGTCGCTGTCTCTGAATTCATGCTCCAGCAGACCCAGGTTGTAACCGTCATACCTTATTATGAGCGGTTTATGGAGCGATTCCCCAACTGGCAGGCTCTGGCCGGCTCCAAGGAGAGGGAGGTCCTGAAGCTCTGGGAAGGGCTTGGCTATTACCGGCGGGCGCGACAGCTCAGACTCCTGGCAGAGGCTATCACGAGAGACTTCGATGGCCGGCTGCCAAGAGACAGGCAGGTCCTTTTGCGGCTCCCAGGCATAGGTCCCTACACGGCGGGAGCCCTCCTGGCCTTTGCATATGATTTGCCGGAGCCGGCGGTAGATGGCAACGTGGTCCGTTTGATATCAAGATTCGACGCAAGTCCCCACCGCCAAGCTGACCCAAAGGCACAGCGCGCGGTCAGGGAACGGGTCCTGGAGCTCATGCCCTCCCAGCGTCCGGGAGATTTTAGCGAAGCCTTGATAGAACTTGGCGCGACGGTATGTCTCCGCCAGTCAGCAGACTGCCCGCTTTGTCCGGTCAGCCAGCAGTGCCGGGCCCTGGCCCAATCCAGGGTAGGTGAGTTTCCGATCAAGGCGGCGGCGGTGGATAAACCGGTTACCCGGAAGACCTATATCTTATACGATGACGGCTGCCGGATCTGGTGTCGACGACGGAAGGAGGGGCTTCTGGCAGGCCTCTACGAGTTTCCTGCCCTGTCTGGCAACTACAATGAGGAGGAGAGGACAGAACTTGAGAAGGCCCTCCTTCAGGAATTTGGGATAGGTGTTCCAGAAGGGGCAGGGGAACTTCGCTTTGTTGGCCGGCGCCGACCCGTCTTCTCCCATCGGATCTGGGAGCTCGCCCTCTGGGAACTGAAGCTTGATAGCCCAGGAGGGCTTGGGATCGCCGACGGGCCGGATGGGGGAGAGGGCGGTCTGGAAGGTTTTTTACCCCGCGATTTGGCAGAACTTCCCTTCCCGGCCTTCCTTGCCTCCTGGCGGGACAGTTTCCTGAAAGTCTAGAAGAAAAAAGCCCCGAACCAGGAAGTTCGAGGCTTGTGGCTGCCGATCCAGGATTTGAACCCGGACAAACTGAGTCAGAGTCAGGTGTGCTACCGTTACACTAATCGGCAAGGTCTTAACGCGACAAATGGAATGATACCAGCCCCGGCCCCCGCTTGTCAAACGGGAGTCGGCCGGTCAGCTATCAGGTCATAAAAACCTCTCCATATGCTAATATGGAAAAAAGATTTTGTGTCCAGCCGCCTGGAGGAACGCGTTTGCCCTCAAGCTTATTTTCAAAAATCGGTGAATTCTTCAACGAGTTGCGTTACAGCCTGTCGGATGGCCTGCTGTTTTTAGGCGGGCCGCTGGACATCGTGATTGCCTTGTTCGACATTGCGATCACGGCACTTGTTTTATATTTCATCCTGCTCCTCTTACGCGATTCCAGGGCCTGGCAACTCCTCCGGGGGATCATCCTGATTGTCATTTTTGCCCTGGCCGCGAGCGCGCTTGGGCTGAATACCATCGGCTTCATGTTGAATCGGACCATCTCCATCCTGGCCATTGCCATCATCGTAATATTCCAGCCGGAACTGCGGCGAACTCTTGAAGCGGTGGGCCGCAACCGTCTTTCTTATGGCAGCTGGGAGGCCTTCACGGGTGGACCGAGCGCCCATCAGATGATCGAATCCATCGTCAATGCCTGTGAGTGGATGTCCGAGTCGGGGACAGGGGCCCTGATCATCATTGAAAGGGACACCCGCCTGGGCGAACTGCACGAGCAGGAAAATGCCGTCCGCCTGGACGCGAACGTCACCTCAACCCTCCTGCGGCAGATTTTTTATTCGGGATCGCCACTCCACGACGGAGCCGTGCTCATCCGTGATGGCAGGATTTCAGCCGCCCGGGTCCACGTCCCCCTGTCCGACAACTATCACCTTAGAAGGGATTTCGGACTCCGCCATCGGGCGGCCGTGGGAGCAAGTGAGATGGGCGACGCCATCGCCATCGTCGTGTCAGAAGAACGTGGCGTGATCAGTGTCGCTGTCGGAGGAGTCCTCCAGATACTCAGTAACGGCGATGCCTTGCGGGCCCAGCTCCACAATCTGCTGGGGACCATCCCGGAGGAAGACGATCGCTCCTTGCAGAATAGACTCCGCCTCTTCCTGACCAGGCGCAAACGCAAGGGACAAGAAGGTGAGAAGCTTGATCAGGTCTTGTCTACGCATGATTTCCGTGGGGAAGATTTATCCGGGGACGAAGACCGGCTTTCCAGGGGGGAAGTCCCGGCTCAGGAGGCGGATGACAAGGGGCGGTGGCGGTCCCGTCAAAAACGTCCGCGGAACCAGCGGAGGGCGGGGTCCCTCCTTTCGCGAAAACAGCGGATTGGCTTGGCGATTGTTGCCTTTGCCCTGGCCTTTTTCATGTGGCTTTTTGTCCAGATCACCGTCAACCCGGTCACAATCAAGACATTCTCGGTCCCCCTGGCCCATGAAGGGGTAGACCAGGCCAGGGAGAACGGTTTTGGCATACAGGGCTACCCCATCTCCAATGTCCAGATAACCCTCCGCGGCCGTCAACAGGTCCTGTCCGATATCAATCCCGGCAAGCTTTCGGCTTATATTGACGTAAGCGGCGTAAGCAAGTCGGGGCCGGTCCAGTTACCGGTCAAGATCGAAACCCACACGCTTCTGTATACAAAAACAGAACTTCTGATCCCGGCGACCGTGACGGTCAACGTATTTGTAATAGAATAGGCCATAGCCCTTTTTGGATAGCTGCTTTTAAATGTGAGGTCTGCTTTTTTTATGGGCAAGAATGAGTTTAAGGAAGGCATATGACAAGACTTTTTGGAACAGATGGGGTCAGGGGGATTGCCAATCGCGACCTGACACCTGACCTGGCTTTTAAGCTTGGCTTGGCCGGCGCCCTTGTGCTGACGGAAGAGACTCACCACAAACCGACCTTTGTTGTCGGGGCCGATACCCGTATATCCTGCGGCATGCTGGGCTCGGCCCTGATGGCGGGTATCACGTCGGCAGGCGCGGATGTCGTCTATGTCGATGTCATCGCGACGCCGGGGGTCGCCTGGCTAACCCGTGAGCTCAAGGCAGACGCCGGCGCCATGATCTCAGCCTCACACAATTCATTTGAGTTCAACGGGATCAAGTTCTTCTCGGACGGAGGGCTTAAATTGCCTGACGCGACAGAGGATGCCATTGAAGCCGCAATGCATGAGGGCCTCCCCCCGGGCGACCGACCGATTGGAGAGCATGTTGGCAAGCTCATCCGCTATGAGGAAGGATCGGAAGCATACAAGGATTATTTGCTTTCAATCGCGGATGTTGACCTCACCGGCATGCGGCTGGTGATCGACTGCGCCAACGGGGCCAGCTACCGGACAGCACCCGCCTTGTTCAGGTCGCTTGGCGCTGAGGTTACGGCGGTGGGTATTGAACCGGACGGCTTCAATATCAATCGGGGCTGCGGTTCCACCCATGCTTCCAAACTGGCCGCCCAGGTCCTCGAAAAAGGGGCTGATCTCGGCTTGGCCTTTGACGGTGACGCTGATCGCTTGATCGCCGTTGACAATCAGGGCGGCCTGGTGGATGGGGATGTCATGCTCGCTATCCTGGCCCGTGACCTCCACGAGCGGGGCAGCTTGGCCCACAAGACCATTGTCGCGACCGTGATGAGCAATTTCGGACTGGGACAGATGGCGGAGCGCGAAGGCTTCCGCCTGATCCGCACCTCCGTTGGCGACCGTTATGTGTTGGAAAGGATGATTCAGGACGGCTTTACCTTAGGCGGTGAACAAAGTGGCCATATCATCCTGCGCGAAGACGCGTCGACAGGCGACGGCCAACTGACGGCCCTGCGGCTCCTTCGGGCCCTGAGGGCAGCCGGGGCATCTTCTTCCCTCAGCCAGGCCCGCAATCTGATTGAGTTGTTCCCCCAGGTTCTTGAGAGCGTCAAGGTCAAAGAGGGGATGAAGAACAGGATCATGGATCATCCCGAGCTTGCCGAGGCCGTCAGCGGAGTTGAGCGGAAACTTGGTTCGCTTGGACGTGTCCTGATCCGGAAGTCCGGGACTGAGCCGGTGATCCGGATCATGATCGAAGGTCAGGACCTGGAGGAGATCCAGTCCTATTCGAAGGGGCTCCGTAGCCTGATCGAAAAACTCAAGGATAATCCGGGTAGCTGACGATGATGCGGGGGAGTAGAGGCAGCCGCTTTGTCTTTGTGTTTCTGATGGCCAGCCTTCTTCTTTTACTCCTGTCCGCCTTTGGGATCACCGAAAAACCTATCCGGGGGGCCAAGCGCTTCCAACTCGACCAGACAAGCGTGACAAGCCCTGAAACGGAAGCAGGCGGAAGCGAACAGGAGGTCCAGTCGGTGGACCCGGTAGGGGAAGCTGGTGACGACGATAAAAACCCGGAATTGGAGGCGGAAGGGGTAGACCTGCCCGTTACGGGAAACCAGGCTGATGAATTGTCGGCTGGCGGAGAGTCCCTGCGGGTTTGGCCCGAAAGCCTGTCTATTCCAAGCCTGTATGAACCCGATCTCACTGCCTATCAAGGCCAGGCAAACGCGAACCAGCCCCTGCGCGGCATTACCGTCATCCTTGACGCCTCGCGGGGTGGGGCGGATATAGGTGCCGTCTGGGGTACGGGATCGGAAGCCGTTATGGAAAAGAATATCCTGCTGGACCTGGCCGAAGAAACAGAGAAGGCGCTGGCCCGCCTGGGGGCCACTGTTGTGATGACCCGGACTACGGACGAGGAGTTCTCCTTTTTCAGGACGGTCGCCAAGGCGGCCGATGTCGCCCTGATCCGCTACGGTGAGGCGGCGGCCGCCGCGGGTTACAATCAGGATCTCATTGACAGCCTGAGACTTCTTATGGGCGATATCATCAGGATCAACCAGAATGGCGCTTCCTCGGGTGGCCGCGGCCTCTTCGGGTCCATTGGGACGCCGCCGCAACTTCGAATCATCTACGATATCGAATCACAATACACCGACACGCTCTTTATTAATCTTGCCCTTGCCAATGACTCCGACAATCCTGAAAGCAAGGGAACGCAGGCCTATTACATGTCAGAGGACTTCGTGGCACAGGTCAACAATGGCTATGCCGTTGGCCAGGATGCCCAGCAGTTGGCGCCCAACTATTCCAACATTGACAGCGGGGGACGCGCGCATTTGGCCTCACTTCTCAAGTCTTCGATCACGAGCCTGGAGCCCTGGCTCCAGCCGGAAGACGGCGTCCAGGCGGGCGCCGAAAGGGATATGGCCGTCCTCCGCCTGAACAATTATGTATCGGTTTCCCTGGTGCCGGGTTATCTCTCCAATGAGGGCGACCGGGAGATCCTGACCTCCGATAAGGGACGGGCGACCATCGGGCAGGCGATCGCCAACGCTGTTTTGCAGTACTACACCACAGCCCGACCGGACGACGCCTCCTGACCTGCGCTTAGAATTCCTCGGAAGGTGGGTCGGACAGTTTCCGGAACCGGTCCACTGTCAGCTGGCCCAGGATGAATGGGCCGCCCTCCCAGCTCTCTCCCTTTGAGATCATGTCCTGTTCGAAGCTCTCTGCGATCGCAGGCGGGGTTATGGTAAGTATGATCTCTTTTTCCGGATCGCCCAGCCGCCCGTACCAGCCTTTTGAATCCGGCACGGCCCTGCGGAAGTGCAAAATGGTCGCCCCCCTGCCACCATGACCTTCCAGACTCTCCAGGATGAGGTGGGCCCGGCCCCGGTCAACGACGGCCGTCAAGGCAACACAGTCAGGTTTACTTCCCCGGGGGGCTTGATCGTCCGCTTGGACGGGCGCTTCATCCGGAGCTTCCGGGGGTACATCCAGGATGCCGGTCACCCGATCAAGATCGAAGGAAAAGAGGACCCCGCGTCCCGGTTTATCTGTACGCATTTCCTGGTAAATGGAGCAATAGAGGGACTGGGCATGGGAGGATCGGATCACAATGAGAACGATTTCCTTCTTGGGGACAATTTCGAAATCAAAGGTCTTTTTTATGTGATCAGCCGTCCCCAGCGCCTTCAGGATGGTGGCTCCAACCGGATGGCTCCGCTTTGCGCAGTCGATCACATATTCCCCCTCACCTTCGTTGACGACGGCGACGACCAGGGCGTGTTCAGCCGGTGGGCTGTCGGCATTGCGTTCCAGTTGATGCATAAAAGCGATGCCATGCTTTTTCTTCCCAATATTGAATTGCTCGCATAGGGCGTCCATAAGCGCAGGTGCCTTGGAGCTCGGCACTATCAGGGAAACCAGTTCCCGCCTGACGCTGGCCAGGCCCAGAAGAGACAGGAGATGTCCCGGGGCGATTCCTTGCGCATAAGCGTGGTAGGCCGCCAAGGCACCCTTGTCAAGAGCGTAACGGGCCATTCCGTCAGCCTTTCCCGGGTTGGCGATGAGGGTCAGCAGGCAAAGCGGTTCTTTTGTCATTTGCGATTGTAAGCTTTCCGGAGTTGGCAAATTATGACGGATCATGGTTCTTATCCTCTCTATCTTCTGAGGGCAATTTGGCGGCAGGGATCTCTTCGCCGCCATCTATTTGTATCTGGCGCTTGCTCCGCCAAACGGAGATCAAGCCGAGAATTTGCAGGGTGATGAGGGGGGCCATGGCGACCAGGGCCACAACACCAAAACCATCCAGCAGGAGGTCTGCCTGGGGGACGCCGGCCGCGATTCCCTGGGTGAAGGCGAGGATGAAGGTGGCGGTCATAGGCCCGGAAGCGACACCCCCGGCGTCGAAGGCAATACCGAGAAAGAGCTCAGGCGTGAAATAGCTCATTATCATGATGAGGGTGTAGCCGGGCAGGAGCATGTGCCAGAGTTCGAGCCCCTCCGTATAGATCCGGATAACGGCGAGGGCTACGGAAAAGGCGACGCCAATCGACAGAAAGGCCAGCACTACCTTGCGTGGGATGACCCCATCGGTCTCTTCCTCGACGGAAACGGTCAGGACTTGAACCGCCGGCTCCGCGATGACGGTCACCATGCCCAGGAAGAAGGCGGCGATAACGGTAACCAGGGGTTTGTCACCTGTGACCAGGCTCGTTCCGATCAGATGGCCGGTTGGCATAAAACCACCCATAACCCCGATGGTGAAGAGGACCAGGCCGAGATAGCAGAAGAACATGCCGATGTAGACCCGGGTTTTTTCCCGGCGCCGGAGGGAGAGGACCGTAATGTGCAGGAGGAAGAATATCAGGACCAGCGGCGCCAGGCTGAAGACGGAATCACGGATGGCCATCCAGGAGGCTGTCTGAAAGGGTTCAAAGAAGCTTGCGGGTTCTTGCCAACCTGCACTGGGGGGAGCTGTCGCATTGAAGTTTTTTTGCAGAGCTCCCTGGGCCAGGACAGCTAAAATGGCGCCGGCCGAGGCCAGGCCCACGATCCCGAATTGGTCACGCGCGTCCTCCCGCTGTCCTGCCGTGACCTGGGCGACACCGGCGGCCAGGGCCAGGATGAAGGGGGTTGTGATCGCTCCGGTCGTCGCGCCTGAGGCGTCAAAGGCAAAATCGTGGAAAATCGGTCTGGCCAGAATGGCAAGGATCAGGATAATCCCGTAGGTCACCCAGATGACCGTCCTGTAACGGACCTGGCGGACAATCCGCCAGAAGCCGACCATGACCAGGAGTCCGACACCTACCGAGACGATGATGACCATCTGCCATTTGGTTATAGCGGAACTGGTCAGCTCCTGTACTTGGGTGGCCAGGATCTGGAGGTCGGGTTCAGCGATGGAGATCAGAAAGCCCAATAGGATCCCGCCCGCCAGGAGGGGGAGGAGTTTGCCGATACCGACCAGGTAGCGGCCGCTATGCCGGCCGATGGGCGTGGCGCCCAGGTCAACTCCGACCAGGAAGATGGAAAGGCCGGCGAGGACCATTAGGGCGCCGAGCAGGAACTGCCAGAGTTGCTGGCCTGACAGGGGGGTCGCGAAGAAGTGGAGGACGAGTACAAATAAGGTGACGGGCAGAACCGACATCGACACCTCTTTTAGTTTTTCCGTAAATGACCCCATAGGCACTCCTTTTGGTGAGATTCTAAACTATTCTAACTGAAAACAGGTCCAAGCGAAAACGTGACCGGCTTCTTGCCGCCGGATTCGCATCGAGTCCATACCGTTCAGTTTGACAGAAAAGGGGTGTTCCGCTACGATAATTCCTGCGCCTGCGTAGCTCAGCTGGTAGAGCAGCCGCCTTGTAAGCGGCAGGTCGGGA
>CAZAKT010000021.1:0-18688 GCA_964486135.1 uncultured Mageeibacillus sp.
TCGGTGAAGCTCAAGGGCAGGCGGACACTGAGGCAGCCAGTCTGAGGGCCGGGATAGCCGGGGGAATGAATCTGATCGATACAGCTGAGATGTACGGCGATGGAGGAGCTGAGCTCCTGATAGGGCAGGCTGTTCAAGGGATGCCCCGGGAGGGGCTTTATCTGGTCTCAAAAATATACCCCCATAACGCCAATAAAAATAACTATCTATCCTCCTGCGAAAACAGCCTCCGGCGGTTGGGCACGGATTATCTTGATCTGTACCTCCTCCACTGGCGGGGTCCTACTCCTCTATCAGAAGTGGTTGAGTGTATGGAAGATCTGAAGGAAAGAGGCCTGATCCGTGACTGGGGTGTCTCAAATTTCGATATAAATGACATGGAAGAACTCTTCTCAGTTAAAAACGGCAGTAACTGCCTGGTCAATCAGGTCCTCTACCATCTGGGCAGCCGCGGCATTGAATATTGTCTTCTGCCCTGGCTACAGGAGCACAGGATACTGACCATGGCCTACTGCCCCCTGGCCCAAGCCGGGGACTTGAAGAAGGGTTTGTTTGGGAATAGAACTTTGAATGAAATCGCCAAAGCCCATAACGCCACTGTGGCACAGATACTTTTAGCCTTTCTTTTGACTCAGCCTCTGGTGCTCCCCATCCCTAGGACAAAAAGCCCGGAGCGGGCGATAGAGAATGCTGAAGCCATGGCTATCAAGCTGTCTCAGGAAGAACTGGATGCCCTGGACCAGGCCTTCCCTCCCCCGACGAAAAAGCTGGCCCTGGACATTGAATAGGAACGATTTACTGGATAGTATAGAGCCTAATTATCAAGCCAAATCACTCAATTTATTGAATTCTGGACCAGGACGGATACCGTCGTCCATCACTTTTTCTGTAGTATGATCAGAGGGAAAGACAGGGTAATAAGCTAACCTTGAAAGTGTCAGGTGAGGTGCAATGAGACAGTGTTGGCGATGTGGTGGACAAATGATCCCTCAAACCGTTGCGGAGATGAAGAAAAGAGGATGCCTGACTGTTCTGTTCTACATTCTTCTCCTGGCTATTCCCGTACTGGGTTGGCTTGCCCTGTTTTTTCTTCTGCGGGGACGGAAAACAAAGACCAAAACTTATTTTGTATGCACTAATTGTGGCTATAGACAAAGGGCTTAACTGTCCATAGCAAAAAATAGCACTTCCCTCTTCTATTACGTGACGGTATCAGATCTGATTTCAATCGCCGTTAGCCGCCTCCTGTTCACCTGCCTCCAGCAGGATCTCGATCCGCCTGTTCAGGAAGCCCGCGTCCCGGATGAAAATTCCCTCCGGGTCCAGGTCGGGAATCTTTGGTTCTGAGCAGCCCCGACCCTCTGCGGAGAGGGTCCAGCCCTCCTCCCCTTTTCCTGTCGCCCAGTCTTCAAACCAAGCCTTGACTGCCTCGGCCTGGTCAAGTGAAAGCTGCTGATTGTCCGCGGCCTCTCCCCGGCTGTCCGTATGGCCTATGAAGGTCAGGGAAGCTTCCTTGAAGTCCTCCAGAATAAGGCTTGCAAGTTTCTCCAACTCAGGGAGGGCATCCTTTTTCAAGACAGCGCTATTGGTATCAAAGAGAGTATCCACCGGCAGTGAAAGTGGTTTCTGGATATCGAGGGGAGGAGCTTGCAGGTCTTTCGCGTCCGGCAGCTTCCATAATTCCAGGTGGCCCCTGCCACGCGCGATCGCGATATGGCCCCCATCCGGTGTGAATCTCACCTCGGACAGGGTATCGAGGATGTCCCCCCTGTCGATCCCCTGATCCAGGGTGTAGAGTCTGGTCCGGGAATCCACCTCCCATAGGGAACTTTCCTTGGCTGTTATGACGGCCAGGAGCTTGCCGTCCGGAGAAAAATCCATATCCCGGACCCGGTCCTCCATCTCGAATCCTTCCAATTCGCTGCCATCATCAAGCTTCCAGAAAAGGATTTGGTTTTCCCCATCGACATCCACGGCGCCGGCCATGATCTCCCCTGCTCTGGAAAAACGGAAGGGGTTGACCCGGTCAGCCGGGTTGTCTATGAGATCAATTGAATGGATTATTTCCTCTTTTTCCAGATCCCAGATCCGGACGGGATTGTTGGCTATCCACTGGGTCGCGGCAAGTCGCTTGCCCGAAGGGTCCACGTCCAGCTGGGTTACCCAGCCGGCGTCACCCGAATCATAGGTCTTGAGAGCCTCTCCGGTCTTGACTTTCCAGGTCCAGACCTGACCGTCCCGGTTGGCCGTCGCGATCGTCTCCCCATCCGGGAGAAAGGCGACCCGGTTGTCGTAGCCGCTATGTAGCCAGATGATATCCTCCTTGCCTTCAAGGTCCATCAAGAGGACACCCCGGCTTTGCAGCCCCAGGGCCAGGGTCAAGCCGTCAGGCGATATATCCATGTCATCAGGCCTGCCTTCATTTACCTCAAAACCATTCAAAAGTGCCCCGTCCGTCAGCTCATGAATAAAGATCAGGTAGCCTGAGCCCACAGCCAGGGTTTTCCCGTCCGGTGAAGGGGCCAGGCACCTGATACTCTCTTCGTGCTCCCAGGTCCATAGGAGTTCGGGATAGGACTCAACCAGCCCGGTCTCTTCGGATTCCTGCCCCGGATCTGCCCCTTGGCTATCCTCTTGCCCCACCGGCTCCCCCTTGTCCTCTGCCGCGGATTCCGGTTCTCCTTGCTGATTGCAGGCCATAAGACCCAGCAGGATCGCAAGAATAATTGCCAGGAAAAATCCCTTCTTCATCTTAATCAAGACTTTCACACTTCCTTCCCGTCCGCAGGCCAGCTCCCTCATGGTAATAGGGCTGAATCCTCAATGGCTACCATTCTATAATACTGCGACTTTATCTCATATAGGCCGTCCGTCAACTATAATGATTGGAAGAAGCCATCGCCGGTCCAGGCGGGCATACGTAGACGATAAGGAGAAGGCCTATGTCAACCCCCCACAATTCCGCCCAAAAGGGTGAGATCGCAGAAACGGTCCTCATGCCAGGAGATCCGCTCCGGGCTAAATTCATAGCCGAAAGCTATTTAGACAATCCCCGCCCCTTCAACCAGGTCCGTGGCATGCTGGGCTATACGGGTACTTACAGGGGAAAGCCTGTCTCCGCCATGGGAAGCGGAATGGGGATGCCTTCCATCGGCATCTATTCCTATGAGCTCTACAACTTCTATGGGGTTGAGCGGATCATCCGGGTCGGAAGCTGCGGCGGGTACGCAGATAACCTGAATCTCTACGATGTCCTCCTGGTTACGGATGCCTACGCCGACTCCAGTTATGCCAGGATGCAGGCAGGTTTTGAGGACAAGGTCAGGGTCGCCAGCCCCCGCTTGAATGAGGGCCTGCGCCAGAGCGCCCGGGACCTTGAGATCCCCCTCCTGGAGGGCAGGACCTATTCCAGTGATGTCTTCTACTACCAATCCCCGGCGGAGGGTGAGCGGCCCTATTGGCAGGTGGTCCTGGAGGACCACGACTGTCTGGTCGTGGAGATGGAGAGCTTCGCGCTTTTCCATAACGCGGCGGTCGCGGGCAAGGAGGCCGCCTGTCTGCTCACGGTTTCCGACCTCATTTACAATTTCCAGGCCACGACAGCCGAAGAGCGCGAAAAAAGCTTCACGCAGATGATGGAAATCGCCCTGGGCATCCTCTAGGAAATCGGCGGAAGCCACCGGCCCTGTGCTATCCTGTTAAACATAAAAAGACGCTGAGGAATTTGCCATGCCTGATAAGAGAACAATCTTCACCCGGCGGGACAAGGTCAATTACTACCTGGACCTGGCCGAGGTCGTCAGTGAAAGGGCCACCTGTATCCGCCGCCATTACGGGGCCGTCATCGTCAAGGACGATGAGGTGATCTCTACGGGCTACGTAGGCGCCCCCCGGGGCCGGGCCAACTGCAATGAACTTGGCTATTGCACCCGGGAGAAGCTGGGTGTTCCCCGCGGCGAGCGCTATGAACTCTGCCGGAGTGTCCACGCCGAGGCCAATGCCATCATAAGCGCGGCCCGAAGTGAGATGCTGGGCAGTTCCCTCTATCTGGTGGGGAAGGAAGTCAAAACCGGGGCCTATGTCGAAAATGCCATGCCCTGCGCCATGTGCAAGCGCCTCATCATCAACGCAGGTATCCAGCAAGTCTATATACGGGACTCCAAGGACGACTACCGGGTCATCCCGGTCAATGACTGGATTGAGAAGGACGAATCCCTCGAAGGCAGTTTCGGTTACTAGTCCCGGCTCCCCTTCACCAGAAACTCCCCAACCTTCTCCTTGGCGCGCCGGGCCAGGCTTTCTTCATCAACCCAGGCCAAGATTCCATTTTCTGAAACCAGCCGGCCGTCAATGACCACGGCCTTGGCCGGTTTGGCATAACCGACCGTGCCCAGGAAGTTGGCGGGATCAAGATCCGCCCCTACAGCCTCCAGGCCTGTCACGTCAATAAGGAAGAGGTCGGCCGCCATACCGGGCGCCAGATAGCCGATATCCGTCCTGCCCAGGAGGGCCGCGCTCCCCCGGGTCGCGATCTTCAGAATCTCATAACCGGAAGGGGCCCGGGAGCTCCAGGTCAACCGGTGCAGCAGATAGGCGGCCCGGATCTCGGCCAGGAGATTCGAGCAATCATTGCTGGCGCTCCCGTCGACCGCCAAGCCTAGGGGGATCTTCCTTTCGAGGATCTCCGGCACCCGGCAGACACCGGATGACAGCTTCATATTGGAGGCAGGGCAGTGGGCGATCCCCGTCCCGGTATTGGCCAGGCGGTCCAGCTCCTCCGTATTGAAATGGATGCCGTGGGCATACCAGACATCCCTCCCCGTCCAACCACAGTCCTCCATATAATCCAAGGGTCGCTGGCCGAAGAGGTCAAGGCAGAATTGCTCCTCGTCCTTGGTCTCGCAAAGATGGGTGTGGAGTCGGACGCCCAACTGCCGGGCCAGGATGGCCGTTTCTTTCAGGAGCTCTGTCGTCACACTGAAGGGTGAACAGGGGGCCAGAGCCAGTTGCCGCATAGAGAAGCGGCTGTCGTCGTGAAAGCTCCTAACCAGGTCCTCACTGTCTCTCAGGATCAGATCCAGCTCCTGGACGATATCGTCCGGAGGCAGGCCACCCTCCCTTTTTCCCCGCGACATACTGCCCCGGCAGGCCATAAAACGGACCCCCAACTCCTCCGCCGCCTTGAACTGGGCCACGATAAAGGCCTCTGAACCCGATCGGGGGAAGACATAGTGATGGTCCATGCTGGTCGTGCAGCCATACTTGACCAGCTCGCCCAGGGCAGTCAGGGAGCTGAGGTAGACCGCCTCATCATCCAGATGGCGCCAGAGCTCGTAGAGGGCCGTCAGCCAGGGGAAGAGCTCCAGATTCTGCACCTGGGGGAGGTTCCTTGTGAAGGTCTGGTAAAAGTGATGGTGGGTGTTGATCAGGCCGGGATAGACGAAAGAGCCGGAGGCGTCGATGACTTGGTCGACCTCCCGCTCAACGGAATCGATGGCAACGATTTCCCTGCCTTCAATGTATAGGTTCACGTCCTCCGCGACCCGGTCCTGGTCGTCTACCGTAACGACGGCCTGGGCGTTCTTGATCAGGAGTCTATTCATAGGTCGGATGCCTCCAATCGTAGGGATGCCTGCTTGAAAGTTATCATATCAGGAAGAAAACGGTCAGGCATCCCTCACTTTAGATTGGCAGACCCTGGTTAAGGTTTGTATTCCTCCGCCAGTTTGTCCGCGACATCCTTGGACTGGAAGGCAGGCACAACGGCCCCTTCATATTTCTCTTCGATAAAAGTCTTCACCTTGTCGCTTTGCAGGGCCTTCAGGAGCTTCTTCAGGTCCTCCCTGTCCGCGTCCCCCTCCTTGACAGCGATGATGTTGACATAGGGGCTGGAGGAGTCTTCGATGGCGATCGAGTCGGTCACCGGGTTGAGCCCATGTTCAATGGCATAGTTGCCGTTGATGACCGCGGCATCGGCATCCCCGTAGGATTCAGGAATGAGTGCGGCCTCGAGCTCAGTGAACTTCAGACCCTTGGGGTTGTCAGCAATATCCTTGGGGGTCGCGGTGCCGGCAACACCCTCTTTCAGGGTGACCAAGCCAACCTGCTGGAGGAGAAGGAGGGCCCTTCCCTCGTTGGTCGTGTCGTTGGGGAGCATAATCTCAGCCCCTTCCGGCAGATCATCGATGGACTCGTACTTGGTTGAGAAGAGGCCCAGAGGTTCAATGTGGATGCCGCCCAGGATCTCCAGCCCGAATTTGCCGACACTATTCTCATTGGCGAAATAGGGGATGTGCTGGAAATAGTTGGCATCGATGTCCTTGTCTGACAGGGAGATGTTGGGGGTTACATAGTCGCTGAACTCACGGATCTCGACCGTAATCCCCTCCTCTTTCAGCTCATCGACCACCTGGGCCACGATGTCGGCGTGGGGGGCCGGGCTGACGCCAATTATCAGTTTGCTCTCTTCTTTCTTCTTTCCGCATCCGGCCGCAAACACCAGGCCAAGGACGAGGAAGGCGACGATCAGGATCGCGATGTTTTTTCTCTGCTTCATGTCATAATCTCCTTCTATTTTTAAGACAAATCTGCAATTAGAGCGATACCACCGGGGCATCGCGCCTCAAACTATTTTCGAGCAGACGGCCTCCAAACTGGACGATCTGCACGATGACTATGATGATCACAACTGTGACCAGGAGTTTTACCGGATCACGCCGGTAGAGGCCATAACGGATGGCCAGGTCTCCCAGCCCCCCGCCTCCTATGGCGCCGGCCATGGCCGAATTCCCGATAATGTTGATGATGGTAATGGTCATACCGTTGACAAGCGCCGGCAGGGCCTCCGGGATCAGGACCGTCCGGACCAGCTGGCTGACACGGGCGCCGCAGGCAAGGCCCGCGTCGAGAACCCCACTGTCAACCTCCAGAAGGCTTTGCTCCATGATCCGGGCGACGAAGGGAATTGCCGCAACGGCCAAGGGAACGATGGTTGCCGTCGTTCCCGTCGCCCGTCCGACCAGCAGGCGGGAGAGCGGGAAGACGACGATCATGAGGATGATGAAGGGCAAGGATCTCAGCACATTGATAATGACATCCAGTATGCGGTAAAAGGGCGGGCGGGGGAGCAAGCCCTCCGGCTTTGTCAAAACGAGCAAAACGCCCAGGGGAAGTCCGAACAAAACCGAGAAGAAGCTGCTCGCTCCAACCATGAGAACTGTCTCCCATGTCGCTTTCAGAAAATCGCTCACGAAGCCAGCCCCCCATTCCCACCATTGGTCAGGCGAAGTATTTCAACGCCTTCCCGCCTTAATGCCTCAATGGCCGTCTCCTCCTGGCCTTTTTTTCCATCAAAGGACACGACCAGGTAGCCTATATCACCCGTGACGAGCGCGTTGATATTGCCCGCCAGGATATTGACATCCAGGTCAAAACGCCTGGAAATATCTGAAATCAAGGGCCGCCTGACTGAATCGGACCGGAAGCCCAGCCGGTAGACCGGAGCCTCGGTCAGCGAGACCAGGTGATCCAGGGATATATCTTCATCGAAGCCCCGGACCATACGGCGGGTCGCCGCCTCCCTGGGTTGCAGGAACAAGGCCTCGACCGTGTTCTCCTCGACGATCCGGCCCTGCTCCATGACGGCGACCCGGTCACAGAGGACCTTGGCCACTTCCATCTGGTGGGTAATCAGGACCACCGCTATCCCCAGATCCTTCACCACCTTGCGGAGCATGGTGACAACCAGTTCCGTATTGACGGGATCCAGGGCCGAAGTCGCCTCATCCGACAGGAGGAGCCTGGGGTTCAAAGCCAGGGCCCGGGCGATGGCCACCCGCTGCTTCTGCCCACCTGACAGTTCCGCCGGATAGGAAGCCGCATGTGTCTTCAGGCCAATGTAATCGAGAAGTTCATCCACTCTTTTCTTGCTTTCATCCTTGGCCCGGCCGGCGATCCGGAGCGGGTAGGCCACGTTGTCGCGGACCGTTTTTCTCATGAAGAGGTTGAAGTGCTGGAAGATGATCCCCATCTCCCTCCGCTTTTCGCGGAGCACCTCCTCCGGCTGATCCACAAGATTCAAGCCGTCAAACCATATTTCACCCTTATCGGGCCTGGTCAAAAGATTGAGGCAGCGCACAAGTGTCGACTTGCCCGCTCCCGATAATCCGATTAGGCCGTAGATTTCGCCCGCTTCAACCGTGAAGCTGACGTCATCCACTGCCTTCAATACCGTTCCCTCCAAAGGAAAGGATTTGCTCAGATTTTTTACTCCCAGTATGCTCACTTTTTTCCCTTTCACGTTTCAACAAAAAACGCCCGTCCCGAAACCCTTCTTAAAAGGTTCCGGGACGAGCACTTCTCCAACGTCGTGTTACCACCCGGTTTCGCCTCTTCCTCACGGTCGAGGCCTCAGAGAGTACCATCATACTCCGGCGCTATAACGGGCGCACCCGTCAGGACCTAACTGATCTCGCTCAGCCCTGCGGCTCAGGGGCCATGTTCGGCTTTCAGTCCCGACCCGCTTCCACCTTACCGGGTTCTCTGTACGGCACCAACCAGCTTACTCTTCCCATCACTGCCTTTGTTTTATTCAATTGCTAGCAAGTGTCGCACATAACTTTTTGTCTGTCAAGCCTTGCTTTGTTCTGGCGGACAAGACCGCAAGAGCGTCAGCCCGCCACCACGATATTGACCAGCCGGCCTGGCACATAGATCTCCTTGACCACCCGCCTGCCTTCCAGGTCCGCCGCCAACAGTTCATGGCCCAGGGCCAGGGCGATGGCCGCCTCCTGGGGGAGATCCTGGGGGATGTCGACACGGGCCTTGATCCTCCCGTTGATCTGCAGGACGATTTCAACCATAGCTTCGACGGTCTTCGCCTCATCATAGGAGGGCCAGTCCTGGTCCGTGATGGTGCCTGGATAGGCCTTTATCTCCCAGAGCTCCTCCGTGATATGGGGGGCGAAGGGGTTCAGGAGGATCAGGAGGGCCTTGAATTCCGCCTCGTTGACACTTTCCAGCTCATAGAAGCGGTTGGTCAGGGTCATGAGCTGGGCGACCGCTGTATTCCCCTTCAGGCTGTCAATATCCCCTGTGACCTTCTTGATGGTCTGGTGGACCAGGACTTCGGTCTCGGGCCGGTAGTCCTCACCCGGGATCAGCTTGTCCTGGAGGGCCCAGACCCGGTCCAGGTAGCGGGAGCAGCCCTTGATGGAGGTGGTACTCCAGGGGGCGGCCTTCTCGAAGTCGCCGATAAAGACCTCGTAAAGTCGCATGGTATCGGCCCCGTACTCGGCCACGATGTCATCGGGGTTGACCACGTTGCCCCGTGACTTGGACATCTTGTCCCCGTTTTCACCCAGGATCATACCGTGGCTGGTCCGGCGGAGATAGGGTTCGGGTACAGGCACGATACCCTGGTCGAAGAGGAATTGGTGCCAGAAGCGGGAGTAGAGGAGGTGGAGGGTGGTGTGCTCCATGCCGCCGTTGTACCAGTCGACCGGCAGCCAGTAGGCCTGGGCCTCCGGTGAGGCCAGTCCCTCATCATAGTGAGGATCCGTGTAGCGGATGAAGTACCAGGAGGATCCGGCCCAGTTGGGCATGGTGTCGGTCTCCCGGATCCCGGGACCGCCGCAGCGGGGACAGGTGGTTTTGACCCAGTCGGTCAGCTTGGCCAGGGGGGACTCCCCCGTCTCGGTTGGCAGGAAGGATTCGGCATCCGGCAGGACCAGGGGAAGCTCCTCCTCCGGCAGGGGTTGCCAGCCGCAGCTTTCACAATGGACCATGGGGATGGGTTCCCCCCAGTAGCGTTGGCGGGAGAAGACCCAGTCCCGGAGCTTGTAATTGACCTTCCGGTAGCCCAGCCCCTCCTCCTCCAACCAGTCGGTGACCGCCTCAATGGCCTCCTGGACCTTCATACCGCTGATGAAGCCGGAGTTGATCATGATCCCCGCCTCGATATCGGTGAAGGCCTCCTGGCTTATGTCGCCACCTTCGACGACGCAGAGGATGGGGAGGTCAAAGGCCTTGGCAAAGTCATAGTCGCGTTCGTCATGGCCGGGAACGGCCATGATGGCCCCGGTCCCATAGGACATGAGCACGTAATCGGAGATGAAGAGCGGGATGGCCTCCTCTGTGACCGGATTGATCCCGTCGACACCCGACAACCTTACACCGGTTTTTTCCTTGCTCAATTCGGTCCGCTCAAATTCCGACTTGCGCTGGGCTTCGGTCCGGTAGCTTTCGACCTCCGGCCCATTCTCGATCCGGCCCTCCTCCAGCCATTTATCTATATAGGGGTGCTCAGGCGAAAGGACCATATAGGTGGCCCCCCAAAGGGTGTCGGGTCGGGTCGTGAAGACGGGGAGCTTTTCCCCCGCCGTCGTCCCGAAGCTGACCTCGGCCCCTGTGCTCCGCCCGATCCAGTTCCTTTGCTGGGTGTTGACCCGGTCGATGAAATCCACCTGGTCCAGGCCGTCCAGCAGGCGCTGGGCGTACTCGGTGATACGGAGCATCCACTGGCTCTTCATCCGGTGGGTGGCCTCGGCGCCACAGCGCTCGCACCTGCCGTCCACCACCTCTTCATTGGCCAGAACGATCAGGCAGGAGGGGCACCAGTTGACCGCCATCTCCTTCTTGTAGGCCAGGCCCTGCTTGTAGAGCTGGAGGAAGATCCACTGGGTCCACTTGTAGTAGTCGGGATCCGTGGTATTGATCTCACGCGACCAGTCGAAGCTGAAGCCGAGCGACTGCAGCTGGCTCTTGTAGCGGGCGATATTTTTCCTGGTGACAATAGCCGGATGGATCTTGTGTTTGACCGCGTAGTTTTCAGTCGGAAGGCCAAAGGCGTCCCAGCCCATGGGGTAGAGGACATTCCAGCCCTCCAGGCGTTTTTTCCTGGCGACCAGGTCCAGGGCCGTGTAACTTCTGGGATGTCCTACATGCAGGCCTTCCCCGGAAGGATAGGGGAACTCGACCAGACAGAAGTACTTCTTCTTGTCCGGAATATAGTTTTCCCTGGGCTGATCGGCGTGAAAGACACCGGTTGCCTCCCAGCGGTCCTGCCATTTTTTTTCGATGGCGGTAAAATCGTAGTGATCCATCTTTTCCTCCCAAAAAGCGCGCCAAAACTGCGCCTGTCAAGCAATTACCCTTGATTATAACCGAAGAGCTTCAGATCGTCCCCGTCATACGGCGAACCCGGAGCAAACGCTTGATGGAGCTGCCGCAGGGGCAGGCCTCAGAAGTGATCAGGCCCCGGTCCCCTGTCCGGTAGCGGATGAAGGGCATGCCCCTCCGGGTCAAGGTGGTCACCACCAGTTCCCCCTCCCTCCCATCCGGCAAGGGCGCCCCCTCCGGGTCGATCACTTCAAAGAAGAGGTCATTCTCCCGGATGTGCATGCCCTGGTGGGCCCGGCATTCGACGGCCCCGCCAAGTCCGGTCTCGGTCATACCGTAATGGTCGAAGACCTCCGCCCCCCAGCTCTCTTGTAAAAAGATCCTCATGGTCTGGGTCAAAGTCTCACTGCTGGTCAGGACGGAGGAAATTTTGCGCCCTGGGTTAAGTTCGGCGGCCCGGACCACCCAGGAGGCGGGTCCGCAGACAACCTGGATCAGAGTCTGGGAGAAGAATTCTTCAGCCTCTTCCACCTGCCGGCAATAGACCCTAAGACCCAATCTTTCCAAGGCTGTCTTCAACAAGGCACCGACACTGTCAGGGCTCTGCCAGGGGAAGAGGATCAGGGCCCGGTCCCCTAGCCCGCAGAGGGTCTTCATACCGTGCTGGAAGAAATCCAGGGTCAGGTCCAGGTCCTCCCGGGTAAAGTAGACCCGCTTGGGCGCCTGGGTAGTCCCTGAGGTCTGCAGGCTGACGATCCGGGCGATCTCACTCTGGCTGACGCAGAGGAATTCCTGGCCCCGCTCGATAAGGTCCCCAGGTCCCGTGAGGGGGTAGCCAGCGAAGGCTTCCAGGGATGTGGGCAGGGCCAAATCCTGGTAGAGCCGGCCATAGAGCCTGGACCGGCTACGGGCGAAGTCAATCAGCTCCCGGATCCTTGTCAGCTGGTAGGCCTGGACCGCGGCCCGGTCCCCAGTATCCAAGCCGTGTTTTGCCAGGATCCAGCCGTCCAGGGAGCTGGGTTCCAGACCAGTCGTAAAATCCTCAGTCATCGAACCAGCTGCCCGCCAGGATGGCCTTGGCCTCCCCGGTCAGGGGGATCAGGTCACTCTTGTCCCAAAGGCTCAGGTCGAATTTCCGGTTGAGGGCGCCGAAATGCCTGAGGCCGAAACCGATCTTATTGAGATAGGAATAAACCCCTACCGCGCCCAGGGAAAAGTCATCGGCCGCCTTGCCATAGAGGAATCTGAGATCCGCAAGATCGGCAAAGAGCTCCTCCACGGTCCCTCCCAGCCTTTCCATATGCTTGGGGACCTCTCCCTTCCTGATCCGTTCCCCTATGCTCTTACCCATCATGGCGGCGGTCATGCTGGCCCGGCAGAGGCCGACAGCCGTCATATCCTGCCCGCCCAGGGCCAGGGCCTTGAAGACCTGGTCCTCACTGCTGAAGCCACCGGTTATGGCCAGGGCGGGGAGCTCCAGACCCGAGGCCCGAAGTTTCCCTGCAATCTGTGAGACAGCCGTCTGCAGGAGGACGGAGGGCAGGCCCCATTCATTCATCATCTTGCAGGGGCTGTAACCGGTTCCCCCGCCGGCCCCGTCGAAGGTGACCATATCGACACCGGCCTCTGCTGCAAGACCTAGAACCCTTTCCAGGTCCCCCCGGTCATAACCGGCCATCTTGAAGTATATGTTCTTGTAACCCAGCTCCCTAAGCTCCTGGACCCGGCCAATCAGGTAGCTTTCGTCCCAGAGGGGGAGGCGGGCATAAGAGTAGTAGCTGGGGCTGATCCCCTCCTCAAGCTTCTCCAGAACCCCCGGATCCAGGGGATCTGGCAAGACCAGCATGCCGGCCTCCTGTTTTCTCAGGGCCTCCTCCCGATCCTTCAGGCGACGGGCTGGCTGTGTCCCCTTGGCACTCTGGCCAAACTTGAATTCCAGGGCGTCCACCCCGAAGTCTCTCGCTGCCAGTTCAGGTAGACCCAGCTGGTCGTCCTCTACATTGCATTGGAGGATTATCTGGCCATAGCCCCGGTCATAGCGGCGGAAGGGCTGGAGCATGGCCCCCAGGGCCGGGAAGGACACAATCTTCCCCTCCTCCATTACCAGGTCCGGATCCTTATCCCTGGCCTCCTCCCCGATGACACAGCTGACGCCCGCCATGGCGGCCCCGGCGAAATAATCCTGCCAGTTCAGCTTGATCAGGGCGGGCAGGATTATCGGCAGGGCCAGGTGGACAGGATGATAGCGGCCGTAGACTCTTTCCAGCTTGACCTGGTGGATGTTGGCCTCCTCATAATTGGCGGGCACGCCGAGGGCCCCGAAGACACGGCCATTGATGTTGAAGTGGGAGTAATCGATGGGGTAGTCCTTCTCTGAGGCGATCTGGTTGTTGCCTGTATTGGTGGGATAGACCGCACGTTTTCCCAGGACGGCGGCCAGGGCAATTTCGCAGGTTCCCATGCATTCTTCGGTACAGAAGGAGCACATACCCGACTGAGGGGACAGATGGCGGCTTCTCATATAGGTATCGTTGAAGGCGGAGGAGAGTTTGGGTTGATAGGTCATGGTCATCCTCTTTCACATAGGTATTCTTACTCTCATTCTAAACGATAGCTTTCACAGCTCTTGTAGAAGAGGACAGCCGCACGGATCATCCCCAAAGTCCTCAATGAGGGCAGGTCTGACCTCTCGAATTCTGTTCTTCGTTTATTCCACCCGCCTCCGGGTCCCCTTTATTTTCTGGATCTTTTTCTCAAGAAGATGAACAAGACCAAACCACCAGCGATCAGCAGCAAGGCACAAGCGATGACAAGGAGCCAAACCCTGTTAAAGCCTCCCACCTTATCGTTATCCAGGCTGTCAGAATCTTGCTCTGCTTCAGTATCCGGAACAGTCCTGACGGTTAGCGAGCTGGCGGTTAGCGATTCGCTTTCCAGCTTTTTCGTCAAGCTTGATCCAGTGGAACTCGACGGGCTTGTGTCCGTTTCCGACAACTCTGTCGAAGTCGGCGTGGTCGTCGGTACGGACGTTGACGTGGTGGTTGTTGTCGTCGTTGTCGATGTATCAGTCGGCGGTTCGGTCTCGGGTGGCTGTGGAGGAGGCGCCAGGATTCCGACGCCGTTTACTGGGAAGAATCCCGTGTTTTGGTCTTTTTGGTAGGCAATGCCGACCTGGTTGTTCTCAACTCCCCATCGGGCGGTGGCTCCCTGATTGACCGTAAGATCATTTGTCATATTGATTTCATAGCCTGGGACGCCTCCCGGCTTCTTCCAGGCACATACAACAGCTGTCCCGCTTATGGAAGGTGAGGAACCATCGTGGGTTTTGATAATGCCAAGATCCGGACCGTGGGCGAAGACGAAGCCGCCGGTCAATTCGATGGCCTTCGCTACGATGGCTTTTCCTGAAAGAGCACTGACGACAGCCTTATCACCGACCGTTACCTTCGAGCCATCCGCTTGGTAGATAGCGGCGCCCGAGCCTGTATTTTCGATCTTTCCATCTAGACGGACAGTAACTGCTGAAAACTGACCTGAAATTGAAACCGTGCCAGGATCTTCCCCGGCGGAGGTCACCTTGCCGCCTCTGACCTCAAGTTTGGCGCTTTTCCCCGACATATTTATGGCCCGGCTGTCTTTGGTTCCCTTGGACTCCACCAGCCCACCGGTAATTACGATAAGACTATTCGGACTATTCACCTTGATCGTATCTTGTTTTGAGGATACCGTACCAGCCTTGACGTAAATGATGCTTTTTCCCGCCGTTTCGTTAAGATATATGGCATGGGCTTTTTCTCCGCTACCACTGGCGATCACCTGACCGCCACTAATGTCAAGGGTGGTAGAGGTATCGACTTTGATGGCTTTCCCATTCGTACCTGTGGCGAGTACCTTGCCACCTTTATGCACAAGGACCGAGACTTCCGCAGCCCTCATCTCAATGGCGTAGCCATCTGTACCCGCATTCTCCACTGTTCCCCCTGCCACAATGACGTAGCAATTGCTGTAGAAAGGGTTGGTGATTGTAACGCCATCGTTGGCCAGGATATAGCCGCCTTCCGCAACCTCAAAGATCCCTCCCCCGCTGTACTCAAGATTGATCATGCCCTTGTTTGCCGCACTTCCCGAAAACCGGGCCTTCCATACAATCCTTACACCTTCATCGAGGTTCAGCCATAAGCCGTTCTTTACACCGTTAACCTCTCCGGTAACCGTTAGGGTTTTGCCGGACTGTGTTACATTGAGACTCCCATTGCCGCCATGATCGTGCTTGGCAATCCTATCGGCCAATGTAGCGGCGTCAGCGGCATGAACCTTCTGCGGGATTGCCGCAGACAGGACAAGCGCGACCAGCACCACCAACAGAACCGATAAGATTTTCCTCTTTTTTATCCCGGTTTTCATAAGACCTGCCTCCTCCTGATCTTGGTCAAGGATCTTGATCCATTCGATGCCCCGGATTCTCTCCGGAAAAGGCAACTTACACAAAAATCTTCCTATTCAGTTAGGATTGGGTGTCACTTCCTTCTTGATTTGAGAAAGCACTTAAAAGGCTTGGCGGAGACAAGACTTCGTCGGTTATACAGCAACTTCCGCTTCCTGTCGTTCTATCAGCTTTAGCTCTGGGCCTAAAAAGCCCTACCCCCTGGCGGGCCCCAAAGCCCCAGTCCTTCAAATGCCTCTTCGTAAGGCAAGCGGCACAAGCCCTTCTCCGTGATGATGCCCGTGATCAAGCTATGGTCTGTCACATCAAAGGCCGGGTTGAAGACCTGGACGCCTGGCGGGGCCATCCGCTCCTCATACCACATAGTGGTGATCTCATCCGGATCCCGGATCTCAATGGGGATATCGGCCCCAGTCGCTGTTTCCAGGTCAATGGTGGAGCTGGGGGCACAGACGTAGAAGGGGATGTCATAGTATCTGGCCAGGATGGCCAGCATATTGGTCCCGATCTTGTTGGCCGCGTCCCCGTTTCGGGCCACCCGGTCAGTGCCTACAAAGATGATATCTATCTTGCCTTCCGCCATGAGGGCCGAGGCCATGCTGTCACACTGGACCGTTGTCCTGATTCCGGCCTGGATGAGTTCGAAGGCGGTCAACCGGATCCCCTGCAGGAGGGGCCGGGTCTCATTGCAGTAGACCTGCAAGGCCTCACCGGGCCAGCCCGCTTCCAGTGCCATATACAGAGGGGCTGTGGCCGTCCCATATTTGGCAGTAGCCAGGCTACCCGCATTACAATGGGTCAGGATGCCTACCGGCTCCCCTTCCCTCTTGAGATCTTCCAGAAGTCCAAGGCCTATCTGGCCGATTCCCCGGCTGATGGCCACATCCTCCTCCCGGATGGCCTGGGCTTCTTCAAAGAGCATCTTTTTAATCTGAACGATGGGGAGTTCTTTATTAGCCTCTACAAATCGATCCAAACGGTCGAGGACCCAGAAGAGGTTGACGGCCGTGGGCCGGGAGCTGGCCAGGTAATCCGATAGATCCTGGAAAATCCTATAGAAGCTGTCAAAGTCTTCGACCTCGATCTTTTCAGCCAGGACTGCCAGGCCATAGGCCGCCATGACCCCTATGGCCGGCGCCCCCCGCACCCGGAGCTGCTTGATGGCCTCCCGGATCGCCTCTTTTTCGTCCAGCTGTATACGCTTGATGATCCCCGGCAGGAGGGTCTGATCGATAATATCGACAGATTTTTTGTCGGGTCCCCATTTAACGGAGATAAGGCTCTCTAAGAAGGCTTCAACTGGATTCACGACAGGCCCTTTCTCTAAAACTATCAGCTTTTAACGACAACAAATGTTTGTCGATAGACCTTCATTACCCCTTGGTTGCCGGTGATCAGGGAATCCTCAAAATTCCCCTGACCTTGTTATAGTCTTCCATTTGGCGTATGGCGTATCTGAATTTTTTCCCATCGGTCCGATAGAGCGAGAGATCATTTTTTTGAGGCGGGGCAGTGATGTTCTTTATTTCCCCCCAGGCCATCAAGCGCTCGGCCCGACCCTCCTTGAAGACCTCTTCCAGGGGAAGGCTGGTTATCATATCATTCAATCCATCACGGATATCCGGATAGGCTGTCTGCCACTGCCAGATGCGAATGTCGGCACCCGCCACCATCTGGTCCCCTCCCATCAAGGGGACAGTCAGGGCATAGATGGCCTTATTGGTAAAGAGCAGGGCATTCTCCGGGGAACCCACCTTTCCCTTTCCCATGACGCTCGTGGAACTCTTGGCGCTAAGACCAACCCGTAAGGCTCCGGGGATGCTATCCAGGATAATTTCATCCCTTTCAGCTTCCAGAGGCTCCCAGTCAGCTCCAACAGGAGTAGTCAAATCGATGGAGGCTATCCTCTTCATTTCAATTATGGCGAGGACTGGTAGGATGGCCGCGATGACTAATAGGGCGACCGCCAGATACCAGGGAAGCCCGATAAAATAGACAATGATGCCCAAACCAATGAGAAGCAAGGCAAACTCAATGCTTTGATAGACCCTGTAACGGGCTCTCCCCAAGCCAACCCGTTGGGCCGTAATGGCAAATGCGTCAGCGCTTGTGACATCCGGTGAATCGGGAGCCATAAATTCCTCTGAACGCATTTTGACCAGGTAAACTACATATACAAGTAAACGTAGCAAGGCGATGACCAATAGGATGATTCCCGCATAGAGGGGGAAGTGATCCCTGAATTTTATCAGGATGAAATAGACGACCAGCCCCACCAGAAGCAGGGAAGTGATAAGCCCGTTAATCACCCCGAACCTAACTGTCTTTTCGGCAGCCTTCCCGGTCATTTGACTCAGCTTGTCTGCCTTGAATAAATCTTCATACTTGGATTTCATTACCAAACTCCTTTTATTCAATGCAAGAAGCTTAAATGCATCCACCCGTGAAAGGAAACTTGTACAGACTTCTTCTCAACAGACCTTCTCTGAAACTGTCCCGGAAGATACCGGGCCAAGCTGTCACCCGTGGCATAATTATACTCGATCCCGGGATAGATATTCCAGGATCAAGCAGGTGACAAGTTATGCCTCTTCCGTCAAGTCAAATGAAAGCGAGGTGGATATCATGGCCATAGATCCAAAACAAAGACGGATCGCCCTCCTTGCCGGCCTGATTGCCACCCTCCTGAACGCCGCCTCCTTTGCCCTTGGGGTAGGACTCCTCCTTGGCAATCCCCTCCATCTGCAAAACATTCTCGCTATCGGGATCTTCAGCCTGATCATCGGCGCCATTATTTTCGTCTTTCTTTTATTCAAACTGATCTATGCTTTTACCGTTTTTACAGCCGCCTTCCTGGCCGGTTCAGCCCTCATGCTCACCACCTTCAGCAAGGGGGTTTCAGGCTGGGAGGACCTGATCGGCCTTATCACCTATATGTTCTTGCTGGGCATAGGCCTGAGCATTGGCCTGCTTCTTGAGCTTATCGTCTACCTGGTCAAGAGATCCAAGAAGATAACCCAAGGAGATCCTTCCACTCAAAACAAAGATTAATGTAAAGTTTACTTGACATTAAACAAAATCCTGTTACCCTGACCATGTAAAGCATTCTTAACATTAAGGAGGTTT
>CAZAKT010000021.1:18788-26058 GCA_964486135.1 uncultured Mageeibacillus sp.
CAGGTAACCCGGCAGACCATCATTGCCATCGAAAACAATAAATACAATCCGAGTCTGGAACTGGCCCTGAAGATAGCCAGGTTCTTTAATACACCGGTGGAGGAGATCTTTCAATTGGAGGAGGGATAACAGGTCCAAACAAAGCTTAATTCCCCCTCCAACCAAGCTATAAATGCTATTATTAAGTTGTTCTTATATTGCGTAATATCAGATTTCTTCAGATGAGGTGACGGGATGATTGAGAAAAATGCCGCGATCTCCCCTTCCAAGGAACTCGCTATCGAAAGTATTATCGAAAACGCCTTGAAAATTCCAGGGGTAAAGGTGAATAGGAAGGTATTTCTATCCAATACATTTGTGAAATTGGTGGACAGTGTCGATGAACTTATTGAGCTTGGCCCCATAGAGTCAAATTGTTCACAGGAATCCTTATCCCGCATTGCCAGCAAGTTGATCCTGACGGAAACCTCCAAGTCTTCAGCGGCTTCCTTTATAGCCGGTATCCCCGGCGGTTTGGCTATGGCGGCCTCCATACCTGCTGATACTCTGCAATTCTTTGGGATGTCCTTGCGACTTGCCCAGGAACTGTCCTATCTGTATGGCGCTGACGATCTATGGCAGGATGGCGAGATTGACAGCGAACGTGTCTGCAATCAATTAATCCTCTATTTTGGCGTGATGTTTGGTGTCTCCGGAGCCTCTTCAGGTGTCAGGCTCCTATCTTCCCAACTGGCCAAACAGACGCTCAAGAAGCTTCCACAAAAGGCCTTGACAAAAACCTTCTGGTACCCCTTTGTCAAACAGATCGGCCGGTTCATAGGTATCAAAGTTACCAAAGAATCCGTGGCAAAAGGTCTTTCAAAAGCCATCCCCATCGTCGGTGGCGTAATTTCCGGTGGCATCACTTTTGCCTCTATGAAACCTATGGGAACCCGGTTGGCCAAAACGCTTGAGGAAGCGAATTTCGGCTATTCAGAAGAAGATTTTGAAGCTGATTTTGAGATAGTAAGCGAGATGGCCCGGAGCGAACAAAGCAGCGAGGCCTCCAACGAAGATTTACCTGGTGAAGCTATTGTCAATGAAGAGGATTTATTTGAAAAGATTGAGAAACTGTCAAAACTGAAGGACTTGGGCGCAATCACAGAGGAAGAATTCCAAGCCAAGAAAATGGAGATCCTTGAAAGAATCTGATTTGGTTTGGTGGCAAGGAGCATTCAACCCTAGAAGGCATGATGGTGAGCATAGGTGTCACGAGACGAAAGAATAATTCAGCAACTACTTCCTTTAGAATACACCGTTCGCCAGCCACTAATCCAATGACCAATTTTTTGATTTAGGAGATTCCAATGGCAAAAATTGAAAATTATAAATTTAGCATTCACGATGCATTTAGACAATGCTTCTATATTGTGCCCGATTATCAACGCGAATTTGTATGGTCCGATAAAGAAGTCTTGCAACTTCTTGATGATATTAACGCGGAGTTTGAAAATTCAAAAGAAGAATATTTCATAGGAACAATACTTGTATCACCCGAGGAAGCCACCGATCATTATGCCGTCATTGACGGTCAGCAACGTTTGACTACCTTCTTCCTTCTGCTTTGTGCTCTCAAAAACTTATTCATCGAAGGAGAGCAGGTCGAATTCATCAATAACCTATTAAAGTCAAGCTATCCTAATGATAAAGGTGAAATTATCTCAAAGCTCAAGTTGGATCCTCGTTATGAACATGCGAATAAATTGATGACACTAATCGTCGACGCCAATTCGGATCCTCCAACAACTCGAGATCAAGCGATAACATCCGGGATACCCTCATTTGGCTCATTAGAAAACTTACTGGATGCTTTTGATTGGATTTATCGCTACCTCGAGGATAATTACTTAAAACGAGGATGTTTACAAGAATATTGGGGTTATCTTGCTAACAATGTTGTCTTCATTCAAATACAGACAGATATTAATAGCGCACTCGTGATATTCGAGACAATTAATGAGCGAGGTATAGGTCTTAACCCCATGGACCTCCTAAAAAACCTTCTATTTACACAGGTAAAGAAAGAAGAATTCACGAGGCTTAAAGAAGAGTGGAAGGGTATTACCAAACCTCTCGAATCTAATAAGGAGCGGCCTCTTCGTTTCCTCAGGTATTTTTTGATGGCAAATTATCCAATAGAATCTAGACGCAAAGATTCAATAATTCGAGAAGATGAAATCTATGATTGGTTTAGAGTCGATAAGAATGCTGAAACATCAGGCTACAAAGATAATCCCTTTGAGTTCACTCGTCTTTTGAGCCTTAACGTAACGCACTATATCTATTATTCTTCCGGCTACGGGAATGATGGCAACCCGAATATTGCAATGAACAACCTAAGGAAATTATGCGGTGGTGCCTTCAGCCAGCATTATATTCTCCTTTTAGCGGCCAGCAATTTCCCCAAAAATATCTTTGATCATTTTATTGTCCAACTTGAAAATTTCCTTTTCTATTATATTTTTACGAAATCACCTACAAGGGAGTTGGAACGAAATTTCTCATCCTGGGCAGATGAATTAAGGCAAATAGGCAAGGAAAACAGCCCCCAAGCACAACGCGAAGCATATAATGCTTTCTTAGAACACAACTTCGTGGAATCGATAACAAATAAAAAAGACGAGTTGATGGATTATCTGAAGCGCTATACTCTAAATTCAATGCAGCAATATCGAAGCCGCTACCTGCTTGCAAAAATTACCCAATACGTTGAACTAGAATACACGGGGAGGAAGCAACAGGAGGCTTTGGATGATTATATGAAGGTAGACATTGAGCATATACTGCCTAGCAAACCGGACAATATGTCGCTGGATCGCTTTAAGAACGAAAATCCTGGTGCTGAATACTATGAATATGTAAACCGTCTTGGAAATCTTGCCTTGTTGGAAGAACCGCTTAATAGATCTATTGGTAATAAATCATTTGCCGAAAAAACAAGTGCATACAAAAAAAGCAAATACTACCTCACAAGAAGTATCTCCGAATTGACTGAATTTGGTGTGAACACTTCTATCAATCGTATCAGCAGGCAACTTATGTCTTTTGATGAATGGAATACCGAATCAATTGAGCAACGACAGAATATGTTAACAGAAATTGCGATGAAAATTTGGCAGGTTGAAAAATTTTGATTCTCGATATTATTATCCTTAAGCGAAACAACCTACATTAACTCCAAACCTTCCACATTGCTTACCTGCCGATCAAATGATTGTCTGATAAGACTTAAGACATAAGGGAGCTCTTTAATATCATTTAACCTAACCTCAACGTCTCCATTACCCCACTTGCCAAGTTCTGAAACATCTTTACTTATTCCTCTCGGATCCGATAGTTCGGGAAATGGCATGTTAAGTATAAGTCTTAAACTTGAGGCTAGAGGGATAACATCAACAAAATTTGTTTCTGCTTTATAGGCTACATAAAGTTTCAAATATTCTTCTTCAACTAGTGAGTCTATAGCTAACACCTTTTTGCGAAAAGCATCAAAAAGTTGTCTTGTATGAGCTGAGAATGCAGGGTTACCTATTGCTAAATATCGAAAATCACTTATTGAGTAGCCATCTTTTTTTTCTAAAATTGGCCTATAAGAATCCACCATTTCTTTTGCCAAACCGGGTGCTGGCCACACCTGTTCGGCAATCTTGTATATTGTGTCCGCTCGTTTATTTATTTCAGATTCATTCCAAGTGTCAACTGCTCGGAGGGATTGATTTAATCTTATCGGACTATCTCTGAATCCATTTTCCATATCTCTCTTCTCAGAGAAAGATTTGTCGCTATACTCCGGATTGTAACCAGTTAATGTAAGATTCCCCAGCGAATGCAACCATCTCTCCTGAACTGTAGCCCAATCATCCCCAAGCTCTCTAATCCAATCGTCTGACAACCTGGGATTCTGCGGCAAAATATGTTCAATAGTGTACTCACTTATCTCAACATGTTCCTTACGGTCAAAGTTTTCTATTTTTCTTAACCAGTAGCTTCTGCGCGTCATGTTATATAGATCTCTTGTTTTGAAATGTTTCTCAAACTCTTCATCATTTGGGAATCGTCGATATGACGGTAACAACATAAATTGTGCTTTGACACTTTCCACATATTCATTTTTGTCGACAGCTCGCATAAAGGTTGCAAACGTTTTATTTAGAGAGTTCGTTGGAATAAAACATATATGACGCCTAAAAACATATGATTCAATCAGGCGAACTATCTCTAAATATTCTTCTTTCGATAATATTTCTGAATTGTAGTCATTATAGATTTCTAGAAGCATCGGATACGCAACATCAGCTCTTAGCTCCTTAAGATCATTGAAAGCTAGTTTTAAGTCGTTATCTGATTCTTTATTCAGAACCATTGAACAGTAATATTTCGAGTATTGACGAATTGAAGGTACCAATTCCTCAACCTTCATTCCACTGTTCTGTTGATCAAATGAATAACGTTTGAATGCATCATAAATCTCTTTAACTTTGGGGATATTCCCTGTCATAACCGTTAAATAATTCCGCATAAAACTATCAAACTCTGTAGTGTAAGCAGTCTGGCCGAAATCCTCTTCCATTGGTCGCCAATATTGCTTGTACAATCGATTCTGCTCAGTTCTGTCAAGTCCCATCAAAATGAAATTTCTAATTAAGTCAGCTTGAGTTAATTCCTTACCGGTAGAGTTCATACTTTCAAAAATAAGCTGAGGATTATCTTGATCTTTTGTCAATTTAATATCGACAATAATCAATTTTGCGATGCCTTTATAAATAGAAGATAAGTCACCAGGATATTCTTCTATCCATTTACAAAAATAATTGTAGTTTTCTTCAACCCTAATAGACTTCTTTTGAGGTGATTCTGATCCGTCGACAATTGCGTTTAATGTATCTTTATCGATTTCGGACAAAATTAGCTTGTTGCGCCGTTCGCCTTCTTCTTCGGGGTTAAATAAATAATAATGCCTAAGTTTTCTTGGTGTAATATCATCTATAAACTCAGTTACCTTATTCTCACTAATATCTAGTTTATTTGCCAAAGCTGCGATGAGCAGGATAATTGATGTTAGTCTTTGTTGGCCATCTATAACAAGTTGTGGTGATTGTCTAGTAACTGTATATATACTTTGATCGATATAAACGATTGATCCTAGAAAGTGCGCTTCTATCGAATCGCTTTCTCCAGTCCGGATAATATCATCCCAAAGCTGTTTACACCCATCTTTATCCCAAGAATATTTTCTCTGATAGATAGGAATTACAAATTGGCTAGAGCTTTTTATGAATGTCAGTAAGTTTGCCTCATTTGCTTTCAAGATATTACCTCACTTTTACAGATAGATTGATAACAAGAATATCAATCCATAGATTCAACTCTCTCTTCAATGAAACGTATTTCCGCGCCATTAAGATCATATTTTTTGTATAGTTGCATATCTATCTCTGAAACTGTTTTCGACCAATCAATATCTGAAGAACCTGCAAAATCTTGAAGCGGAATATTGGACCATGTCGGGATAGGGGCATCTTGAGTAACCTTCAATGTACTAAGAAGAGCGCGCAAAAACCTCGTTTTAAGATATTTTAAAGCATTTCTTGCTTCATCACGCTTCTCAAATATTCCAATACTTATAAATGTTTGAGTATATCCACAATTTGGTTCTAAAATGACTGGTGAACTCAAACGTTCTCCAAAAGCACCAGTTCCATTCGCTTTTGGTAGAATAACTTTAAAATAAGCTAAGTTTTCTCCACTATCTAAATACTCTTTGTTAATCCATTTCACCTTTCTAACATTATTTTGGCGCCCAGTAATTTCTACATATTCTCCGTCATTATCTGGTCTCTCATCAAAAAACAAAGTCACTCTATCAAAAATGAAACTTCTTAACCTTTTGTCTCTTCCATCTGAACCAAGGACGTGTTTATACTCCGGGTGCCTCTCATAAAGAGCTTCCAAATTGAAATTTGTTTGATTAAACATAATAGTATCAATACTTGTAAAGTTTTCCTTTTTCACTTTCTTCAATACATCACGCAGCTCAGAAAAAGGACTAAAGCTTTCTATAGGCCCATAATTGGAGTTCTTATCGCGATATGTTATAACAATTCCACCTTTTATATCAGTGTTTGGGAAAACCTTGTTGCTATCCGCTTCGTAATATACAACTTTTAAGTGAGGATCACTGAGCATGCGTTCATTCCATGCAGCTGGTGTTGCGCCGGCATTAAATAGAAATCGGGCAGGGTGTATCATTTCAACGATATCCGCCAATTCATATGAAGCGTTCAAAAATTTATCATATACGGGGGAATAGTATGTTTTGTTCTCGCCACCAATATTTTCTTGATAAGGAGGATTCCCTATCACCACATCAAATTTCATATTATTATCTCCATAAAGTTCCGCCAGCTCCACAGCCATTTTCCCATTTTTAGCAGCATCAGTTAAGTCAAATTCCGCAATATTTTGATCAGAAATATTGCGGTGATTTCCCAATATAAAATTCCTTGAAATGTTATAGATTATGTTACTAGGCGCAACAGCATACATTTGATTCTCTATTATCCATTTGAGTCTCTCTTGATTATCCTGAATTTGCGTAACAAGCCCTGCATAGAGTCTTGTGATTATCTCGGTAATATAAAGACCACTCTTAGCATAAAGGTCTATAAACTTAATTTCAGAATTCTCAAATATACCTGGATTCTCTTCTTCTAAGAGATCAACCATCATCTTTACAACCGCTTTTGGAGTATAGATTTGATTGGTCTCCTGAGGAGGAATGTAGTCAAAAATATCTTCTTCGAGGTTATCGTCAAAGTAATTGGATAATTCATTCTTCTTATTCAAGAACTCTTGAATGCTAGCGTTGAACACTCCTTTGTTAAATAGACCCTTAAATATCTGAACATTTCCATTTTTATCTATATATTCAAAACCATCCCTTAGTTTCCGGAAATTAGAAACACTTATACTTGACAGTTCTTCAAAAATATCGGGATCAATACCTTGCTCAAAGTTATCGACAGTAGTATTCACATTGCCATAAGCCATCAGGAATGTTGGTATGGTTCTTGCAAAACCTCGCAAACGATCGCGAACATCATCTTCAGTCGTTTTCTTTTTACCCTCTTCAACTTTGCTTACACTCTCTTCAATAACAGACTCTAGACCTTTAAGTGCTGATTCATTGACTAGCTCGAAAAACTTAATGGATGATTCTGCTTTTCTTTCA
>CAZAKT010000022.1:0-25656 GCA_964486135.1 uncultured Mageeibacillus sp.
CCTGGCTATGAGGCTGGGTATCAAAAAAAGAGTGCGGCATTTCGGGTTTCCTTTTAATCGGGAAACAAGCTTATGACACCAGGGAGAGCAAAGTCGTGCAGATCTTCAATTCATTGACAAGACGCAAGGAGGAGTTGACCCCTCTGGAGCCTGGAATTTTCAAGATCTATGTCTGCGGTCCAACTGTCTATGACCTTTTCCATATCGGCAACGCCCGGCCCTTCATCGTTTTTGACACCCTCCGCCGTTACCTGCTCTGGCTGGGCTATCAGGTAACCTATGTCCAGAATTTCACGGATATCGACGACAAGGTCATCGACCGGGCCCAGGCAGAGGGGATCCCCTCCGCCGAGCTTGCCGAACGGATGATCGGGGAATACTTCCGGGACGCTGACGGGCTCAATATCATGCGGGCATCCCTCTATCCCCGCGCCACGGAATCCATTGAGGCGATCATCCGCCTGATCCGCCTGCTCCAGGAAAAAGGGCACGCCTATGAGGCGGAGGATGGCCTTTACTTCTCCATTGACAGCTTCCCCGCTTACGGCCGGCTTTCCGGCCACAAGCTGGAAGACCTGATCGCAGGCGCGAGTGAGCGGCTTGGCGATACGGCCGGAAAACGAAATCCCCTTGATTTCGCCCTGTGGAAGTTCAAAAAAGAGGGCGAACCCGCCTGGCCAAGTCCCTGGGGTGAAGGCCGGCCCGGCTGGCACATCGAATGCTCGGCCATGAGCCTGGAGAACCTGGGTGAAACCATCGACATCCATGCAGGCGGTGTCGACCTCACCTTCCCCCATCACGAAAACGAGATCGCGCAAAGTGAAGCCGCAACGGGGAAACCCTTTGTCCGCTTCTGGGTACACAACGGCTTCGTCAACATAAACTTTGAGAAAATGTCAAAGTCCAAGGGCAATTTCTTCACTGTCCGCGACCTGGCCGCCCTCTACCCCTATTCCATCCTTCGCTTTTTCATCCTCCAGGCGCATTATCGCATGCCGGTCAACTTCTCTGACGACCTGCTCGACGCCGCCGTGACCAGCTGGAAACGGATCACTTCCAGTGTTGACCATCTCGCCTTTGTGGCAGAAGCCTCAAAAGGGGAGCCGACCGGTTCGGCGGAAGAAGGCGACCTGGAAAAGGCGATTGCCGCCTGTCGCCAAGGCTGGAAAACGGCCATGGATGATGATCTGAACACGGCGGATGCCATCGCCGCCCTCTTCGACCTGGTCCGGGCCGCCAATACCGCCGCGTCAAGCGGCAAGGTCTCAAGCGCCACCCTGCTCCAGGCACGTGACAGCCTGATTGAACTCTTTGGTGTCCTGGGACTCGATCCCGCCGCCGGCGAGGGGGATGGGATCCCCGAGGAAATCACCCGGCTGGTGGAGGAGAGGGGCCGGGCGAAAGAGGCGCGGGATTTCGCCAGGGCAGATGCCCTGCGGGACGAAATCCTGGCCAAAGGATACAAGGTCGAGGATACCCCGCAAGGTGTCCGTATCCTCCCCTCCAGCTGATATGGCCAGGGATCTGAGTGATTACTCCATCTCAAGCCTGGCCTGGGTAGGTGACGCCGTTTTTGAACTCCATATCAGAACCCGGCTGGCTGGCAGGGATAAGTCAGGATCTGGAGTCCTCCACAAAAAGGCTACCCGCTTCGTGAGCGCCCGGGGGCAGGCACGGCTTATGGAGGGCTTGCTTGGAGGCAGCTACCCCCTGGAGGAGGATGAACGGAACCTCCTGCGACGGGCGCGCAACTTTCACACAAGCAGTCAGCCAAAAAACATGGATCTTCCTGACTACAGGAAGGCAACCGCCTTCGAAGCGCTCATCGGCTGGCTCTGGCTGTCCGGCAAGTCCGGACGTGTCACGGAACTTATGGATTTTGTTTTATCGAAAGCGGAAGAAGCAGGGGAAGATGACCCGGCAGGAAACTAGCACACAGGAAAGCGGACCGGATCCGCAAGCGAGGCTGGAAGGCCGCAACCCCGTCGCCGAGGCGCTGGCGGCTGGCCGGTCAATCAACCGCGCCTATATCCTGGAGGGCGCGAAAGGTGGCCGGGCAAGCAAGGATCTTGCCGAGCTGGCTGAGCAGTGCCGGCAGCAGGGGGCCGTGATCGAATATGTCAGCCGGGCGCTTCTGGACCGTATGGCTGTGACGCACGCCCACCAGGGGATCATTGCCGAGGTCGCCCCCTACGCCTACCAGGATCTGAGCCAGATCCTGGCCGACTGCCAGGCCCTGGGCAAGGAGCCCTTCCTCCTCCTTCTCGACCACATCCAGGACGCCCACAATCTTGGATCCATACTCCGCATCGCCGACGGCGCCGGTGTCCAGGCGGTGGTCATCCCCAGGAGGCGGGCTGTCGCCCTCAACGCCGCGGTGGCCAGGTCTTCGGCCGGGGCTGTCGAGCACGTACCGGTCTGCCGGGTCAACAACCTGACCCAGACCCTCCTCATGCTGAAAGATCAGGGTTTTTGGATTTACGGGACGGCGGCCGGGGGAGGCACTCCTTATAAGCAGGCTGACTATTCCGGCCGGATCGCCCTGATCATCGGAAGCGAGGGGGCCGGCATGTCAAAAAAGATCGCCAGCCACTGTGACTTTCTCCTTTCCATTCCACTCCAGGGCAGGATCAATTCACTCAATGCCGCGGTTGCCTGCGGTATCCTGGCCTTCGAAGCGGCTTCACAGAGAAGCGATCCCGGAAAATCTCAAAATCCTTGATGCTCCCGACAGCTTGAGGCAAAATAGGAGGGCAAGGTCTTCTCTGGTCAAGATGGGACCTGCCCTTGGTGCAATGGTGAATCCTGAAAGAAGATTGACGATGAGACGACGGGCCTGGCGGACAGGCCTCCTCAGCCTTGTCCTTGCCCTGGCTGTCCTGCTGACGGCCTGTATGCCCGTGACGGATTCATCCGCCGGCGACACAGACAGCTCCCCCTTTGTCATCCGCCCGCAAAACGACAAATTCCTGAGGGAGGACGAATGGGTCCGGATGATGGCACTTGCGATTTCCCATGCGGATCAGAGGGATAACATCTGGGAGGCCATCCCCCCCAGCCAGCGCTCGGAGATCAGCCAGGCGGACTTCATCCGCTACATTGCCTTTCTGGCGGATTGCCTGCCGGGCAACATCAGCTCTTTCGCGGCGGCATCGGAGGAAGAGGGCAACGCCCTGCTCTCCCACCTGGCCAAGTCGGAAAAACAGCTGACCCCCAAGCCGGACCAGGCCTCGATCTGGTGGATAAGGGCCAGGACCTCCGATCTCCGTGAGCTATCCTTCGCCATCCCCGTCACCCTGGACGAAGAGGGGATCCCCTATTTTTCGGCATCCTGGCTCCAAAGGCAGGCCCTGCTCTACGACTACATCCTTTTATACCTCCAGGCTCTTGCGACCGGCTCAAAGGGGGCCCTGACCTCCTTGCTCAGCCATAACCTGACAATAAAGACCAAGACCAGGAAGCAGGCGGTCGAGAGGCGGGCCGATGATTTGCTGGAATTCTACGGCAACCAGGTCAACCCCGCCAAGGGCGGTTACCGTTGTGTCGAGATGATGCCGGGTTACGCCCTTATCGAGGAGCAATTGACTTCGACCGAACCCGGCTCCCCCAAGGTCAGGACTGTTGTCTTTACGGAGTCGGAGGGAATCTTCCGGGCGGAGGAGAAGATAGGCCAAAAACTTATGATTCAGGACGGGATCTTTTTCCAGGACAACCAGACCCTCTTCGATTCCCACCAGGACGAGGCCCTGATCTCCTCGGATACGAGCCTGGCCCAGCTGGGGATACCGCTCAACCTTGAGCTTCTGGAGGATGAGGTGACAGCGGAAGTGAATTTCCGCGTAAGCTGGCCAGGACTCATCGTCGAGGCCGTCGGTTCCTGCGATCTGGAGTCCCTGACCTTTGAAGGCCGTATCCGGCAGATCTCCATTTCCCACAGCGGTTTCCGGACCGGCTCCGGCCTCAAACCCGGCGATTCCGTCTATGAACTCTACCTCCGCTATCCCTTTGCCAGGGAGAACGGCTACCTGATAGCGTTAAATGATGAGGGCCCCAAAAAAACCCTGGCCGTCCAGGTCGAATCTGATTACATCGCCCGGATAAGCTTGATTCTGGGCTCCTGATCCTTCTTGCCCCGTGCGGACCTGATTTACGCTGTTTCTAAACTATCCACCCTTATGATTGGGTATCATAAAGGAAATAGGACACAAAGAACAATAGAAATGAGTCAAATGAAACTATCAAAAATTTCTTACATCACTGTCTTGATCATCACCGGGATTCTTATCCTCAACATTTACCAGATGTCACCCTCCCCCATCCTGACCCATATACGGGACTATTACGGCATCTTCACAAGTGAGGCCTTACTTAATCTGTCTGTTTCCATCATCTTCCCCTCGATCATTTTCAGTAGCCTGGTGGGGAGTTATATTGGGCAAAAAATAGGGACAGCCAAGCTTTATTCCCTGTCGCTATTTTTGTCGACTCTTGGCATATTGGTCAACTTCCTCGCTGTCAGCTACCCGATTTTTCTGGCAGGGCGCGCTATTTTCGGTTTGGGTCTGGGTCTCTCCCTGCCTTTCTTAGGGTCAACCATCATGAGCCTCTACAAGGGAAAGAGTCGGTCGGCCATGAGCACAGTAAACTCCCTTTTCCCTTTTGTCGGTTCGCTCATATGTTTCGTTTCGCAGATGCAGATTTTTTACGCTTTCGGCAATTCCGTCCGGACATCGCTCGGTATCTGGGGACTGGGAAGCTTGGCCATCTTACTTATGTGGACATTTTCGATCAAGAACAGTGACCTGGAAGTTGGAACTCTTGAAACTAAAAGGGCACCAACGGAAAAAGGGCTCTACAAAAACCTTTTAAAGCGCAAGGAGATCCAGCTCTTGGCAGCCATCTTCATCTGTGACTTTTTTTGTTATTCCTATGTCAGTGTTGTCCTCCCCACCTATCTGCACGAGATGGCCCATCTGTCCGAAACCAGCTCAGGCCTCTGGGCCGGCCTGACTATCCAAGGTATTGGTATCGCCGGCTGCCTCGGTGGAGGTTACCTGGCCTCCAAGCTGGATCGGGAGAAGAAGGTGCTGGCCTTCAGCGTCAGCTGCAAGATCATCGGTTCATCTGTCTTCACTCTTTTTGCCGGCTACTCACCCCTCTTTGTCCTGGCAGGTATCATCATTTTTGCCATAGGTAGTGGTGCCTGGTATCCGGTTGTTTTCCTCCTGCCATCCCGCTTGAAGGATATGACCCCGGTCCGGGTAGGGGCCGCCTTTGGCCTTCTGACCTCCTGTGCCCTCGTGTCGGGTTTCATCTCCCCCATCCTGGGTGGCTTGCTGACCGACGGCTTCATCAATATGTCCTCTCTTCCGACGGCCGTCGAGCGGCATGCCTTTGGCCTGCAATGGAGCCTTTTCATCATCGGCCTGGTCAATGTCATCGCCTTGGTCACCACCTTGAGATTCAAAAAGGTTGACTACAGCGAGGAATATCTCCGCAGCCTCCTTCCGGCGGAGGAAGCCGGTGCCATTTCTGCTTGACAAGGCCCATTGGAGGGCGCTAATATAGGAAAGCTGTCACGCGCCCGTAGCTCAATTGGATAGAGCGTCTGACTACGGATCAGAAGGTTCCGGATTCAAATTCTGGCGGGCGCGCCATAGAAAAAGCCCCGAGGCCGAATGAGCCCGGGGCTTTTTCTTGTTCGAGTCAAGCGCAAGGCGGAAATAGCCCAACGCTCACTCAGCCGGCTCATTCGCCGGCTGGCCAGTTTCTTTTTTACGGATCCTCCCGTAAATCAAAATAACCAGTTCTTTTAGTTTTCGTCCTATCCAGGCGAAGAGATGAATCAAGAGTCACATAAGATTTCCTTTTCTCTTTATTTTTTAGAGTATAGCCTAATCTGAAAAAAGAGAAGGAGCAATTGATACCCCGCCTGCCAGAGTCCAGGGGACAGGCCGGCCCCGCTGTCGTACAATAAAGTTGGTCACAAGGATAAAGCTTGATCGGGGAGGCCAGGTTTGAAATGAGACGGAAGGACAGACAAATGGATGAGGCATTCGGATGGGAGCTGGTCGATCGTTGCGCCTACGCCGTTATGAGCACTGTTTTGCCCGATGGGGCTCCCTATGGTGTCCCACTCTCTATTGCCAGGCTGGATGGCCATATTTACTTCCATTGCGCCTCTGAAGGCAGGAAGCTTGAAGCCTTGCGGCATAATGCCAGGGTTTCTCTTGTCTGTGTCGGTCAGGTCAAGCCGCTCAAGGACGACTTCACCACGGAGTTCGAATCGGTCGTCCTGACGGGCGAGGCCAGGCGCGTAGAGGAGGAAGACGAGAAAATCCGGGCCCTCCGGGCCATCAGCCTCCGGTATACGCCGGAAAACATGGCCCGCTTTGATCAGGCCATCCAAGAGAGCCTTCACCGGACAGATGTCTGGAGAATCCGGGTTGATAGTCTCACGGCCAAACGAAAAAAATACGACACCGAGGGCAGGGAGATTAAGTCCCCCTGATATAAAAACCCTCTCCGGCCAATCCTTTTTTCGTGATACTTGCACCGAACATATGTGCGTGATAAGCTGAATGAGAACAAATGTTCTTGTGAGGTCAATATGGAACGCATTTATGTCACGGTTGTGGCGGAGATCACCGGCAAGGGTGACCTTTTCCCCCGCCTGATACGTTTTGACGACGGTAGAGAATTCAAGGTCGACCAGCGTTTACAGACGCCGCAACGTCACAGGGCCAAGAGCGGATCGGACGACTGGCGCTTCTCCTGCCTGGTCGGGGGCCGGCCGGTAACCCTTTACTTTGATCTTGCCTCCTACCGCTGGTGGCTTGAATCCCCCCGCTGAAGATAAGGAGGAGGCGAATGAGTGACCGCGTGATCTTGCATGTCGACCAGAACTCCTTTTATGCCAGCGTGGAAATGCTGGCCCGACCGGCGCTGAAAAAAGTTCCCTGCGCGGTCGCCGGTGACCCTGTCAACCGCCATGGCATCGTGCTGGCGAAGAATCAGCTGGCCAAGCGGGCAGGTATCAAGACGGGGGAGACCATCTGGCAGGCCAAGCAGAAATGCCCCGACCTCATCCTCGTCCCACCCGATTACAGCCGTTATCTTTACTACAGCCGCCTGGCCCGGACACTCTATCGTGAGTATACGGACCGGGTCGAAGCCTTCGGCATTGACGAATGTTGGCTCGATCTCACGGCTTGCCCCCTGGATGACGGCTTCCTTGTCGCTGAAAGGCTTCGCGAACGCGTGAAGGCGGAGTTGGGCCTGACGGTGAGCGTCGGGGTCAGCTGGAATAAGATTTATGCCAAGCTGGGAAGCGATCTCCATAAGCCCGATGCCACCACCCTGATCACCCGATCCAACTATCATCAGGTCGTCTATCCACGGCCGGTCCAGGAACTGCTCTATGTGGGGAGGGCCAGCTACCGCAAACTCCGCCGTATCGGCATCCGGACCATCGGCCAGCTGGTCGCGGCCGGGCCGGAATTTCTCCGGACCCTGTTCGGGGTTGTCGGCTTGAGCCTCTATGCCTTCGCGGCCGGCCTGGACACAACGCCTGTCTCCCTCAGCGGGCATGAATCGCCGATCAAGTCCGTCGGCAACTCAATCACAACGCGGCATGATCTTTATACGGAGGAGGATATCAAGGCCGTCACCTACATGTTGACTGAGTCGGTCGCAAGCCGCCTGAGGGACGCCGGCCTGGCGACAGGGACCGTCCAGATCAGCATGCGGGACTATCAACTCCACAATTTCGAGCGGCAGGCCCCCCTCCCACAGCCGACACAGCTCTGCCAGGAGATCGCCCCCGCGGCCCTGGCCCTCATCCTGGACAATTTCCGGCAGGGACAATGGATTCGTAGCCTCGGTGTCCGCGCCTGCAAACTCATCCCGCTTTCAAAACTGGGCCAGCAGTCTTTTCTGCCCGGGGAGAAACGGCGGGAAGCTATTTTGCGGCTTGAGGCCGAGATCGATTCGCTCCGGATCCGTTTTGGCGGCCTGGCCATCCGCCGGGCGATTTCCCTGGTCGACCGCTCGCTCACAGAGCATGACATAAAGAATGAAAATATCATCCATCCCATAGGATTTTTCGGACCATGAGCCGGCCGGTCTACGTATCCCTTATCCTGGAGATGAAGAGCACCGGTATCAGGAGGCCACTGGGGATCACTTGGGAGGACGGCCGCTTCTACGAAATCATAGCGCCGCGTTTTATCGGGTGGCGCGCCGCCCGGTCGGCCGGGTCGGGTGAATGTTGGCTCTGCCGGATCAATGGCCGGGAGGTCCCCCTTTATTATTCCCCCCTGACCGGACGCTGGTGGATGGACGGCAGGGGTGAACCTGATCCGCCCCCGAAACCGGAAGCCTACCGGCCCGTAAAGGATCGAGACTACAAACCGCCGGGCACGTGAGATAATAGGGACAAACAAGGGAGGGGACGGATCGCCATGCCAAGACCAAAGACCTTTCGGAGCTATCAGGAGCAGGTCCAGTTCATGCGGAGCCGGGGCATTGAAATACCCGATGACAAGGAGGCAATTGAGGCGCTCAGCACCTTCTCCTACTACTCGCTGGTCAACCTGAACAAGCATCTCTACGGAGGCCTCGGCCGGCGCGATTTTGCCGGCAACCCCTCCCTCCTGGACCTGCAACTGGCCCATATGCTGAATATGAATTTCTACCAGACCGTCCTCAAGGGCATCCTCTATGTCGAAGCCTCCTTCAAAACCAAACTGGCCTACCTGGTCTCCGAAAAGTTCGGTTCTGTCAGCCAGGAAGAGATCGAGGAAGCGGGCAACAACTTTTTTTATCGGGGCTACTATGACCCCGGCAATGAACTCACCACGGGGACCCTTCGATCCCTTAGAAACAAATACCGCCTGCTCCACGCCACAGCCGGTTCCAATTCCTATTCCCACCAATTCCTGGCCGGTGACAGGCAGCTCCCGCCCTGGATGTTTGTCCATGACATCGAATTCGGCTTCGCTATCAAATGGTATAAAATCCTACGGGAACAGGACCGGGATGAGGTCTGCGCCAGGATGCTCTGGGGGGAAACAGGGGATGTGCCGGCCGGCTTCCAGGCCGGACAGGGGCGTGAACTCCTGGACGCTGCCCTTGAACTCATGAGGGAATACCGCAATATCATCGCCCACGGCGAAAGGATCTTCCCCAGTGAAATACTGGAATTCCTGCCCGAGGCGCCCCTCTTCGCCCTCCTCCCGGAAGGCATACTGTCACGGGAGGAGTATGCCCGGGGCATTGGCAGGCAGGATCCCTTCGCCTGCCTGCTCGCCATCACCCGTTTCATTCACGAGCCGGTCCTCATGTTGAGTTTCCTGACGGAACTGCAGACCCAGCTCGACTTCGCGCACAGGATGAAGCGTACTATGGCGCCGGGCAGCCTCCGAATTCATGAGATCCTCACCATTCCCGACTTCGTCATGGACAGGTTGATAGCCTTAAGCCACCATCGCTTCGGTGATATATCGCGGGTCTACTTTGATTTGATCGGGTCCCCGTCAACCGAGCGTGACGTCCAGGATCATCATGAGGATGAAACCGGCAATCATGGCAAAGCTTGAGACCCGCTCATTACCGCCGCCGTGTGTCTCGGGGATGACCTCATCAACGATGACAAAGAGCATGGCCCCGGCGGCAAGCGCCAGGATGAAGGGCAGGGCGGGTCGGAAAAGCCGGATGAGTCCGTAGCCGGCAAAGGCCATAACAGGTTCGATGACACCCGTGAGAACTGCTATCCAAAAGGCCGTCCTGGTCTTGTAGCCGGCCCGCATAAGGGCGAAGGCGACCGCCAGTCCCTCCGGCATATTCTGCAGCCCAATGCCGACGGCGATGGGAAGGCCATGCGCCACCAGGCCCGATCCAAAACCCACCCCAACCGCCATGCCCTCGGGAATATTGTGGATGGTGATGGCAATGACGAAGAGCCAGATCTTTTTCAAGGAATCACTTGCCATACCTTCATGCCGCTTGTTGAGCAGATGCTCATGGGGGGCAAAGCGGTCGACCAGGTCAATCAGCAAGGTTCCACAAGCAATACCGGCACCGGTAACCAGCACAGCCAGGAGCAAATTATCGCCGCCAGCCTCGATGCTGGGGACAATCAGGGAAAAACCTGTCGCGGCCAGCATGATGCCGGCAGAAAACCCCAACATCATATCCAGCCCCTTCCGCTTGACATTTTTGGCGAAAAGCGCGGGGATAGCCCCAACACCGGTCATCATGCCCGGTATGATCAGTCCAAGAATAAGCGTCCAATGCATAATCAACGGCTCCTTTAGCTTATGGGCTATCTTAACATTACAGGCCGATCTTTTTCGAATATCCCCAGCCAGGAATTGATTTGCCCTGCCTCCCGCCTTCTTTCATATCCCTAGGAGGTGGGACGCCAGGTCCGGGGCGAGAAGAAGAGGATGAAGGGTAAAAGTTCCAGACGCCCGGCCAACATAAGAAAACTCAGTACCAGTTTGGTGAAATCATTGAAGGAGGCAAAATTGGAGGCGGGGCCGACGGCCGAAAGGCCGGGGCCCACATTGTTCAGGGCGGTGGTGGTGGCGGAGAGAGAGGTCACAAGATCAGGACTGTCAAAGGATACGAGGACCGTACCCAGGAAGAGAAAAAGGAGGTAGACGCAAAGATAGCCCAGGACCGGCTGCCGGCTCGTTTCCGAAAGGAGGCGGCCGTCCAGGCGGACCGACATAACCTGACGGGGATCACGCGCCTTGAAGACCTGCTCCCGGGCAGTCTTCAGATAAATGATTAAACGGGAGACTTTCAGACCTCCGCCCGTCGAACCGGCAGAGGCCCCGATGAACATGACCAGGAGGAGGAGGATCTGACTCACCTGGGGCCAAAGGGTGAAGTCAACCGTCGCGTAGCCTGTCGTACTCATGAGGGAGCTCACGGCGAAAAAGGAGTGCTCGACTGCCTGGCCGGCTGAAGCGAATTGCGGCAAGACCCTGACAAAGACCAGCAGGGACACTCCCAGGAAGATGCCCAGGTACCAGCGGAGCTCCTCACTTTTGAAAGCCTGTTTGAAGTTCCTCCTCAAGACCAGGTAATAGAATTGGAAATTGACGCCAAAAAGGGCCATGGCGACGGTCAGCACCCAATTGATGTAGGAGCTGTTGTAGTATCCGATACTGGCATTTTTGCTTGAAAAACCTCCCGTACCAGCTGTTCCCAGGGCATGGATCAGGGAGTCAAAGACCGGCATACCGCCAAAACAGAGCAGGACAAAGGTGATGAGGGTCATGACAAAATAAATTGAGTAGAGGATCACGGCCGTCTTTCGCATCCGGGTCGCCAGTTTCCCGAAATAGGGGCCGGGCATCTCCGCCTTCATGATATTCACCGAATCGGCGGTGGCGTCGATATTCAAAATAAAGGTAAAGACGAGGACCCCCATGCCCCCGATGAAGTGGGTGAAACTGCGCCAGAAGAGGCTGAAGTGTGACAGGGCCTCGACATCTTCCAGGATGGTTGATCCTGTTGTCGAAAAGCCTGACGCCGATTCGAAGAAGGCATCAACAAAGCCCGGGATTTCGCCAGCCAGCATGAGGGCAGCCGCGCTGACCAGGGAGACGGACAGCCAGGTCAGGAAGGTGATGGCCATGCCCTCGCTGGCCCGCAAGCGTAACTTGGCGGGCTTGCCCAAGGCCAGGAGGCTTCCCAGCAGGAAGAATCCTGCGGCAACCAGGCCAAAACTCAACAGGGCCTCGACTGTCTCCCGGTAAAAAAGAGCTACCAGGACCGGCAGTAGGAACAAAAGGGAGGAGATCTGGAACATCCTCCCCTGAACGTATCGGACTGAATTGAAATTCAATCTTTGCCCCTCCGTATATCGTCAAGGTCGGTAAGCCGGGTCCCCACAGCAACCACGATGACCCGGTCGTAAGCCTTGATCTGGTCCCGGCCGGAGGGGAAGATGATCTCCCGGCCACGCACCAGGCAGGCCAGGCGCAAGGAGGGTCGCAAATTGAGATCCTCCAGGGCCTTGTCAAGCACCTTGCTTTGGGGCTGGGCAATGAATTCAAGCGCTTCCACCCGGCCCTCGGCAAAACGGTAGAGGGCTTCGACCGCAGAACCCTGGGAATTATCCAGGGCGCGGATGACCCGGACGATTTCATCGGACACGATGCGCTGTGGTGTCAGGATACCTTGCAGGTCCGAATCGTCCAGGATATCCAGCAAGCGTGTCCGGTTGATCTTGGTAATGGTCTTTTGGACCCCATTATGGGAGGCGACCATGGAGGCCAGGACATTTTCCTCATCAATCCCGGTCAGGGAGATAAAGGCGTCATAGTTTTTGAGATTGCTTTCTTCCAGGACCCGCTGGTCCGTCCCGTCAGCCCGGATGACATCCACCCAGGGGTAATGCTGGTAGACAAATTCCGCCATGGCCCGGTCGCGCTCAATCAGCTTGACAGAGAATTTCTGCTTATCCATAAGGCCCAAAAGCCAATAGGCGATCGCCCCACCGCCCGTAATCAGCACATTCCTTATCTTGGGGATCCTGGTATTGGTGTGGGAATAAAAGCTCTGGAGGGTATCCTCGTCGCCCGTCACGTGGATGGTATCGCCGGACTGGATGACACTCCTGCCATCCGGGATGAAGACCTCCCCATCGCGCTGGATCACGCACACCATGAGGTCCCGTCCGCAAACCCGCCTGAAATCCAGCAGGCTCAGGCCAGCAAGAACACTGTCTTCGGGTACCCGGATGGCCACAATGTGGACCCGGCCCCTCACAAAACTCTCCACGCTTATGGCCGAGGGGTAGCGGAGCATCCTCATGATCTCCTGGGCGGATTCCAGGTTGGGGTTAATGAGGATGCCAACACCCATACTCTCTTTGAAATGGGGGACATCCGGTGAATAGTCGGGGTTTACGACACGGGCGAAGGTTTTCTTAGCGCCCAGATGCTGGGCCAGGATGGCAGAGATGAGGTTGACCTCATCCGACCCGGTCATGGCCAGAAAGGCCTGGCAATGATCAATGCCGGCTTCCTTTTGCGTATAGTAGCTTGCCGCGTTACCAACCAGACCTGAAAGATCAAACTCCTCGATCGCGGCCTCGAGCTGGCCCTCATCAATCTCGATCAGGGTAATATCGTGCCCTTCGGCCACCAGTTCGCCTGCCACAGCCCGGCCGTATTTTCCGGCCCCCCCTATGATGATCTGCATGTCCTGCCTCCATCTTCTCCCTGAAAGGCCCTTCCGGCCTTGTTCTGTCATTCTATGCCTCCCGGCAGGAAAGTCAAAGCAGATCCCGCCCTCCCCGGCCTTTCACATACCAGGGATCCAGGGCCTGCCGGTAGCCTTTGAAGCGGTCCTTGTTGGTTGCCACGACCAGGCCCCTGACCCTTATTCCTGCCTTCAGGAGGGGCCTGGCCGCCTCCGCCAGGGTCGCGCCGCTTGTCAACACGTCGTCAAGCAGGATAACCGGTCGGCCTCGCAGAGATTCCAGGGCCCGGGAGGAAGTGTTGATTTCAAAGGCATCCCTGAGCTGGACCTGACGCTCGGCGGCGGACTGCGCTTCGCTTTGGCGCTCCGTATGGAGCTGGCGGACCAGGAGGCCGTCAAGGACGGGGACGGCAATCGACCGGGCCAGGGATTCAGCCAGCAAAAGGGCCTGGTTGTAGCCCCGCTCCCTTTGCCTTCTTTTATGGAGGGGAACGGGAATGATGGCATCCGCCAGGAGGCCCCGTCTCCTGACCGTCCCTTCCAGGAGGGGGCCCAGGGCCTCCGCCCGATCGGTTCTTCCGGCAAATTTCAGACTGACGATCAGCCTGGGCAGGGGATCCCTGTAAAAGAAGCTGGCGTAGAGCGGAAAGGATTCCTGCCATTGGACCGATTCGGCCTCCATCCTGAAGGGAAGCGTCGACAGGCAGGGACGGCAGACAAAGGGCGAGGGAAGCGGTGGATGTATGGCCTGGTCGCAGATGGAGCAGGTCGGGATATAGCTGAGACGCTCGAAGCCTTGCCTGGCCAGCGACAGGAATCGCCGGATATCAAGCAAGCTCTCCATGCCATCATTCCCTGAGCCAGGCTTGGAGCATACCCTGCCGCTCATTGGCCTCGTTGTTCCTCAGCATCATGGCCAGGGTTCGCCGCCGGGTCAGGATGAAGAGCCTTTCCCGGGCCCGGGTAACACCCGTATAAAGGAGGTTGCGGGTCAAGAAGGAAGGCGGCCCGCCGGGAATGACCAGGATCTCCACGGGGTACTCGGATCCTTGGGATTTATGGATGGTGGCGGCATAGGCAAGATCGATATCTTCCAGGTCCTCCCCTTCGATCAGGGCAATCCGCTCGTCTTCAAAGAGGACGGTCACTTTCCTGGAAGTCAGGCTGATGGCCTGGACAATCCCCATCTCCCCATTCATGACCCCACTGCCCGCACGGCCTGTATCCACTGTCTTCCAGGTCAAATCGTAATTGTTCCGCATCTGCATGACCTTGTCCCCGACCGCGAATTTTTGGCCCTGACTTTCGATGGCGGGAAAGTTTTCCCCCTGGGCCAGGATCTGCAGGCTCCTGTTCAGCTCCGTAACCCCCGCCTGGCCACGGCGGATGGCTGACAGGACCTGGGCCCCATAGAGTCCGTCGGTTCCATAATAGCGGGGAAGGACCTGGCGGCACAGCTTCAGGACGCCCTCCTGCATGGCCTCTTCGTCCGGGCAATCGATGAAAATGAAGTCGGATTCGAGCGACTGATCGAATTTGAGCGCCTCACCCCGAAGGATCCGGTGGGCATTGCTGACGATGAGCTTGTGCGCCTCCTGCCGGAAAATCTCAGTCAGGCGTTTGTGTGGGGCGGCATCAGTCTGGAGGATATCACGCAAAACCTGGCCGGGCCCGATCGAGGGGAGCTGGTCGGCGTCACCGATCAGAAGGACACGTGTCCCTGGCTTAATAGCCGATAGGAGGGAGGCGAACAGGAAGCTATCAATCATGGAACACTCGTCAACGATCAGGGTATCGCAGTCAAGTTTTTCAGGCGACAGCCAAAAGCTCGCGTCAGGTATCCTGTCATCCTGCACCTGGAGGGCCAGCAGGCGGTGCAAGGTCTGGGCGGGCATCCGGCATACCTCAGCCAGGCGTCGGGCGGCCCGGCCTGTCGGGGCGGCCAGCAGGATCTTCTCCCCCCTCTCCTTGAGAATACTGGTCAGGAGCCGGACAATCGTAGTCTTGCCCGTCCCCGGCCCCCCGGTCAGGATGGAGAAGGGTTTCGTCAGTGCCATCAGGAGGGCCTGATACTGCTCCTTTCCAGGCTGAAATCCTTCCTGGCCTGCTATATCCGCGATATCTCTGCCGGCTTCCTCTTCGCTCAAATACCTGCTTCCCCCTGCCTGGCCCCTGGCCAATTCACGTATGCGCCGGGCCAGCGCCCACTCGATCCAGGCCACGTCGTAGAGGCTGATAAGGTCGGGTGATAGGGCTGGAAGACTTTCCTCCCCAGCCGCCACCCCAGCTGTCAAAGATTCCAGGGCAGTCGCCCATTTGCCGGCAGGGGGACCCTTCGGTCCGTCCTTGTCTGGCCCTGGTCCCGGCTCGAAAGGGAGGATTCCCTGTGCCGCCCTCTCTTGGACCTCTGACAATCGGACGAGCTCCCCTTCCCTGATCAGGCCTTCAATGGCAGGCGCAATACGGTCAGCTTCCACCCCAAGCCGTTCAGCCAGCGAGCGGATGACCGCGGATGATCTTTCAAGGGTATGCCCCTCCCGGAAAAGCGATTCATTGAGGGCGTACAGGACGGCCCCCCGCAGGCGGGCCGGATGGTCTCCCCCCATCCCCAGCTCCGAGGCGATCCTGTCGGCTGTCAAAAACCCGATGCCAGGTACCCTGCCCGCCAGTTCATAGGGATTGGAACGGATCACGCCTTCGGCGGCGCTGCCGAAAATTTTATAGATCCTGTGGATGCGGCCCGGACCGATCCCGTGGGGCAGGAGCAAGAGAAGGAGTTCCTGATAGCTCTGGTCCTCTTTCAGCTGACGGCTGAAATCCAGGGCCTTTTTACGACTGATACCACGAATAGCGGCCACACGCTCCGGTTCGAGCCGCAAGACCGTCAGGGTTTGGTCCCCGAAGGCAGCGACCAGTTTTTTTGCCGTCGCCGGCCCGATGCCCTTGACCGCACCGGAGGCCAGGTATTTTTCTATCCTGTCACCGCCGTGTGGCGCCTCTTTTGATAGGGAAATGACATTTATCTGGGGGCCGTAACTGGGATGATCTTTTAGAATCCCTTCACCTGCGACCTGGTCACCGGCGGAAAGAAAGGGCAGGATGCCGACCACCGTCCAGGACTCATATTCTTCCCCGACCTCCAGGACGGTGTATCCGTTCGCTTCATTGCGGAAAACCACCCGCCTAACAAGGCCGGAAAAGGAAACCGTCTGGCCAATCCCTCCGTCATCCCTGTCATTCCTTGCCGGTTGGCGGTTACTATCCCCAACTTCCACATCGATACTCCCAAACTGTCAAAGCTCTCTTCAATTTGACAGGAGTACTTCCTGGGCGTCAAGCCGCTCCCAGGGCAAATCCAATTCCGGCCTGCCAAAATGACCGTAATTGCTGACTTGGGCGTAAATCGGCCGGAGCAGGCCAAAACGCTCGATTATGGCGTCAGGACGCAGGTCGAAGCTACGGCGGACCAGGGCCCCCAGGGCTTCATCCGAGTGCCCGGCTCCTGTACCGAAAGTGGTTACCGTGACCGACACCGGTTCTGCCAGGCCAATGACATAGGCGATCTGAACCTCACATTGGCTGCAAAAACCAGCGGCCACCAGGTTTTTGGCGATATGGCGCGCGGCGTAGGACCCGGTCCTGTCGACCTTGGTCGGATCCTTTCCCGAGAAGGCGCCGCCCCCGTGGTGGCCGAAGCCCCCATAGGTGTCACAGATAATCTTCCGGCCTGTAAGCCCCGTATCCCCCTGTGGGCCTCCGATGACAAAGCGTCCGGTCGGATTGACATAGATCTTCGTTTTACTGTCAAACAACTCACCCGCCAGGATGGGGTAGATGACCGCGTCCTCGATTTCCTCCCTTACCTGCTCGGGTGACGCATCGGCACCGTGTTGGGCCGAGATGACCACGGTATCGATATGGACCGGGCGCTCACCCTCATAACGGATGGTCACCTGGGATTTGCCGTCAGGATGGAGGGAGGGCGCGTGGCCGCTTTTTCTTGCCTCCGCCAGGCGTCTGGTCAACCTGTGGGCAAGTGTGATGGGCAGGGGCATGAGTTCAGGGGTATCCTCGTTGGCAAAGCCGAACATCATTCCCTGGTCGCCGGCGCCTGTGCCCTGTCCCCCGCTCCCTCGGACCTCCAGGGAGCAGTCAACCCCCAGGGCGATGTCGGATGATTGCTCATCAATCGAAGTCAGGACAGCGCAAGTATCCGCGTCAAAGCCGGACGCGTTACCCGTGTAACCAATACGCCTGATTGTCTCGCGCGCGACCATGGGGATATCCAGGTAGGCACTGGTCGTGATCTCGCCCAGGACCAGGACAAGCCCCGTCGTGACGACAACCTCGCAGGCCACCCGGGCGCAGGGGTCATGGCTGATCAGACCATCGAGAACGGAATCAGCGATCTGGTCACACACCTTGTCAGGATGCCCCTCGGTGATGGACTCCGATGTAAAAAGCCAGGAATCATTGGTCGAATTGAACATTAAATTTCTCCTCTTCTCTATTGCCTACCGCCCGCGGTCTTGCTTGACGGAAAAAAACCTCCGGATGGAGGCTTAATCAACCTCATCTCTCAGACCTCACAGTCTGCAGGAATTGGCACCGCCGCATGACCGCGGTTGCCGGGCTTCACAGGGCCAGTCCCTCCACCTCTCTTGATAAGATAATATTCAGTTTTGTCTATTGTACCATAGCGACGCCTTTCATTAGCCCCCTCTGATCTCCCTTTAACAGCAGTCAAAAAGACCGGCCGGGTCCTTTCCTGTCCCCCTTTTCAGCCTGCCTGCCGCCCCCTGTTTTATAGGATGGGCCAACCGGCCTGGTTACCGGAGATAGAGGAGGCGGGTATGCGGGACAGTAGCCTGATGGAAAAAAACCGGATTTTACTGGTTGATGAACACGAGCCCTTCCTCCGGCGGGCGGCCTCACGCCTGCAACTCCACGCGGGCACTGACTATGAGGTGGAAGTCCTCCCTTCAGTCGGCCTGGAAGAGGCCCTGAAGAAAGGTGACTTGGAATTACCCTGCCTGATCATCGCGCCGGCCTACTGGAAAAAACCACAGGACCCCGGCCTTGATTTTGACAGCTGTACCATCCTCCGCTGGGGTGAGGGATCTGTCCCCCGCTATGGGGGAGCCGGGAGGATGGACCGGGTCATCCGGGAACACCTGCCGGATAGAGGGGTAAGGCGGAAATCAAGAGCCGGCAAATGCCAATTGGGATGCCACCTGTCCTTTTCGCCCACGTCCGGCTCGCGCTTCAACAGCCACGTGCTTGACAGGGAAATGGCTGCAGGAAAACGCCTGATCTACCTCCCCCTCAAAGCACTCTTCCGGATGTCCGACAGCTTCCGCAGGGGCCCTGAAGCCAACCTGGGTGATCTCCTTTGTCTGATCGCGGCGGGCGAAGCTCCGGATGCCCGCGGCCTGGGGACCTGGCTCTATCTCCACGAACGCGGCTATTTCACCTTCAGACTGCCCGACCGCGCTGACGATCTCATCGCCTGCGACACCAAGCATTTGAAGGTCCTGGTGGACCTCCTCCTGGATTACGCCTCCTCTGGCGCCGAGCCCACAGTCGTCTGGATAGATTCAGAAGGCCTTTTCCTGGAAAAACTCCTGGCAATCGCCGTCCTTTGTGATTTCATCTACGTCGAGGTCCCGGACGGCAGGTCATCAGCCTCTGCCGTAGCCAAGCGGGAACTGTCCTTATTTCTCGCTGATTTACCCAAATCCTGTAAGATCCTTGAATTACCCGGCAAGTCGAGGAGCGGTGCCGGGCCAGGGTCAGATGAAAAGGGGGAGCGAGCTGATCGTGCTTCCCGGCTATAAGGAAAAGCAAAACTGGATCCGGCGCATTGCCGCACATCTTGAACCGGGTAGCGAGCCAAGCGATGAAGAATTGAAGCGTCTGATCGCGGCGGAGGTTGCCCAACAAACCCAGGGCTCGCCCCTGACTGTCTCTGAGAAAACCCGACTGATCGGCCACCTCTTTGACGCCATGCGTGGCCTCGATATCCTCCAGCCCCTCCTTGAGGAAACCGATATAACCGAAATCATGGTCAATAGCCCCGAACAGATCTATGTCGAACGGGCTGGGCGCCTGGAGAAAACGGATCTTGCCTTCGATTCTGCTGTCCATCTTACCCACGTGATCAGCCGCTATTTCGGACGGGCCAACAAGCTGGTCCATGAGCGCTCCCCCATCGCGGATATGCGACTTGAGGACGGCTCGCGCGTCCACGCCATCCTGCCTCCTGCCGCGCCCAACGGGCCGGTCCTGTCGATCAGAAGATTTACGGGGATCTATCCCTCCATGGAGGCCCTGGTTTCCAACAAAACCCTGCCGGAAGGCGAGGCTGAATTCCTGGCGGAGGCCGTCCGATCCCGGAAAAACATTTTCATAAGCGGTGGCACGGCCTCGGGGAAGACAACCTTTCTCAACGCCCTGGCTGCCTTTATTCCTCAAGATGAACGGATCGTCACCATAGAGGACGCGGCTGAACTTGAACTGACTGGCATGCACAACCTGGTCCAGCTTGAAGCGCGAACCGCGTCCGTTGATGGTGGCGGTAGCATCTCGCTGTCAAAACTGATCCATTCCTCGCTCCGGCTCAGGCCCGACCGTGTGATCGTGGGCGAAGTCCGTGGCATTGAGGCCTACGATATGATCCAGGCCATGCAAACCGGCCATCCGGGCTCCATGTCGACGGGCCATGGCAACAGCAGTTGGGAAATGTTAAACCGCCTTTCGCTCCTGCTTATGACAGCCTCTCAATTGCCTTGGGAGGCCTGCAGGAGAATGGTCGCCTCCTCCATTGACCTCCTCGTCCATCTGGTCCGGCTGGCGGATGGCCGCAGGCTTGTCGCAGAGATAAGCTCCGTCACCGGCTTTGAAGACGAGCAGTTCCAGCTGGAAACCCGCTACCGTTCAGCCCTGGCCCAACACACCGGGCGCGACCTGCCAGCCTCCTTTGGACCGGCTGGAAATCAGAGGAAGGCGGCCAGCTCTCCGCAAGTCAAGTCGGGACGAAAGCGCACGGTCAAGTTGATCCGGCTGAGAATGCCGGCAAAAGGGAGTGGATCGTCCGAGGAGCTTGTCTATGGCCAATAAAAAGGAGAAAAGGCGGAAAGGCAGAGGCCGCTTTGACGCGGCCCGGCTCAGACGGCGATGGCTTTCCGTCATCCAGTGGGTCGCTCTTTCCATCATCCCCGCCCGCATTGCGCTCATCAGCTTCCTGGGTGATGACAAGGCCTCCTGGTTCGTTTCAGGAATAGGGGCCCTCTTCCTGGGAATAGGCTTGGCAAGACTTTTCCATTTGCGGGAGGAGCAGATGCTCCTCATTCAGTACCAGCATCTGCTTGGCTATCTCTCGACCCGACTGGCTGCCGGTGTCCCGCTCGAGGCAGCTTTTTCCGAATCCGTCCTTCCCCTGAGGGAGCAACTCGGCCGCCACAATTCAATCGTCCGTTCACTTATGGGCCTCAAAAAGAATCTAGAGTCACAGGTTTCACTGGGGGAGGCGCTTTCCGCCTTCACCCGGGAAGTGGGTTTGCCCGTCTGCAAACGCGACTTCACCATGCTGATCATGCTGGCACGGACAGGTGGCCGGCTTGACGTCTTCATCCGTCAGAGCCACCACGACCTGTCCGCCCAGATCAATGCGCGAAATGAAGTCGCCAACGAGCGCCGCGGTCATTCAAGCGAGGCGCTTATCCTGGCTATCATCCCTTTTTTCATGGCCCATTTCATCCTGAGCAAGACCTCCAGCTACAGCCAGCCCCTCCAGGAGACCGCCGCCATGCTTTGGCCCCTCAACCTGCTCTACCTGGCAGCCATGTTGGCCCTCTTCATCCTGCTTCTCCTTCTGGCTCCGGAGAAAACCAGGACGGGCAAGAAGAAGGGGAAACAGAAAAAAGAGCCTGCGGTGAAGCCGGCCCCCGACACCCTCTTCTCCCGCTGGCTCTCCCGCCTCTACCTGGACTGGCTGCCCGGACAGGTAGGTATGACCCTATCCGGGGCCGTCCAGCAACTGGCGGACCAACCGGAAAATGCCTGGCAGATCTATATGAGGCAAAAGCTATGGGATATTTTATGTGGCCTCTTGCTCGCCGGTCTCTTTGCCCTGTCAGGCCGGGTTTCCATCTTCCTTACGGCCCTGACCCCCTTCATCTTCTCCACCCTTCGTGACATCGGAATTTGTAACAAGGCCGCCAGACAAAAGGAGCAATACCGTTTTTTCTATCCTTCTGTCGTCAATTCCCTTCACATCCTCCTGGAAAGCGGTTTGACCCTAAACCGGTCACTTCGTATGGTTGCCCTGGTAAACAGCGCCGACTCCAAGCCCAATAACCCTGTCGCCCTTGCCCTGGGCCGGGCGGCCTTGCTTCTGGAGACGGGTTACGACGGCGTCATGGCTGTTGGCAGATTGGCTGAACGCTGTCCCCTTCCTGAGGTCCAAGCGGCCCTTCGGCTCATGGCCCGTTATGAGCGGGAGGGGGGAAGGGAAATACTGGAACTGGTCCGCATGCAATCCGACCGGAGCAGGCAACTCTATCGTGACGCTTTGAGGGGGCGGGCCGAACAGCGCTCTCTCCTCTACGTAATCCCTATGGCCATCGACCTCCTGGTCGTCATGGCGACTGTCATCCTTCCCGCGGTCGCCAGTCTCCAGCTCTATATCTAGAGGCCAGGCACCCGTCGATTCCACCCCCGGAGCCTGATTAAGGCAGGTCACCGACCTTTTGTCTGACCCTGGTCAGCCAATAATGTCGACAGGTCTGTGATAAGGAAAGGAGACGACAATGAAGAAGAAACAACCTGAAAGAATTACCTGGGACGGTTTTGGCACCCTGGAGGTGATCATCATCATCGCGGTGCTTATCACGGTAGCCTTGCTCTTCCGGGAAAACATCATTTCCTTCGCAAGGAACTTGATCGACAAGGTCTTCACCTCCTCTGTCATCGACGGCCTGTAAGATTCGAGGGCCTTTATGATCGAGAAGACAGACATTGCCGGGGTCTGGCGATTGGCCGACGGACAGGCCCGGTCTTCCGACGGGATCGATGGGGTGGCGGAGACCGCCTTGCTCCGGCGGCCGCCCGCGTCAATCCTTCCTGTTTCCTGGCTGGAAGGGGAGAGGGGCCAGCTCTTTTTCAGGCCGGACAACCAAGGGCTACCCAGCTTGCGCGAAGTCGCCTGCCAGCTGGATAATGAGCCAGCCAAGGGTTACTGCCTCCTTAAAAGCGTTATGAGATCCGTCGATGAAGCAGCTGACCATCTTTTTGAATTGGAATCCATGGTCCTGAACCCCGACCTTATCTTTGTGGCCAATTGGGAGGATACCGAACCGGAAGTAAAAATTGTCTGCCTCCCCCTTGCCGGTGGAGAGGGCGAAAACCCCTTGGCGGCAGGTCTCCTTGATTGGCTGGCGGACAACTTTCGCTGGGAGGCGGATTTTTCTTCTTCTCTGCAAGTATTTTACAGGGACCCGGCCAACTGGGGCCATTTGCCGGGTACTGATCAGGATAAGACGGAAGAGGATGCCGGCCCTCCCTTTGAAAAGCAGAAGAAGGAGACTGCCCCCTCCCATTACCGCAGGTTTTCACCCTTGTCCCGCCTGCGCGATCTGTTCGCCGGCTATGGCAGCCCTGAATCCATCCATGAAGAAACCGAAGAGCTTGACCTGGCCCATCGGCCGATGAGGATTGCCCAATTGTCGGAAGGCCTCCCCGGCACCCCGGAAGAGGACCTGGGCCGGCGGGCCTACATCCTGACAGAGGAATTCATAATTGGGCGCGATATCCGCGACGCTGACCTCCGCATCGATTCTGCCGCCATCAGCCGCCAGCACGCCCGGATTACATTGAAAGGGGGGAATTTTTTCCTTGAGGATCTGGGCTCAAGAAACGGGACCAGACTGGATGGTGTCCGTTTGAACCGCAAGAAGGAATACAGGTTGCCCGACAAGTGTCGACTTGCCTTTGCCGAAGAACACTTCTACTTCAGATCCGAGTGACTCCCCCCAAGACGAAAAGAGCGCTGTCCGCCCGGGATCAGGCCAACAGCGCTCTTCTTCCTATTTAGGTGAGACCCAGGGGTCCCCTATTTATTTGGTGCCGAAGAGCCGGTCTCCTGCGTCTCCAAGACCCGGGACGATGTAGGCATTCTCATCGAGGTAGTCATCGAGCCCGGCACAGAAGATGGGAACATCGGGATGCAGACTTTGCAATTTCTCGATTCCTTCAGGCGCCGCGATCAAGCAGACAAACTTGATATGCTCAATATTGCGCTGTTTCAGGAAATCGACGGAAGCAGCGGCCGAGCCGCCCGTCGCCAACATAGGATCCAGCAAAATGACATCACGGTTTTCGATATCATCGGGTAGTTTGCAGTAGTACTCAACAGGTTCAAGCGTCTCGGGATCGCGGTAGAGGCCGATATGCCCGATCTTGGCCATGGGGATCAGATTGATCATGCCATCCACCATTCCCAGACCGGCCCGAAGAATCGGGATGAGGGCGAGTTTCTTTCCTTCAATCATGTGACAGTGGGCAAGGCCCATAGGGGTCTCAACATCGACAGGCCGGACGGGCAGGTCGCGCGTCACCTCATAGGCCATCAGCATGGAAACTTCACTGACAAGCTCGCGGAATTCCTTGGTACTGGTCTCCTTGTTGCGCATAATGGCAAGCTTGTGTTGGATCAGCGGATGGTCAAAGATGAACACCCCTCCACATTCTTTTTTCTCAGACACAGAAAGCACTCCTCTCGTGATCGGCGATCTGATCAAGGCGGTTCTGGTGGCGGCCGCCGTCATAGGCTACCTCAACAAACAGATCGACCAGCATAAGCGCGTAAGGGATGGCCAGGACGCGCCCTCCCAGCGCCAGTATATTGGCATTATTGTGACGGCGCGCCATCTCCGCCATAAATTCATTCGTACAAAGCGCGCAACGAATTCCGGGATTCTTGTTGGCGATAATCGATACGCCGATACCCGTTCCACAGACTACAATCCCACGTTCACAGGAACCGTCCAGGACCTTGTCGGCCGCACGCTGACTGAATTCCGCGTAGCTGACTGACTCCATTGAAGAAGTCCCGACATCGACGACATCGTGACCCTTCTCTTCCAGATGCCTCCGGATTGCTTCCTTCATCTCGTAACCACCATGGTCGCTGGCGACTACTATCCTCACATCCACTTCCCCCTTACCTAATTTTTTTCATTCTAACGCAGGCAGGGGGCCCCTGACAATCTAAGGGCATTCGTCAAACTGACCGTCCATCCCCCCTTGCGGTCGCCCTTCCTCCGGCAAGTTCCCGAATGATTCTTCTAACATTATTGTTGATAATGTTGATAACTATGTGTATAACTTATGCGACAGGGCTTATGCCTTTTCCATGCCTCAAAAGCCTTGAAGATGACGGTTCGTCCCTTGATTTTACTCTTTGTGCAAAACGAATTCAATTCAACGAATTCTCTATAATAGCGTCACATCAAGCTTTTCAAGAGAAGTTGATATTAGGATCTATACGGATGTCCACCGATCGTGGACACTCGGACAGTCATCATGATGACATAGTGAAAAGACAAGGAAGAGAAAAAGGCAAAAACCCCTGGATCCGTATGAATCCAGGGGTTTCTGGTGCCCAGAGTCGGAATCGAACCAACGACACACGGATTTTCAGTCCGTTGCTCTACCGACTGAGCTATCTGGGCCTAAGTAATTGCCGGCACCCGGCCGGCAATTATGGCGACGCAGAAGGGGCTCGAACCCTCGACCTCCAGCGTGACAGGCTGGCATTCTAACCAACTGAACTACTGCGCCATTTCGCTGTCTCAAGCGGCTGTGTAAGTCTATCAGATGTGTTAAATGATTGTCAATATGAGGGGATAGACCCTCCAGATGATTGGAGAGGCCCTTGGCAAGCCGCTGCCTTGTCAGCTCATTTATTATTTCGGTCAGCTACCTTGGCCGGCCAGATCCATTCCAGAGTATGCTCATCAATGAAATTAATCGGCTTGATATCCGTCCGTCCGAACAGGTAGTCAAGTGATACCTTGTAATAATCCGCGATCCTTTTCAGCATGCGGTAATCCGGTTCCCTTTGACCCCGCTCATATTTCGAGATGGTCTGGCGGCTGACATTCAAATCCAGGGCAATATCCTCCTGGCGGAGTTGCTTCTCCTTTCTCAATTCCCTGAGACGCTGGGCGAAGATTTCGAGCGGCCGTGCCATAATATCTGGATTATGTATCGAGTCCGCGAATCACTCAACAAAAACAAGCCCATATGCTACAAAGTGGCGCATTTTGAGGAAAAGACCAAGTATGCTAGACTGTCAAAGCTTGATTTAAGCTGTATTTAAGGGAGCATAGCTCAGCAGGGAGAGCACTTGCCTTACAAGCAAGGGGTCATCGG
>CAZAKT010000023.1:0-22766 GCA_964486135.1 uncultured Mageeibacillus sp.
TGTCCCGCTTGCTTTTATTCTCGGCCTTCTGATGTTCGATCTCCAGCGCCCTTTTTTCCTGTTCATAGTCGAGCTGATACTTCCGGTCGATGGCAGAGGTGTAGGCGTGCATGGACCTGTCATAAGCTGAGGCCCCATCGTGAAAATAGAGTTGCGTGCCGCAATACATACAGAACATGTAGGGTAGATTCGGTTGAACGGTTAGCTGGGCATGGCAATTGGGACATTTTGTTTCTAACAAGGACATTGGAAACCTCCCTAACCGGAAATTCATAGGGGTTGTGGATCTGCGCCTGTTATCAACACAATAACAAAAATGGGAGGAGTGTGGGGCAAACAGGGCAGTTGTGTGTGTGCCGGGAATAAGACATTTGAAAACTTGCCTCCCTTGGGCTGGCTTTTGCTTGTACATCTTTCTTGCAAATGGCATAGTAGGGACAATCCTAATTAGGCTAAATGCGAAAAGCATCTGATCATTCCGGACGCACTTCTTGCGCAAGAAACACCCGATGAACTCATAATTGAATTATCTGATCCGGGAGATGTGTTATGAAAAAGAATCTAAGGAGGCAGACGGTTATCTTGGTCCTTGTGCTTGGGCTATTCATCATTCTTTCCGCCTGTGGATTTGACTCTGACAGTCGGATAGAAGATGTGGTGAGGGATCAGGATTATCTCGAAGAAGAGCCGGAGTCCATAGCTCCGAAACAAATGGGTCTTGGACTCCCCTCCAAGAAGACGGAGCCCCCTTCTCCTGGAGGACGCAAACTGGAGGAAGGTGCCTTTGGGGTGGTAGAAACCGAAGGGGCATTGGATGAACCGGTGATTACAGAACCATCAGCTAACCCTGAAACCACCCTCTCCGAAACGGTCCTGACCACGACAAGTAGTAGCAAGACAACAACGACAAAATCGAAATCCACTGGCACGGTCCAGATTACGACAAGTAGCAAGAAAGCGGCTGAAACGGAGTCAGAGTCCGGCCGCACCGTTTATCGGGTTGATACGGATAAGAACTACAAATACATGGGCAACTCGAATACGCGCAAATTCCACCTGACCAGCTGTGATTCAGCATCCCGGACGAAAGAAAGCAACCGGGTCTATTTCGAGACAAGGGATGAGGCCATCGAAGCCGGCTACGAGCCCTGTAAAAGGTGCAAACCCTGATCGTTGGCGTTTTCCGTTGATCTGAGTATAAAGCCCAATAGCTCCTATAATCCATTTGAATAATTGGTTTAGAAAATAGCTCTCAGATATTCTCTCGAAATTCCCAGAACGGACGAGAGAAATGAACGGAATTGCAAGTGAAGCATTTTTGACATACTTTTAGGATCTCTGGCCAGAGATCCTAAAAGTGTATCGGACAGTAATATATTGATCTGGCGAAATGTGCAATGCACTAGCCTTCACTAATAAGTCTATTAAAACCCCTTCGATAACTAACGTAAATCAATATATTTGGCTTCAACCCATGGGATAGTTACGCTCGCGCCGAAGATGGTCTCGTAGGTTTGAAGTCCTTTGAATTTTCCATACAGTTTTACGATATCATCTTCAAGAAGCCTCGAACTTGAGCGGGAAGCGTCGTAAGACACATAAAGGGTATCAGTCCAAAAATACCGCTCTTTTGTGACATTGATTCTGTAAGTGTTTAAATATTCAGCAGAAGGGGCATCCATCGCTTGTATGATTTCACCTGTGAATACCACCAGTTCGCCGATATACTCATCAGGGTTTCTCGCCAGATTATCGTATGAGATGGAACTGCAGCTTTTTCTGTAAAGACTGGCTTTTTCTTCATCGCTGAGATGAAATGATTCTTTCGCAATGACTTTTCCACACACAAGACATTTTCTGATATTAAATCCAGGGCTGTCAAATCCCGCTTCAGTTTCAATCTCCCACTCACCGGAAGTATGCTCAAGCATAGACAATTCTTCTGTAATCTCTTTGCCACAACGATCGCATGTCCCTTTCTGGGAACCTTTTTCGGAGCAGGTAGATTCGATAAGTGTTGTCCAAGTACCAACTGAATGCCCAAGTGACTTCCCTTCAGTCTTTCCGCATAAAGAGCAGGTCTTAGGATCAGTGCACGTCGCCTCAAGCCACTGGTGCCCCAAAGGCTCGCCCTCAACCTGCCCGCACACAGAACAAATTTTACTTTTTTCGCAAGTGGCATCCAACCAGGTATGCCCCAAAGGATCTCCTTGTGTTTCTCCACATATCAGGCAAGTCTTTGGGTCTTCACACGTTGCCTCTTTCCAATCGTGTTCACAAGCACAACTGCTGATGAATAAAGTGAATACAAGTGCAATGATGACCACAATTGTTCTCGCTCTTATCGTCATTTCATAATCCGCCTTTCCAGTAAATAGCCTCGAGTTGTTTGTCTTTATTTGCTCCCCTTTGCTGTCACTTGGCGCAAGGGAATCAGTCCAATAGAGTTATCTTCTGTAGGGACATGCTTATGCTATATGACGGCAATAACCACGGTGACTGCGCGACTCATCTCCCTCAGCGCGTGAATCGGTACGGTATGAAGCGGGTCTGTTACCAGCTTGGACCTGTGAAACTTTTGAATGATGATGAGGACTTTGGTTATCAGAAAATGCCTGATAACAGCATTTAATGTTACTACTTAATTATATCATAATTACCTATACGGCAATATATTTATACAATTGACAAAAAATTTTGATTAGCTACCCAGTCCGGATTAATCTACGCCATGAACGTAAAGACTTGATGCTTCCGAACGCTTTAGATCCAATGGTCGGCCCCAAAATCCGTCATCCTGGACGGTGAGAATCCAGGTAATTATTCCAGATTGGAAAGCGATATTTCTACCGGCCCTACAAAAGTGTCCGCCGAGATGATGACCTCCACCTCCTTCACCCTGATACTTCCAAGTACGATCTCTCCCTTGCCGGCAATTACCTTCAGCACTCCTTCAATCGTATGTTCAAAACTCCAGGATGAAACTTTCTCGATCCTGATCCACTTCCCCTGGAACACCAGGCAGATCAAAATATTTGGCAGGAAATTTTGCTTAAATCGAAAATTTACACCAAATACACAGGGGAGGCAGATTAAGAGCCTTGGCTACCCTTCCTTTCATAGGCCTTGTAAAGGGTCACGATATTCTCTCCCTCTTCAAAACGGTAATCTACCTGGTCCATCAATTGTTTAACGATGAGGATGCCCAGGCCCCCGCTCTCTCTTTCCTCTGCTGGAAGATTGATATCCGGATCAGGCACTGAAAAGGGATCATAGGCTATTCCTTTATCCCTCAGGCTGATTGACACACCTGCCTTGTCTGCCTTGCAGGTAATACGGACAGTCTCGCTGCCGCTGTACTGCACGATGTTGGAAAAGAGCTCATCCAGGACAATATGGATCTGCCCCCGCTCCCTGGCCGGGCAGTCATCTTTTCCCAGACAGCCATCGATGAAGGCCAGGACCCGGTCCAGCTGATCCAGCTCGGCCTCGACTGTCAGATGGGCCTCCTCCAGTGGAAGGATCTTCAGGGCTACCATGGTAATGTCATCGAACTGGGGCGCCTCCCCCACATAGGCCTTGACATCGGCAATGACTTCTTCCACGGTATCGGCAGGCCTGCATTCATTGGCCCGGTTCAGGACCTCCTGTAGCCGGTCTTCACCATAAAGCTGCAGGTCTTCATTGATTGCCTCCGTGATCCCGTCGGTATAGAGGAAGAGCTCTGCCCCCTGGTCCAGCATAAGTTCTTCCGCTTGCCAGGTAATGCCCTCCATGCCGCCCAAAACAAAACCAGGACGGCATTCCAGGTACTCATACTGCCCGTCCCTCCTTTTGATCAGGGGGGGGTTGTGGCCGGCGTTGACGAAAGAGAGTTTGCCGCTCATGGTGTCATAAATCCCCATCCAGGCGGTCACGAACATATCCGCGTCATTATTCTCACAAAGCTGCGTGTTGACGGTGGTAAAAATATCCGCCGCCGCATTGCCCTCGAGGGCCTGGTTGACCAGGAGGGTTTTGGTAATCACCATGAAAAGGGCGGCAGGAATTCCCTTGCCTGACACATCCGCGATCAGGAAGACCAGCCAGCGATCATCCAGCATGAAGAAGTCATAGAAGTCACCGCCCACCTCCCTGGCCGGCAACATGGTGGCATGGATGTCAAATTCGGAGTGGTCGGGGAAGGCCGGGAAAGTGCAGGGCAGCATGCCCGTCTGGATCTGCGTGGCCACATCAAGTTCGGCGCTGATCCGCTCCCGTTCCGCTGTGACAAGGGTGAGATCGTTGATGTAATCGTTGATATCGACTTCCAGCTGGTGGACGGCCCGGGCCATCTGTTCGATCTCGTCACCGGTCTTGATCAATTGCAGTTTCTCTGAGATCAGGGTTTCATTCTGGATGAAGGATTCCGCCTCCTCCGTCATGATCCGGATTGGCTTTATGACACTGCGCCTGAGATAGAAGAGGTAGGCCGTGATGAAGAGGGCGGTCAGCGCGGCAGAAGCCGCCAGGGTCATAAGGATGAAGCGCAGGAGCATATTCTGCAGGGCTTCCATGGCAACTTCCACACCCAGAATCGCGACAACAGCCCCATCCGAGCTGTAGATGGGGACGATGGCGGAGGTGTTGTAACCGAACTGGCTGTGTGAATAGAAGTAGTTGTCCGACCGGATCCCCTTCTCCAGTATCTCCGCTGTCTCCTCCCTGAATTTTGGATTGATGGTCCCCTTGTCGCCCAGTTTGAAGGGCTCGTAATCATCGGTTGGATTGTCGGCATCGTAGACATAGGTCAGTTCAAGTTCCTCGACCCCGGCCACATAGATATAGTTGGCCTCCATGTTGGTCCTGATCCGGGAGATATGCTGTCCCATGACCTCGTAAGCCTCGTCCGTCTCCCCCGTGTCAAGGTAGCGGGCGACATCATCGCCATCAATATAGGAGAGGGCAGCGGCCGCAATCCGATAGGCCGTATCGTTGTACTGTTTCTCCACGGCCGTCTTGTAGTTGACATAGGAAATCGAGACACTTGCGGCGCAGATCAGTGTGCCGAGCAGGATAAAGCCGAGTACAAGTTTATGGGAGAGTTTTCGTCTGATCTTTTTCATAGGCCTATATTCCTATAATAGACGACCGCGTCACAGATACAGCGTTCCTGTCCACAGTAGCTGCACTTAAGTTCCGCCGCGTCGGCCCAGGGCCTTATGAGGTCACAAAAATAGTGGAAGCCGTTTCGGAGGAGCAGTTGCTCCGCCGGGACAAAACTCCCTTGCCGCCAGGCGGGAACAAGAAGAAGTGAGAGCCCGTATTCCTCGAAACGGGACTGGAAATGCTTCATCAGGGCATCGGATAGGCCCGTTCCCCGGCAGGCCTCCTCCAGGCCTGTGGAGCGAAAGAGGCCAATCTCCTCCTCTGGACCACAGAGGGAGGCAATCAGGTCATAGCGGAATCCAGGCACAGAAGCTATTTCAATCGCCTTGAGCCGCTGGGTATAGAAATAGCCGAGATAGGCCCGACCCTGCCTGACCAGGAAGAAATCCTGCCTTGGATCCGCAGCGATTTCTGAAAGCGACAGCCTGGTATACAGGCCGGGGCTGACAAACTTGTCACACATTTCCAAGGCTGTCATGAGATTGCTCTCAGAGAGGCGCTCCAGGCTGGTCTCCATTATCCCTCTTTCCCTCACTGTATCTGTACGAAGAAGCTGTTCACCCCGAAGGTTGAGATGTAGAGCATCTGCTTGACCATGCCGGTAATCATCTTGATGCCAAGGAGGCTGTCAGCTTCACTGTCCTCGTCGGACGCGCTGAGCGGGATCGGGTTGTACTGTCTGCCGGCGCAGCGGATCCGCAGGGTGATGGTCCCTTCATAAGCGAAAGCGCGCACATCAAAGCTCCCCCGGCCTTCCAGGGACTTGTCAGCCATGACGGTCATAATCTCCTCGATCGCGAGACTGAAGCGCATGGTCTGCTTCGGTGTGAGCTCGTTCTTCTCGCAGAAGTCCGTGATCCGTTCGCTGGCCAGACAGATCTCCTCCGGATCGTTGCGGACAGTAAAATCGATGGCGTTCCCGCTTTTCTCCAGGGCGTCATCCAGGAGGAGCAGGCCCGACAATTCCGGGTGCCTCAGAGCTTTCGCAAAGGCCGCGCCAAGCCAGATGAGGAGGGTCAGGAGTTCGGAAAAGGGAAGGAAAAGCCAGACGGATTCCGGCCGGACCGCCAGCAGGAAGGCCACGAAAAGGACCGGCAGAAAGAGGATCCGCAAGGCCGTAATCAGGTTGGCCTCACTGATCCTGTTCATGGCGGTGTAAAAACCCGTCATGATGTTGTTGATCTGTCCAATCAGGAGGCTTGAGCCCAGGCAGAGCAGTGGAAAGAGCAGGTCCTGCCTGACCCCAAAGAGGGCGGTGATCCTCTGATTGAAAACCAGCAGGAGAAGACCGAAAACACTGCCGATGGCCAAGCCTGTCACGACCTGGCGCTTCATGAGCAACCGGATGCCTGAGTTTCCCTTCTCAACACCGTAAACGCTGAGGATGGGCAGGGCTGTCTGAGGTACCCCATTGATAAAGAAGAGCGCAAACTCCGAAACTGCCGTAATGACAGCAAAATAGACGACATAATGGCCTGACTGGGCCAGGAGGAGGGCATTGATCACCAGGATTCGAAAGGCAAAGGTCAGGTTGTCCAAGGCCGCGGGACTGCCTGTCCTTAGGGTTTTCAGGACCTGGGGGGGCCGGCTGGCCGCAAGTGGCCAGGCGAAACTGCCCTCTCTGAAGAGGAGGAGGTAGTAGCCTGCCAGGCAGGCAATAAACATGGAGACGGCGCAGGCGATGGCTGAACCCAAAACACCCATCCCCAGGGCTCCCATAAATAGGAGATCAAGCGCGATATTGAGGCCTGCCATGAAGAGGAGGAGCCCGGCGGACAAGTTGTTTTTTCCGTCAAGGCGGAGATAGTAGACGGGTATATAAAGAAGGCTCTTGGGAAGGCCGGACAAGATCAGAATTCCTGCATATTCTTTCATGCCCGGCGACCAGACAGAACCGGACAAAAACCGGGCCAGGGGATCAAGAAAGAGCAGGCCAGCGGAGACGGTCAAGACGGCTAAGGCCAGGGTAAGCTGAATGGAGGTACCCATGATCTGCCGGCTGCGCTCCGCATCATTGCGGCCCCTTTCCTGGCCCGAAAGGACGGCTCCACCGCTTGCGACCAGCGAACCGAGCACACTGAAGGCAAGTTGCACGGGCAGGAACAAATTGACCGTCATAAGGCCGGTTTCACCGACAATACTGCCTACCAGCATACTGTCGATCGTGACCATAACCGTCCCACCCAGAATGCCCGCCATGGTCGGCAACAAATAGCGGTTATAGGTCGAAGTCAGAAAGTGCTCATCTGTCCTCATGGTTGACAATGGTCAGGATCCCGGAAAATCCCGTGATATCAAAGACTTCCATGATGATCGGATTAACATTCTTGACGACCATTGAACCCTGTTGATTCATTCGCTTCTGCGCGCTCAGCAGGACACGAAGGCCAGCACTGGACAAGTACTCCAGATCGGTGAAATCCAACACCAGCTCCGTCACCTCATCGAGAGACGCATTGAGTTCCTGCTCCAACTGCGGAGCCGTCGTCGTATCCAGCCTGCCGCTCACAGTAACCAAGAGTGCCGCTTCAAGGGATTCCATGTGAATATCCATCGTCTTCTCCCTACATCACGAATGCGGGGACAGAAAGCTCGTCTACGCCCAGGGTCCAGTGGAAGACCGCGCGCATGCTATGTTTTCTGTGCAGGCCCGCACCCAGGATGCTCTTCAATTTTGAATGTCGGTGGGCAGCACTCTCGACGCTGAAGGTCTAAAATGTTGTCCTGCAATTGCATAAGCTGCCTGGTGTTCCCGGGGATCCGTCGCGCTCCACGCGCCGGTTCCGCAAAGCCTCTTATCCTCACCATCAAAGGGCAAATCTTCGCCTGCTCAATCGCCGGGAGGATCCTTCTAATTTGAACTTTTAGATATTTTTCATATTATACAGGTTGCCAAGCATACTAACAATGTAATTGAATCTCCTAATTGGCCTTTACGCTGATGAGTACAGCCCCGCCAAACCCTTGTCCGTATTGTTTTAATGCCTGCTGTTCCTGCCCATCCGGCGGGGATTTTTGACAACCCGCCCCTTGATTACTTTTCCTCTCCGGGTTAATCTACGCCATGATGAGAAAGGCTTTGAGGCTGACGATGGCGTCAGGCCTACTTGGGGTAAATGAGATGGGGGAACAAAAAGAAAAAGGGGAAACCAAGTCACAGGGGCGACAGCCCCTTCGCTTGCCGGGGCTTCGGATTGCCAAGACCTCCCTGGCCGTCTTTTTTTGTCTGATCTTTTATGCCCTGGTACCGCTACCCTATGCCGGTAAGGTGATTACAGCCCTGATCGCCACCATCATTTCTCTGCGGAGCACCATCAAGGAGAGCTATTCCGTATCCTTTACCCGGATCCAATCGACCTTTGTGGGAGCCGTTTTTGGTTTGCTGGTCTTAAAGATCAAGGGCTGGCTGGAGATGACGGACGGGTCCCTAGGCTACGCCTTGCTTCTGGCGGTCTTTGTGGCCCTGATCATCTGGATCAGTGTCTCCTTCCTCAAGGAGAACGGGGCCGGCCTGGGCGCCATCGTCTTCCTGGCCATCGCCCTGGGCTCTGATGAGACAATCGGTTCCGTCCATCTGGCCCTCGCCCGTTTCCTGGATACCTTGACCGGGATCGTGATCGCCCTGGTGGTCAACCGGCTTTTACCCTTCATCGCGGATGAGGGATCGGGAGAGGGCAAGGCGCCCTCCTAGCCAGCTTCTCGTGGTTTAAACTTGTTTTCAGCTTTCAAGAGCTGCCCTGAAGGCCTCGAGTCCACTTCCGGGTTGGATGGACCTGCCGCAGGCGATAAGGCTTTTTTCGACTGCGGTCAGAACCTGGGTAAAGTATCGGTCATCTATATTCCCCATGTGGCCAATGCGGCAAGCCTTGCCGGCATAATTCGCCAGGGCGCCCGCAATGACGACACCTGCCTCGTACATGGCGGACCTGAAGCTTGCGTCCTCGACTCCCTCCGGATAGATCAGGCAGGAGAGGGTGGTCGTGCGGTGGTCCTTTTCCGCAAGCAGGGTGAAGCCCAGCTCCTCAAAGGCAGTCTGCAGGGCCCGGCCATAGGCCTGGTGCCTGGTGGCTCTTGCCTGCATGCCTTCCTCCTCCATAATTTCCATGGCCTTCTTCATGGCCCAGACCAGGTTGACCGCCGGGGTCGCGAAATAGCGGCCGGGGTCCTCCATGATGGGGAGCCATTGCTGGTAGTCGACATAATACTCGCTTATCTGGCCCAGTTCCTGCCGTCTTTGCAGGGCCTTTTTATTGGCCCAAAGCACAAACATCCCGGGAGGGACCCCCAAGGCCTTTTGTGAGCCGGTGAAGAGGATATCGATATTCATGGCCTGCATGTCAGTGAATTCACCTCCGGTCGCGGCGACACCGTCCAGGATATAGAGGGTATCCGGGTAGTCCCGGAGGAGGTCACCGATGGCCTCAACGGGGGCCAGGACACCGGTGGAGGTGTCCACATGGGTGACCAGCAGGGCCTTGTAAGGCTTCCGGTCAAGCTGGGCCCGGATCTCCGGGACGGGGACGATACGGCCCCAGTCGGAGCTTATGATGTCTATTTCCCGGCCCTTCCGCTGGCAGATATCGATAAAGCGGTCACCAAAGAAGCCATGACTTACGATCAGGATAGGGTCCCCCGGCTTGGTGCTGTTGGCGACAGCCATCTCCATGGCCAGGGTGCCTGTGCCCGCAAGGGGGAAGGCCTGCCCATCACAGGCAAGGAGTCTGGACAGTCCCTGGATCAGTTCCTTGTAATCCTGGACGAAGCGGGGATCGCCAAAAGCCTGGATCTCCCGCCCCATTTCCTGTCGGATGGCCTCCACGACCGGGGTCGGCCCAGGAATCGCGACAATCTTTTCTTCCATCTTAGCCACTCTCCTTCGCTTGTTTGCCGGGGTTGGTTTTTTCCCCCCAAGACTTAGTGTCTCACAGGCGGCAGTCTTTGGGAAAGTGAAAAGCTTCATAAAAATTGTGTTGGCTTACAGAACCTTGGATAGAAATTCCTTGGTCCGGGCTTCCCGTGGATGGGAAAAAAGTTCCCCGGGGCTCCTGTCCTCCAGGATCTGGCCCTCATCCATAAAGAGGACCCGGGTGGCCACCTCCCGGGCAAAGCCCATCTCATGGGTGACGATGACCATGGTCATACCCTCATCCGCCAGGAGCCTGATCAGGTCCAGGACCTCCCCCACCATCTCAGGATCCAGGGAGGAGGTGGGCTCATCAAAGAGCATGACCTTGGGGTCCATGGCCAGGGCCCGGACGATGGCGATCCTCTGTTTCTGTCCACCGGACAGGGTGGAGGGGTAGACATCCTTCTTATCCTCCAGGCCGATCCTCTGGAGCAGGCGGATGGCCTTGGCCTCCGCTTCCTTACGGATGCCGGCCGGGCTGCTGGTGATGGGGGTCGGCGGGAGCTTGTGGGTGCTGAAGAGGTTCCTCAATTTCCTGGTCAGGTTTTGCCATCTTTGCCTGCGGAGGTTTTTCAGGCCGATATGGATGGGGGCCAGGGTGATGTTGTCGAGGACGGTTTTGTTGTTGAAAAGATTGAATTGCTGGAAGACCATGCCCATGCGCTGGCGGTGGCGGTTGATATCGGTCTTGGGGTCGGTGATGTCAACCCCTTCGAAGAGGATGGAGCCGGCTGAAGGCTCCTCGATACAGTTGAGGCAGCGCAGAAAGGTGCTTTTGCCGCTTCCGGAGGGACCGATGATAGCGATTTTCTCCCCCTTGTCAATGCTAAGGGAAATGTCCCGGATTACCTTGAGCTCGCTGTAATCCTTGGTGAGGTTAATGACTTCGATCACTTTTCCGGAGGCTCCTTTCCATGAGCCTGATCAGGAAGCTGATAAGCATGACCAGGACGATGTAGATCAGGGCCATGACCAGGTAGGGGACCATGAACTCGTAGTTGTTGGTCCCGATGAAATTGAAGGCTACATAAAGGTCCAGGGCGCCGACAAAACTGACCACGGAGGTCTCCTTGATCAGGGCGATGAATTCATTGCCGATGGTGGGGAGGATATTTTTGACGGCCTGGGGGACTACGATCTTGCTCATGCTCGCGCCATAACTGAGTCCGACCGCCCGGCCCGCCTCCATCTGCCCGGGGTCGACCGAGAGGATCCCGCTCCTCATGATCTCAGAGACATAGGCGCCGCTGTTGAGGCCGAAGACCAGGATGCAGACGCTGAGTGAGGACATATTGATGCCCATCAAGGGGAGGAAGACATAGTAGGTGACCAGGAGCTGGACCACAATGGGGGTACCCCTGAAGAGGCCGACATAGAATCTGCCCAGACGGTTCAGGAGCCGGGGCAGTCGCTTGTGTTTCGGAAAGACCTCAAGGCTGGCGATCAGGGTGCCAATGGCCGTGCCGATTAGTAAACCGATCACGGCGATGAGCAAGGTATTCTTTAATCCTGAAAGGACACGGGTATAACCGTTGTAGTCATAGAAGACCTTCCAGAATTTCTCGATTTTTACTTGAAAATTACCCACAATAAATTATTATAAGCTCCCCGCCAAAACTGGCGGGGAGGCTTGATTCTAGTTCAATTCGTTGATGGAAGCCACGATGAAGAGGGCTGGCGCCTCATCGATTATGACGTATTGGATATTGCCATTCAACATATCCTGGACCGCCAGCGACCCTGAGTTATAGCCGACGCACTGGACATCGAAGCCGTCAAAACCCCAGTCCTCATCCCCTTCGAGATAGAATTGGCCGGTCGTGCCCGCCTGGACCCCGATCTTGACATCCTTGGAAAGCTTGGCAAGGACAGCCTCGACATCTTCAACTGACTTGCAGTCATCGAAGGCGGTATCTTCCGCCAGAGCGATGATCTTCTGGGAGGCGTTATAGTAGGGGACGGAGAATTCCACAAATTCCTTGCGGCTCTCATTGATGGTGAGCCCCGCCATGGCAATATCCGCCTTGCCCTGGCCGACCGACAGGCAGACCGCATCAAAATCCATATTGCTGATGACCAGTTCCATGTCCAGGTGCTTGGCCAGCAGGGCCGCAACCTCCATATCAATACCCAGGTACTGGTCACCCATCATGTACTCAAAGGGTTCAAAGCTGGCGTTGGTCGCCACGACCAGCTGATCCTTGGAATCATCCGGATCGGCCGAAACAACCGCTTCCGGACTCCCATCCCCGAAGTATTTCTCGTAAATTTCGTCGAAGCTGCCGTCTGATTGGATCTGTGCGATAAAGTCGTTGACCTTCTCAGAAAGTTCAGCCTGGGCCTTGTCGACACCAAAGGCGTATTCTTCTTCCGTCAAGGCGATTTCTATAAGTTTAACCTGCTTGCCCTCAGCCTTTTCCGTTTCCTTGCCATTGCCATTGCCCGCGCAGCCTGTCAGCGCCAGGGTCAGGACCAAGAGGATGCTGATTGTTGTCAGCAGGATTTTTACCTGTTTCATGCTTCTTCTCCTTATACAGTAATTTCATTTGGTATGCCAGAATAACTAATATCTATTCAGTAAATAGACATAAATATGAGACATCATTGAAGAGGTTAATCCGAATAAGTGATGCAGTCAAGCAACATTATTGACATATTAGGGAGCAGAACAGTTGGATATTTATAGCAGATTCACGAAAAAGGATAACAGAATAGAAGTTGGTGATTAGACGGACCCCTGTCCGCCATCCAAAATGAGGTGAGTATCAGGTTCTTTGAGTCCCGTCACTCAGGGGTCAGATCGATTCGTGGGTCTCCGCAGCTCTTCCGTAGTCCTTGAAAGCTTCAATCACACGGATCATCTCTTCCTGGTCCAGGATGACAGGTTCCCCTATTGCCTTGGACCGGCAGTAGAGCTCACAGCAGAATTCGATCTCCTCGGTTACATTGAAGGCCTCAGCCAGATCGGCCCCCCCTGCCAGCAGGCCATGGTTGGCAAGGAGGCAGGCCTGGCGGTCTTTCATGGCCTCAAAGGCATTCCTGGCCAAGGCAACCGTCCCATAAGTGGCGTAGTCGGCACAGCGGACATCGGGGCCTGCGTAGGCCACCAGATAGTGGAGGGGGGGCAGGTCCTGCCTCAAACAGGAGACGGTCGCCGCAAAGGTCGCGTGGGTATGGATGACCGCCTTGATATCGTCCCGGTATTTGTAGAGGATCCGGTGCATATCGACCTCACTTGAGGGGACGGCGTCCCCCTCCACGATCCGGCCGGTCTCCACATCGATCAGGACGATCTGCTCCTCCCCAATACGCTCGTAGGGGATCCCGCTCGGCGTAATGGCCATGAGATTGCGGCCCGGATCCCAGACACTCAGGTTGCCGCCCGTACCCCGGGTCAGCCCCTCCCGGATCAGCCTCCTGCCGTATTCAATCAGGTCACGACGCTCCTCCCGCATTATCATCGGTCCACACCTCGCCTTTTTTCATCATTATAGGCTTTGGGACGGGTTCTGCCTTTACCGGCCCCTGAAACGGGCCAGGAAATCGATGGTCTCCTGTTTTTGTGGATCGGTAAAAAGTTCCTCAGGAGTACCCCTCTCATGGATGATGCCCTCATGCATAAAGAAAACCTGGCTGCTGACATCCTGGGCAAAGGCCATCTCGTGGGTGACGACCAGCATGGTCATGCCCTCCCGGGCCAGGTCATGCATGACCTCCAGGACCTCGCCTACCATCTCGGGATCCAAGGCCGAGGTTGGCTCATCGAAGAGGAGGATGTCAGGATCCATGGCCAGGGCCCGGGCTATGGCGACCCTTTGCTTCTGGCCGCCCGAGATCTGCCGGGGCTTGGCCTTGATATAGGGGGCCATGCCGACCTTGTCCAGGTAGTCCAGGGCCTTGTCGCGCGCCTCCTGCCGGCTACGTTTCAGGACCCTGACCTGGCCGACCACACAGTTGTCCAGGACGGACATGTTGTTGAAGAGGTTGAAGGACTGGAAGACCATACCGACCCGGGACCGGTAGCGGTTGATATCCATCTGACGGCCCAGGACCTCTTCTCCCCGGTAGAGGATGCTGCCGCCGGAGGGTGCCTCCAATTTATTTATGCAGCGCAGGAGGGTCGATTTGCCCGACCCGGACGCCCCGATGATACTGATGACATCCCCCTTGTAGACATCGAAGTCTATGCCGGTCAATACCTTGTTCCTGCCGAAGGCCTTGGTCAGTTGCCTGACCTGGAGGATGGGGGCCGGAGGATTGTCTGTTGTGCCCCAAGTTTTTGTTGCTTTGCTTTCAGTTGTCATAAGTCCTTACCCGGATGCCTGTGTGTGCCGGCCGCCAGGATCAGGGGGTCCTGGGCGGCCAGTTCGTAGCTGCTGTCCCCGTCCATCTTCTTTTCAATCCAGCGGAGGAGGAAAGAGGCGATCAGGGTCAGGGAAAGATAGCCGATCATCTCAACTGTCGCGGAAGGGAAGTAGAGATAGGTGGCCCCGGTCGCCGACCGGTGGGCGGCGAAGAAATCCGGGAAGCCGATGATGAACATAACAGAAGTGTCCTTGACATTGATGATGAAGTTGTTGCCGATCTGGGGCATGATGTTGCGCAAGGCCTGAGGCAGGATGACGGAGGTCATGACCTGGGTATGGTTCATACCGATGGCCCGGGCCCCCTCCGTCTGACCGGGGTCGACTGAGAGTATCCCACCCCGCACGGATTCCGCCATATAGGCCCCCGTATTGATGGAGACGACGACAATGGAGGCGATCCAGACATTGGGGAACTTGAGCGCGTTGTTGGTGACATAGGGCAGTCCATAGTAGAGGAAGACCGCCTGCAGGACCATGGGGGTGCCCCGGAAGACTTCCACGTAAAGGCGGATGATCCCCCGGACCAGGCCCAGGACAAGCCTTTTGGAGGCGCGATCTTCCCGGTCGCAGGGGATGGTGTTCAGGACCCCACAGACGAAGCCGATCAGGCAGCCGATGGCGGTGGCCACCAGGGCCAGGATCAGGGTGGAGCTTATCCCCCTGAGATAGGAATCCCCATACTGGCCCCAGAGTTTGCCTATGTCCTGGATTAATTGCAGAGAGTAGCCCATGACCCGCCTCACTCAACATTCAGGGGTTGGATGCGGATAGCCTCTTCCATCAAGGAATTGAAGTCGCCCTCGTTCATGGTATCAAGCACCTCATCGATGGCCTTCTTGAGGAAGGCATTGCCCTTCATGACCGAGATTCCGATGTTGACATTTTCCGCCCGGACCTGGTCAGAGAACTGAAAGTCCCCCTCCGTCCCCGAAAAATCCAGGATGACCATGTCAGGATAGACCACCTGGGCACCCTGGGCTGTGGGCATATCGGTGCAGACAAAGTCAACTATGCCGGTCTCCAGGGCCATGAGCATGGCGGGGGCGTCAGCCGAAGCCGGCTGGACCTTGGCTCCCGTGATCTGGGGCAGGCATTCGTTATACCAGATGGTTCCTATCTGGGCGGTGCAGGTGCCGCCTGCCAGGTCTGAAATACCCTTGGCGTCAACGAAGGGACTGCCGGTCTTGGTCAGGCAGACCATGGTGGCGTAAAAATAGGGTCCGGCAAAATCCACCTGCTCGGACCGGCTGGCCGTCATAGACTGGCCGGCGATGACAGCGTCAATGCTGCCGGTCATAACGGCCGGTACCAGGGAATCCCAGTCGGACTGGATGATCTCCAGCTCCCAGTCATGGGCCTCACAGATCTTTTTGGCGATCATAACATCGTAGCCGTTGGCGTAGGAGCCAGGCACGTTCTTGATGGGGACAGCTTCCTTGGAGTCATCATTCTGCGCCCAGTTGTAAGGGGCGTAGGCACACTCCATGGCGATGGTCAAAACCCCGTCCTCCACACCTGTGGGGACTGATTGACCGGAAGATCCGCAGGCCACCAGCAAGAAAGCCAGCAGCAGGGCTAAACCCAGTGTAGTCCATTTCCTCATTTTGAATCCTTTCCCGCCCGGTATCCCTACCGGGCCCCGGCTTTCACCCCGCCGGCGGGTCATTCAAAAAGAACCGCCTTGTCAAGCGGTTCTTGGGAATCGGACTGTATTGAGATCCGATGCCGTCGATAGCGCTCCACAAAAGCCTGTGACAGTTCGGCAGATCTTCTCTGCCGACCCAGCCCCGGACAATTAGGCAATTCCCCGAAGCTTCGGCGGTATCCCCCTTTCATACCGGCAGCCTGCCTGGCCTTTACACCGATACTAGTCTTGAGAACCGCGCCTCTATCTAAAGCGATTCAATTTTATGCAGGATAGCACTTGAAATACCCACTGTCAACTGGACAAATCGCCAGTTGTCTGAAAAGGGAAATGCGGGACAGCCTAGCCCAGATAGCAGCGCTCCATCCATTCCGGCTTGGACTTGTCCGTGTAGACCGTATATTTGGCCAGGAGGGCGATCGGTCCGTAGGTCATCTTGGATTCGCGGAGACCCGGATCACCATTGTCATCCTCCCGGTTGACAAAGACGATAGCCTCATGGTCCCCGAAGGCTTTGAGAAATTCGTAGACCAGCATCTGGTAGACCCCCCGGTAATGGAGGTCCGCCTTCTCCACATGAATGTAGAGGGTATCCCCCTCGATCTCAGCCAGGGAAAAACCGGCCACCCGGTCGTCCACAAAAAGGACGCCGCCGAACATGCTGTAGTCTTCCAGGTGGTCAAGGACCTCCGGGATCTTCCTGGCCTCCTCGGCAAGCGACAGGTTGTCCGGGGGATTGCCGGCTGCCTGGGCCAGGGCAAAATCCAGGACCGCCTGTTTATTCTCCTGGTTGATCTTCTCAAAGCGCCAATGGTAGCCGGCCTTGCGGAAGCGGTTGACATTGCCCCGGGTGGATCGGTGCTTCTTTCCCTGGAGCTTAAGGAGATCCTGGGCCTCATAGAGGTAATCGAAATAGTCCCGCTCCGAGACGGCGTGGAAGTCGGGATAGCGTTCCGAAAGAAGGGGGAGATCCTGGTCGCCGACAACACAGAAGACCAGGGGTTGGCCAAGGGCCCGGCAGTGTTCCTCCAGAAGACCCAGGGCCTCCTCCCTGTTTTCACCGAGGGGGACCGTATAGGCCGTATGCTGGTCGAAGATCCGCATGCTGATGATCAGGCAGCCGGCGGCCAGGGCGAACTCGTTATTGAACAAGTCACGCCACATGAAAAGGCCGCCGACTGTAAGATCACAGAGCCTTTGCGGATTCGGCGTCAGGTAGGGCCTGACCAGGGGCAGGTGCCCCAGCTCCAAGGTTTGGAATTCCAACACAGGAAGCTCCGCCTCTAATCGTTGACGAAACCGCCCTCGCGGAGGATTTGGATGGACTCCTCCCGTTTAGCGGTCGAAACGCGAACGATGGGTCCCGTGCAGCCCATGCCGCTCTCGGCGTAGATATTCTTGCTCCAGAGGAGCTGGACAGCGTCTTCCAGGTCCAGGACATCGATGCCTTCAATCTGCTCCGTTACGACCTCGGCAGGGGGGGCCTTAATGACCTCCTGCTCCTGCTTGGAGCTGGCCGCTTCCTTCCGCTCCTGGAGGATCCCATCAAGGCCGGCCTTCCTGGCCAGGGCCAATTCCTCTTTATAGACAGCCTCAAGATTCCCCTTGAAGAGGGAGGCCGCAAAGACGATGGCTTCGCCAATGACCGGCGCTCCGGAAGCCCGGGAGACGATCATGACAATCCCCTCCATACCCTGGCCGACACCAGGGCCGTAACCGGCGCCCACAGTCTCGTAGGAGCCGCCGGAGCTATAGGCTGAAAGAAGCTTGGTCAGGACATTGCCGGTCAAGGAATCCGTGACCAGGACGTCCTGGGAGGCGGTGAGCACATCGTTGCCCCGCATGACCGCGCCTCCGTCCGAGCGGCCGGAAGCGGCAAACTGGAGGGGGTAGCCCTGGTTTTGAAGTTGCTTGAGGATGTTTTCCACCTGTCGGGTACCGTCCAGATTGAGGAGACCGACTGTGGGATTGGCCAGGCCGTCGGCCTTGGCTGTCGCGATCCCCGCCACGGCATTGAGGACCATGGCCTCCACCCGGTCGGTGGAGCTTGTGCCGGTGGTCGTGGCCAGGTAGATGGACTTGCCGGTCGCGGGAGCTACCAGCTTGCCAACGGTGGCGACCCCGATGGGGAAGGGGTAGTGCATGGCGATGGCCGCCTGGGCCTCACCGGATTTGAGGAGTTCCTCCATCTTTTCGAAGGCATCGTCCGCGCAGTCGCAATCGATGGTGGTCACGCCCTCCGCCTTGACGCTGCCCAGATAGAGAACCTCAATCCCCCGCTTGGCCGCCAGCAGGCAGCCTTGCATGACGTTGTCCTCGCCCAGCTCGGAACCGGGGCCGATGACAGCGACCCGGATCTTCCTGCCAAACTGACCGGTTTCAAGGCCATCGGCCATTTCCGTGAAGAGGCTGGCGATTTCGCGCTTGATCTTATCCATAGGGATTACCTACTCTCCAGGAGTCCGGCGGCAAAGTCACGCAGGGACTCGGCGATCAGCTTGCGGATCTCTTCCGTCGAGGCGGATGAGGCAAGCTCCTTGCCCTTGTTGGCTTCCATAAGGAAGGAAACCCCGTCAAAGAGATTGGTCATACGGCCCAGGAAGAGGGAACCCTTGCCGATGATCATGACCCGGTCGACCTCGCCTTTCAGCATATGCTCCCGGGCGTGGCCCATGTAGGGGACGCCGGAGGGGATATGGCCCTGGGTGGGCGCGAAGCCGGGCAGGCCGTGTTTCTGTACGAAGGCGGCAAGATCCTTGCGGTCAATATCACCCTGCTTGACGGCCAGGGCCCCGATCATCTTCATGTTGGCTTCGGGGACGTTGCCGGCGCCGGCAGGTTTGGTGATGTCCGGGTTTTGCATCTCGGGCGAATAGTAATCGATATCCGTGACCTTGAGGCCGGCCCGGGCCAGGGGCTCGGTGACCAGGGAGGCGATGACGTTCTGGGGGGAGCTGCCTGTGCCGACAGCGTGCCAGCCGGTATTCTCCACGTTGATCTCCGGGTTGATCCCGTCATTCTCCGCCACAATCACGGCAAAGCCTGCCAGGCAGTCCTCCAGGATGGGGAGGCCCTTCTTGAGATGGTCCTTGCCATTCATGCCCAGCTTGGCTGTGGAGCCGCCGGCGGTGACGGCCACGGTCTTGAAGGTACCCGCCTTGACCAGGGAGGCGGCTACCATGACAGCGTGGGCCGGGGCGGCACAGAAGCCGCGGACGTCGGAGCCGGTCGAGCGGGAGAGCTGGGCCATCTCGGCCGTCGCCTTGGCGAAGTTACCGCCTCCCCGCTGGTTCATGTCCCCGCAGGCCTCCTCGGAGCAGTCGATGGTGTAGTCGACCTCGTCAGGGGAGATGCCGGCATTTTTCACGGCATAGAGGAGGGCCAGGGTACTGGAAGCCTTGGAGACCAGGTTCTCGATCATGACATGGGCATTCAGGTTGGGGTCGATATCATGGGCCCGCCTGACGGCGCCGACGATAGCATCACCGATGTAGAGGCCTTCCCCCCCTTCCTGGTCAACCAGCTGATGGAGGCGGTCCTGATCGACGCCTTCCTTGATCCGCTGGAGGATGAAGTCTGAAATGATGGGATCCTCCTCCAGGCGGGGCTTGGTCTTTTCAACAAAATCCTTGTCAAGGTAGACCAGCTCAAATTCATCGACCGCCTGGATCAGGAGGTAGAACTCGTCCTGGGGCATGATCTCCCCAAACTTCCCGTAACGCTCATCCATGGGGCTTGTGAGGTCCTGCCAGGGGCCTTCGACCTTGGCCAGGTCAAAGGGGGACAGGTTGCCGATGTAGGTCTGGTTGGGATAATAGGCGCGGACACGGTCATAGGTCCGAAGATGGGCCGGTATCTGTTTCAGGTAGTCCGAGTCGGGGTTGACGATCCGCTCCGTCGTCTGGGTTGTCCCGTTGTGGAGCACCATATCGGGGGTGTGGACCAGGACATAGCCTGAGCCTTTCATAACACTGTTCATATTTGGGTCCCTGCCTTTCAGCTCATTGGTTTATATAGAGGGCGTCCCTTCCGGGAACACGAATTCTTTCTCTGATGAAGGATGCCCCGGCGCCGACCCTTTGTGGGGGTCCGGTCAGGCCTGGGGCATCCTCTCCAAACAATCCTGGTCTTAATACTTGGTGTATTCTTCGCGAATCGCCTGCATTTCTTCCGCGATCTCATCGACGTCGAGAACCATTTCCATCATGGAAACCTGCTCCTCGTACACGTCGGGATCGAACTCTGCTTTGACTTCCTCTTCACAGACGTGGTATACCTTGAGTCCCAACGGAACTCCTGTCAATGGACCTGCAAAGGTCGGGTCACCGTTTGTGACCGTCTCCGCAGCGATACCGGACGCCTCACCTTCGGCGGCACCCAGGAGAACGACGATGTTCTCAGGGCCCTGCTCTTCAGTGAGATCCTTGACACGCTTCTGGTTTTCCAGATCCATTGCACCCGCGGCTGTTCAGACGAAGCACTCCGTTGCGGAGAAGATAACCTCGGCCCCGGCCGATTCCGCGCAAAGCGCAATCGCCGGACCGGGAATCCCGTCACGGTCACCAATGATGATGGCCTTCTTGCCTTCGAGTATGCTCATATCCTGCTCCTTTCGTCGTATTTTCGGGTGTTTTCAGGGTCACCCTTCCCCAAAGGGCAGGTAGCTGGTGTACCCACCACTGGTCTTCCATCCAACCTTAGATATATTTTTGGATCATGGCCTCGACCGCTTCAGGCGTGGCGTCATCCTTGATCAGTTCCTCCACCTTCTCACCGCCCTTGTAGATGGCGATGACGGGGAGGCCCAGAATCCGCTGGGAGATCGCGAGCCGACGGGCGCCTGAGGTGTTCAGGGCCGTGAAGCGGAGGCGGTCGCCATATTCTTCCGCCAGCTTCAGGATATGAGGCTTCAGGGCCTCACAGGGAACACAGCCGTTTCCATAAAAGTCAACCAGGACGGCTTCCTCCGACTGAAGGACCTCCGTCTCAAAAGTATTCTTGTCCAGTTCAAACATGCCTGCTATTTCTTCCTTTCAACCGTAGGCACCGGCTGCCAGATCGTGCTCAACCTGCATGGCGGCGATGGCGCCGTCCGCGCAGGCGGTGACAACCTGACGCAGTGGTGTTTTCCTTACATCACCCGCGGCGAAGACACCCGGGATATTGGTCCGCATAGCTTCATCGGTCAGGATGTAATCGTACTCCATATCGACCAAGCCTTCAAAGAGTTCCGTGTTGGGCAGGAAACCAATGAAGACAAAGACGCCGAACATGCCGTCTTCCTCGTCGGCCTCAACCCGCCGCTTTTCGCCCGTCTTGGTATCCTCGACCGTCATGGCGTTCAGGATACCGTCCTCGCCGTGAAGTTCCGTCACGACGGAATTCCACATGAAGTCAACCTTCTCATTGGCGAAGGCCCGCTCCCGGATCGACTGGACCGCGCGCAGCTCATCGCGCCGGTGGATGATGGTGACCTTGCGGGCGAATTTGGCCAGGTAGATGGCCTCTTCAACAGCCGTATCGCCGCCGCCTACCACGTAAACCTCAAGATCCTCAAAGAAGGAACCGTCACAGGTGGCGCAATAGGAGACGCCGCGGCCGATCAATTCTGTTTCGCCAGGGCAGCCGATGGGTCTGGGATGGGCGCCGGTCGCGATAATGACCGCTTTTGACTTCAGCACCTGGTCCCGGGTGTGGACCCGCTTGACGGGTCCCTCGAGCTCTACCCTGGTCACGCTGGCACTCAGGCGTTCGACACCGAAGTGCTGGCATTGGGCTGTCATGCGGGCGATCAATTCCGCGCCGCTTTCTATCTTGTCCGGTGTTGACAGGCCGCCGGGGAAATTCTCAATCTCATCGGTGATGGCGATCTGGCCGCCGTCCTGCCCCCGCTCGATCAGGAGCGTGTCAAGGCGGGACCGGCCGGCGTAAATTCCGGCGGTCAGGCCGGCTGGTCCGGCGCCGATGATGATGAGGTCATACACTTTTTCCATTCTTCCAAGTATTCCTCTCTGTCAATTCCTACTCAAAGATGGTCTGGCCGGAGACTTCCGTCATAAGGGCGTCAAGCGACTTGTCGACCAGGCGGCGTCTGAGCTCATACTCATCTTCGGTTGAGAGCTCAGGGTTGCCGAGCGGGTAGGGAATCGCGACAGCCGGGACGATCCGGTTGGCACCGACGGTCAGCGAGATGGGGGTAACGGTACACAGGTGAACCACCGGAATACCTGAACGTTCAATTTCTTTAACCATTGTTGCGCCGCAACGTGTACAGGTTCCTCAGGTCGATGTCAGGATGACGGCATCCACCCCCTGTTCGTGTAGCTTTTTCGCGATTTCCGTTGCAAAACGCTTTGAGTTGGCCACCGAGGTGCCATTGCCGACGGTCGAGTAGAACCAGTCGTTCAGCTTGCCGATCCGGCCTTCTTTCTCATACTGGCGGAGGACGTCGACAGGGACCACCCGATCGGCATCCTCATTGGCGTAGACAGGGTCGTAGCCGCCGTGGGCGGTCTCGTAGCTGTCCGCCGTAAGGTCATCAACCCCCTCGATATTGTAGCTGCCGTAGCGGGTGGCCGAGGAGCTCTCGATCCGGTCGGGGTTGCCCTTGGGCACGATGCCGCCCGAGGTGACCAGGGCGATGTTGGCCTTGGTGATATCCTTGATGGCCGGCTGGGGTTCCACCCGGTCAAAGGAGGGC
>CAZAKT010000024.1:0-22367 GCA_964486135.1 uncultured Mageeibacillus sp.
AGGGTTGTCCGAGCTGGCTGAAGGAGCGCGACTGGAAATCGCGTGTACCCGTAACTGGGTATCGAGAGTTCGAATCTCTTGCCCTCCGCCAAAGCCTTGCGGCTTACATCCTGCCCCAGGACCCAGGTCCCGGGGCATTATTTTTGGGATCAGATCAGGCAGACGATCAGGCAGAAGACACCGGTTGCCAGGGGGAGGGCCGTATAGTAGAGGCGGCCCAGGGCAGTGCCCGGCTTCTTCCCTTCCGGCAGGAGGGCGGCCAGGAGGATGGCTGGGAGGGTGAAGAGGTAGAGGGTCGGCATCCAGGCCTTGAAGTAGTTCCCGGTCAAGCCAAGCAGTATGAAGGACACTGCCAGGACCGCGATAAAAAGGAGGGTCCGGGCGCAGGCCCTCCTCGAAAGGAAAACGGTCCTGTGGAAGATAGGGCTTGGCGCCTCCGTCTCCTCCATTGCCATGAAGGCCAGCAGGAGGAAGAGGAGTCCGAACAGCCCGTGTGAAAACTTGAAATAGAGGGCAACGAAAATTGAGAGGCCTGCCGTGGCCAGGCCTATGGCCAAGCCCGGCAAGGGGGCGATCCGATAATTGCCGGGATTGACGGGTACGCCGAAGAGGGCCTTCTTGTTGAGTTCCCCTCCGGCGGGGACGGCGTGGGCCACAAGATCCCGGTAACAACCGATGGCCATGGAGATGCCGGCGATCAGGGAGAGGCCCGAGGCGTAGGTAAAGAGCGCGTTCTTTCCCTCAAACCAGACACCCAGCCTCTGGGAGGCCGTGAAGCTGATCAGTTCCGTCGCGAGGGCGGCAGCCAGCAACCTGACAAAGTAGAAAAAATGGTTGGTAGTCCGCCGGGCTCCGCGCGCCGCAAGAAGGGCAAAAAAAGCAAAGGCGAGCTGGCCGCTGACCTGTGACAGATAGGCTGCCGCGCCTGTCAACCAAGCGGGAAAAAAGATACCTGCTAAATAGAAAAGAGTGAGTAGATAGCCCCCAAGCTTGATCACAAAACGCCTCAAACACCTTAAAAAACGGATAAATGCAAGAAGACAGATCGCGTCTTTTGTATACCCGCGCGACTAAAAAAACCTTGCTCCTGCCCGCGAACTATTGTATCATGGCACCGTTAGCCGGACAATCCGGGCGTGGCAGTAGAGCCCGGAACGCTTGTTCCGGAGCAGCACAGGTCATTTCCCCGAGTACTTTCGGCGCTTCATCAGATTTTATTTTGGTCGGTATATTACATGGGTCTTGGACTGAATATAGGCATTGATCTGGGAACGGCAACCGTTCTTATTTATGTTGAGGGGCGGGGGGTTGTCCTCCGCGAACCTTCTGTTGTCGCGGTAAACACAAGGACGGGTCGTGTCCTGGCCGTGGGGGAGCGGGCCAGCCTCATGCTGGGCCGGACGCCTGACATCGTCAAGGCGGTCCGCCCGCTTCGCGAAGGTGTCATCTCCGATTTCCAGGTCACGGAGATCATGCTGAAAGAGTTTATCAACCGGGTCAATACGGGTCTGCTTGTCCGCTATTTCAAGCCGACCATCGTGGTGTCGGTACCGGGCATCATTACCCCGGTTGAGCAAAAAGCTGTGGAGGATGCCTGCCGCCACGCGGGGGCACGCGAGGTCTTCCTGATCCGGGAACCCATTGCCTCGGCCATCGGGGCCGGCATTGACATCACCCAGGCCTCCGGCAGCATGGTCATCGATATCGGGGGCGGGACGACGGATATCGCGGTCATTTCGCTTTGCCGGCCGGTTGTGGATACCTCAACCAAGGTGGCCGGGGACAAGTTCGATGAAGCCATCATCCGCTATATCCGGCGCAAGCATAATGTCCTGATTGGCGAACTGACGGCTGAGGAGCTGAAGATCAATATCGGCTGCGCCTATCCGCGGGAGGAAGAGCTTACCATGGAGGTCCGGGGCCGTAACATCATCTCCGGTATGCCCGCTATCCTGACCATCAGCTCGACCGAGATGCTGGAGGCTCTGGAAGAACCGGTCAGCGCCATCTTTGAGGCCATCCATTCCGTCCTCGAACAGACCCCCCCTGAACTCATGGCCGACCTGAGCCAGCGCGGCATCGTCATGACCGGCGGGGGTTCCCTCCTTTACGGCCTGGACAGGATGTTGGCCACCCGGGTGGGGATCGAGGTTATCGTGGCGGAAGACCCGGTCTCCTGTGTAGCTGTCGGTACGGGCATCGCCCTCAATATAATGGACCGCTTTGGCGACATCGCGGGACTTTGACGGACCGGCTGTTGACGGGCCGCGACAAGATGTTTATACTGGCGCTGATCCCCCTTGAAAGCTTATTCGCAACACCGTTAGAAACAACGACGACGCTCCAAGGATTATGACCGGCATTCGATTCCGATTTCCCTGGTGGAAGCAAAAAAGAAAGATAACCGCTTATGCCGGTGCCCGTCTGTGCGCCAGACTGCCGGCGGGACAGACGCAAGAAGAGGAAAGCTATGACACAACCTGATTTCCGCGGGAAAACCAAAAAAGACCTTTCAGCCATTGCCCATATTTCGGGCCTTCTGACACCGGCTGATACCAGCCGGATGACCAAGCAGCAGCTCATCGATTTTCTGACCCGCATGGCTGAAGAATCATCGATCAGCGAGCTGGAGGAGTCGGAGGCTGTCGAGGAGCGGACTGAAACCGTCAAAGAGGCGGAGGCGCCCACGCCCGCCGGGCAGGTGGATGAATCTGAAGAGGGCGAAGGGGATCCCAAGGCGGACGGGGAAAAGAAGACGGATAAAAAAACCAAAACAAGCGTCAGGAAAACGACTGTCCGAAAAGGGGGGAAGGCGGCCGCCAAGAAGGACCAGGCCCAGCCCAGGGAGGAGAGGGTCGAAGCTGAGGGACAGCTTGAGGCGGAATCCCTTGAAGATGAAAGCGGCCAGGACCCGGAATCAGCTGAAGATGACAAGCAGGCGGAAAAACCCAAGGAATTCGTTACGGGGGTTCTTGAGGTCATGCCGGAGGGATATGGTTTTCTCCGTATAGAGAACTATATCCAGAGTAGCCGAGATATCTACGTGCCACCCCAGTACATCCGGCGTTTCAATCTCCGCACCGGCGACCTGGTGAATGGACCGGTCCGCCAGCAGCGGGATAATGACCGCTATCGGGCCCTTTACTATATTCGCGAGGTCAACGGCCAGGCTCCGGAGAAAATGATGCGCCGGCCTCATTTCGACCGGCTCACCCCCATCTATCCGAAGGAGCGCTACAATCTGGAGACGGTGCGTGAGGAACTGTCAACCCGGGTCATCGACCTGATCTGCCCCATCGGCAAGGGACAGCGCGGTATGATCGTTTCCCCCCCCAAGGCCGGAAAAACTATTCTCCTTCAGAAGATCGCCAACGCGATCACGGTCAATAGCCCTGACGCCAAACTGATCGTCCTCCTCATCGATGAGAGGCCGGAGGAAGTGACCGATATGCAGCGGTCGATCGAGGGGGAGGTGGTCTACTCCACCTTCGACAAGACACCGGAAAACCATGTTCGGATCACGGAACTTGTCCTGGAAAGGGCCATGCGCCTGGTTGAGCTGGGGCACGATGTGGTAATCCTCCTCGACAGCGTCACCCGGATGGGCCGGGCCTACAACCTGACCATCAATCCGACAGGCCGGACCCTCTCCGGCGGTCTCGATCCCGGCGCCCTCTACGGGCCCAAGCGTTTCTTTGGGGCGGCCCGTAATATCGAAAACGGGGGCAGCCTGACCATCATCGCCACCGCCTTGATTGAGACAGGATCGCGTATGGATGAGGTGATTTTTGAAGAGTTCAAGGGGACCGGCAATATGGAGGTCATCCTTGACCGCAAGCTGGCCGACAAGCGTATCTTCCCTGCCATCGATATCACCCGGTCCGGTACCCGTCGCGAGGAACTTCTCCTGTCCGACCGCGAACTTGACGCCATCTGGCTCCTGCGCAAGACCTTCTCCCAGCTGGAGACGGCAGCCGTAACGGAAACCATGTTGAACCTCCTCATGAAGACAAGGAACAACGAGCAGTTTATCGCCTCCATCAACGTGTCCATGACGGACAAGTCACTCTTTGATGCCATGCGGGGCGGTATGCCCAAGCGTGATAATGGGGCGGGCGGCAACACGGCTACCCGTAATGGGTACAGTGGTTAACTATGACAATTGATCTGCTTTCTTTCCTAAGAGAGGTCTCTTCCAACCCCCTTCTGGCGGTCACTGTCCTCCTGACCCTTGGTGTCATCCTGGTCAACGGCTGGACGGATGCCCCCAACGCGATCGCGACTGCTGTGTCGACCCGGGCCATCTCCATCCGGGCCGCCATCGGCCTGGCCTCCGTCATGAACTTCCTCGGGGTATTCATCATGACCCTGGTCAACGCGACGGTGGCTGAAACCATTTTTAAAATGGTCGATTTCGGCCAGGACGCGCACGCCAGTATTGTCGGTCTTTGCGCCGCCATGTTTGCCATCGTGGTCTGGGCGACCGCCGCCTCCCGGCTGGGTATCCCCACCAGTGAGAGCCATGCCCTGATCGCTGGACTTTCCGGCGCCGCCATCGCCCTCCACAACAGCTTCGCTGGTATCAACGGGTCGGAATGGATCAAGGTGCTCTATGGTCTCCTCCTCTCCTCCGTCCTGGGTTTTCTATCGGGTTTCCTGACCACCCGGATCCTGACCTGGGCCTTTGCCAACCGTGACAGGCGGAATACGGCGGCAGGCTTTCGAAAGGCCCAGATCGGTGCCGCAGCTGGTATGGCCTTTATGCATGGGGCCCAGGACGGCCAGAAATTCATGGCGGTCTTCATGCTGGGAATCTTCCTCAACCGGGGAAACACGACTGTCCAGTCCTTTGTGGTTCCGATCTGGATGATGGTCATCAGCTCCCTGATCATGGCGGTGGGAACCTCAATCGGTGGATATCGGATCATCAAATCGGTCGGCATGGACATGGTCAAACTCGAACCCTATCAAGGCTTTGCGGCGGACCTGGGGGCCAGCGCCAGCCTGCTGACAGCCCAGCTGCTGGGCCTGCCTGTCAGCACGACCCATACGAAAACAACGGCCATCATCGGAGTCGGGGCCTCGACCCGCCTGTCCTCCGTCAAGTGGGGCATTGTCGGGGAAATGGTCTGGAGCTGGATCCTGACCTTCCCTGGCTGCGGACTGATAGGCTATGGCATGACTAAACTGTTTACTAGTTTCTTTTAATTAGGTGGATCAAATGCGCGGAAGAAGAAAAAAGAACAACTATTTTGAACTGCTGAAGGACCTGACCGCTTACACGGAACGGGCGGCCGTCTATCTGGCTGACTGCCTGAAGGATTACAGGCCTGAGGATCTTGAGACCTCCCTCAAGGAGATACACGAGATCGAGCACTCAGCCGACCTGGCCCTCCATGCCCTCAATAAATCGCTGGCACGTGAGTTCATCACGCCCATTGAAAGGCAGGACATCTTCACCCTCGCCAATATGATCGATGACCTCACCGATCTGATCGAGGACGTCCTCATGCATCTTTATATGCTCAATGTCCGTGAACTTCGCGAGGAGGCCCTGGAGTTCTCCGGGATAATTGTCGACTGTACCGCGGAACTGACGCAAATCATGAGTGAGTTTGAAAACTTCAGGAAGTCGGATAAGATCAAGCGTCACATCATTGAGGTCAACGACCTGGAGGAAAAAGCTGACGCCATCTATGTCCGGTCGATCCGCCGGCTTTTTGAGGATGGGGGAGAGCCGCTGGAGGTCCTGGCCTGGTCTGAGATCTTCCGCCGGCTTGAGCGCTGCTGTGACAATTTCGAGGAAGTCAGCGAGACCATCGAGCATGTTATCATGAAGAACACCTAGACCATCAAGACAGGGGAGTCGCCCAGGCGGCTGAGAGGACGAAAGTCGACCCTTGAACCTGATCCGGATCATGCCGGCGGAGGAAGTAGAACTTGTCTTTATCCAAACGGGAAAAACATAGGAGGGTCAAAGTAGCCGCCAGGATGCTGGCGCGCAAGCTTCTGCCGCCCCTCCTGCTTATCCTGGCCCTGACCGGGGCCCTCCAGATCCTTTCGGACGCGGGGATCATCCGGCATTTCGTCCTGCCCGCGCCCCGCCAGGTGGCCGTCTCCCTCATCAGGGATTTCCCCGCCCTGGTCCCCCATATTAAGCACACCCTGAAGATAGCCCTGGGAGGCTACGCCTTGAGCACTGCCACGGGGATCCTCTTCGCCCTCCTCATGGACCGCTTCACCCTGCTCTCGGATACCTTTTATCCCTTGATCGTGATCTCCCAGACCATACCAACCCTGGTGATCACCCCCGTCATCGTCCTCATATTCGGTTACGGGGACTTCGCCCGTCTGTTTGTCGTCATCCTGGTATGTTTTTTCCCGGTGACCATCAGTTCGCTCCAGGGTTTGCGTGATGTCGATCCGGACCTTTTGCGCATGATGCGGACCATGGGCGCCTCCAGGACAGACGTCCTGCGCCAGGTCAAGATACCGGCCAGCCTGCCTTCCTTTTTCGCCGGCCTGCGGATATCCTCGACCTACTGTGTCATGGCGGCCGTCCTCGCTGAATGGGCCGGCGGCGGTGACGGGCTGGGGATCTATATGCTCCGGACCAAGCGCTCCTTCCGCTTTGACGCCATGTTCGCCTCCATCCTGTGGATCATCGTCCTGAGTCTTCTCTTCTATCTGTCGGCCAAGTTGCTGGAAGACCTGGCCCTGCCCTGGAAAGAAAAAGAGAGGAAGTCGATTAAAGAATGAAAAGTAGGAAATTACACCGTCTGCTTATCCTGCTGCTCCTGGGCCTGGTATTTTTATCCCAGGCCTGTGGACCGGGAGCCCTGCCGGGGGAAGAAGGCCTGGACCAGGTGGTCCTGGCCCTTGACTGGACGCCCAATACCAATCACGCCGGCCTTTTCCTGGCCAGGGACCGGGGTTACTTTGAAGAGGAGGCCATCGCCCTGGACCTGCGGGAATCCGATATGAACTTCATCGAGATGGTGGCGGGTGGCACGGCCGCCTTCGGCCTGGCCTCCCAGGAGCAGGTCCTCCAGGCCCGGGCCTCGGAAGCCGGTCTTCCCATTGTCGCGGTGGCGGCCGTCCTCCAGCACAATACCTCCGGCTTCGCCTCGCCCAAGGACCGCGGGATAGTTGATCCCAAGGGCTTTGAGGGCAGGACCTACAGCGGTTGGGGAACAGAACTGGAGTTGGCCATCCTCAAGACACTCATGGAGAAGGAGGGGGCCGACTTCGACAAGGTCCAGGTGATCAACCAATCCGCCGGCAATTTCATTGCCAGCATGGAGACCGAGGCTGACTTCGCCTGGATCTACTATGGCTGGGATGGGATTATTTGTGAGCAGGAGTCCTATCCCATCAACTTCATCCCCCTCCAGGCCCTTGAGCCGGACCTGGACTTCTATTCGCCCGTCATCATTACGAATGAGCGGACAATCGAAGAGAATCCCGATCTGATCAAACGCTTCCTGCGGGCTGCCGAACGCGGCTACCTCGATGCCATGGCCGATCCGGAGGCGGCTGTTGGGAGTCTCCTTGAGGCCGCGCCGGAACTTGACGGGAATCTCCTGCTGGCCAGCCAAAGATACATTAATGACCATTATCTCCAGGACGCCCCCTGGTGGGGGGCTATGGACCATTCGACCTGGGAGGGCTTTGCCAGCTGGATGGACAGTCACGGTCTCCTGGACCGGCCCCTGGAGCTGGCCGGGGCCTATGACACTTCCTTCCTGCCCGGGGAGGGGGGATGAGCGGGATGGCGAATTCCTTTGAAAATGAAGCCCTCGTGCTCTCCTGTGACGGCCTTGAGTCCCGCTACGGGGATGAAGTCATCCTCCATGACATCCATCTGACCCTCCATCAGGGGGAGCTGGTCTCCATCCTGGGCCAGAGCGGCACCGGGAAGACCACCCTTTTCAATCACCTGGCCGGTATTGATCCGGCGGTGAAAGGTCAGATCTTCCGGGCCTCCCGGCCCGGTTATATGTTGCAAAAGGACCTGCTTCTACCCTGGAAGCGTCTGATTGACAACGTCTCCCTGCCCCTGGTCCTGGCCGGCGAAAAGAAGCTGGCTGCCCGGGAAAAGGCCGGAAGTTATTTTGAGACCTTCGGCCTCCAGGGCCTGGCCCACCGCTATCCCTCCCAGCTTTCCGGTGGCCAGCGCCGGCGGGCGGCCTTGCTCAGAACCTATCTTTACGCCAATGAGCTCATGCTACTGGATGAACCCTTCACAGGCCTGGACGCCATCACCCGGGGCCAGCTCCAGGAGTGGCTGCTCCAGCACAAGGAGGCGCTGGGCCTTTCCATCCTCCTGATCACCCACGATATTGAGGAGGCCCTGGCCTTGTCCGACCGGATCTACGTCCTGTCGCCCGGACCACCTTCAAGCCTGTGGCCCCCACTCCAGGTCTCCAAGGAAGCTGGAGCCGGACCCGATTATCCTGCAAAAGAGAGGCTGCGCCAGGAGATCAGCCGGAGGATATTCACTTCCCCGTAACCCTTCCGCCCTCTTCCGCTGTTATACTGTGCCTGGCGCGGGGCCGTCCTTGAGACCGCGAAGGCAAACCAAGCCCCGATTGAGGAAACCGCCATGCTTATGACCCTTCAGAACCTGTCATCCCTGCTCCCGGAAAGCCTGACCCTGGACCGGTGGTTGCCCACCGCCATCCTGCTCTGCCTTGCCCTTCTTTTCTTCCTTTTGCGGGGACCTGCCGCCCGCGCCATCCTCTACCTGACCCTTTCACATTCCCGCCAGTATTACCGGGAGGACTACCTCACCATGCGGCAGGAGATCCTGGAGCCGTTGAAACTCTTCCTGCCCGCTGTCTTCTTCACAGCCGCCTGCCATCTGGCCACCCCCATCCCCTCCCCCTGGTATGACCTCCTGGTCAAGCTGGCGGATACCGCCATGACGGCCCTGGCCTTCTGGCTCCTTTTCAAAACCGCCATGGTGATCGGGGTCATTATCCTGAGGAGGAGAAGGGAGGCCGAACAACCGATCGGGGCGGGCGCCACCCTCCTGGTCTCCATGATCCGTGTCGCCCTCATCTTTATCGGGGTATTTGTCATCCTGTCCTACTGGGTAAAAAATGTGGCTGGCCTGGTAACCGGACTTGGCATCGGTGGCCTGGCCATCACCCTTGCCGCCCAGAGCACCATAGGCAACTTCATTGGCAGCCTGGTTATCCTGCTCGACCAGCCCTTCCGTATAGGCGACTGGATCAGCACCCCCGAAGCCAGCGGTGAGGTCGAGTCGATCGGCATCCGGTCAAGCCGTCTGCGGGCCTCCTCAGGAGCCCTGCTCACCGTCCCCAACAAGACCCTGTCCGATGCTGTCGTGACTAATGAAACGCAGCGATCGAAGAGGAGGATCGAGCTCGATTTCATCATCCCCTGGGGTGTTTCGAATGAAAGCTTCGCCCTCTTCCGGGACAGGCTCAATGAGCGACTTTCGGAGCACCCACACATCGAGGGACCGCTTCTCATTGTCCTGCGGGCCTTTACGACTGAGGGCGTGAGCGTCTATCTGAGCTGTTATACGGGCAAGGATTACCGGCCAATGATGGTAACACGGGACCAGATCATCCGGGCCATCCTGGATATCTCCAATGAGACGGGCTTCTCCCTCACCCTCCCCCGCCGTCTTCTCCTGACACGGGAGGAGGAAGAGAAGCTGCCAGGGCCGGTCCAGAAGGGATAGAAGGCTTGCGCCCCGGCGGGTATGGTACTATCATAAAGCATTAAAAGGATTAGCGTCCTGCCGGCAAGGAGAGAGATGTGAGACAGCGAAACAAGGTATCGAATGGCCGTCAGCAAAAAAAAGCTTCAAGCGCCGGAAAAAGAAGAAGGACGGCTGAACAGGGCCTGGCCAAGGAGAAGAAGGGCAAGGGCCGTCTGACAGCCTACGAAAAAAAGCTCAGGTCCGTCTACCTGGGACTGATCGCGCTTTCAATTGTCTTCATCGTCCTCTTTGCCTTCCTGATCCGCGGCCGGCTGGCCCGGATGATCGGCGCGGATGAAGCGGAGGAACGGCCTGAATACGAGGAGTTCCCCTACCACACCCTCCCCGACTGGGAACTGGAAGAAACGGACCAAACAACGGATCCTGACGATTCAGGAGGATCCGGCCTGGAGCCCATCCCCGTGATACCGGCAACGCCGCCGGCAGGAGGCGCCCTGACAACCAAGGCGGCGACCACCACGGCCGCTTCGGTAACAATTGAGCAGGGGACCGCCAGTCCCACCAGCCCCACCAGTCCCCCGACCGGGCCCTCCCCCAGCGGTGAGCCGACGACGGCAAGCGAAGAGGCTGAGCCGTCAGAGAAAGATCCGACGCAGGCTACTACGTCGAGTACAGAACCACCTGCTGACGAACCCGATGATCCTGAGGACGGGGCAATAGCAAATTAAGATACCGCCGGAAAAGCGGATTAGGGATATGCTGAAAAAAAGAATGCCAGTTGGGCGGGAGCCCACAGGAGGATAATATGAAAAAAGCAGGATTAAAACCGGGGCTCATGATCCTGGTGATTGTTATCGCGGTCATCGCCGTGCTGGCCGGGGTCTTCATCTCCTATCACAACCGATTCGTCAGAGCCGACGAATCGATCAATCAGGCCTGGGCCCAGGTCCAGACCCAGTACCAGCGCCGGGCGGATCTCATTCCCAACCTGGTGGAGACGGTCAAGGGCTATGCCGCCCACGAAGAGAATCTCCTCAAGGAAATCACAGGGATGCGGTCCCGCTATAACGAGGCGTCAACACCCGGGGAACTGGAAGAGGTTGACCAGGATTTCCAGAAGGCCATCAATATCGTGGTTGAAAATTATCCCGAGCTGAAGGCCAATGAGAACTTCCTGGCCCTTCAGGCCGAACTGGCCGGCACGGAGAACCGGATTGCGGTCGCCAGAAAAGACTTCAACGACGTCGTGGCAGATTTCAACCGTTCCGTCCGCACCTTCCCGGGCAATCTCTTTGCCAAGCTTTACGGTTTCAGCGTGCGCGATATGTTTGAGGCGCAAGCGGGTTCGGAAACAGCGCCTGTCGTCACTTTTTAAGGCAGGGAGAGCGGCCCGGCCATGAAGGTCTCTTCGCCCGTGATTGAGAAGGCAGCCTGGCGGCCTTATGCCGCCCTGCTCCTTTTGCTTTTTATCCTGCCGGTTTTACTGGGTTTTACGGTGCCGTCCAATCCGGGCGACGACTTTGCCTTCGATACGACGGGCAGTCTATCAGAAGAAACCCTCCAGACCATCCGGCAGGTCAACGGGCAGATCTCGGGAACCGGGGCCCAGATCGTCGTCTGTATGATCCCGACCCTGGGAGACGACAGCATTGAAGACGCGGCCCTCGCCATTTTCCGTGACTGGGGAATCGGAAGCCGGGAGAAGGACAACGGGGTCCTGCTCCTGATCGCAAAAGAAGACAGGAAGCTTCGCATCGAGGTTGGTTACGGTTTGGAGGGAGCCATTCCCGACAGCGTGGCCGACCGTATCATCCGGAATGTAATCGCGCCTTCCTTCCAGGAGGAGGATTATGATCAGGGGGTCCTGGACGGTTTCAACGCCATCGTGACCCGGGTCGCGGAAGAATACGACCTGGAGATCGATGCCGATGGCTACATTCCTGTCGACAGCGATGACTCAGACAGCATGAGCGCAGCGGAAACTGTCTTCATGGTCCTCATCGTCATCCTTATCCTCTTTACCTATTTTGGCCGCTTCTTCAGGTTTCTGCCCTTTGGTGGCGGCGGACCCCGTACAGGTGGCTGGATGGGAGGTTCCTCGGGCGGTGGGGGTTTCGGCGGTGGCGGCGGCGGTTTTGGCGGCGGTTCATCCGGTGGCGGCGGCGCGTCGGGAGGGTGGTAGTCTATGGCGGAATTCTCAGAACTTCTTGTTTGGACGATTGAGGATCTGGAGCGTAATCTGGGCCGGGCCAAATTCCGTGAATTTGTCAGGCAGTCGGAGGAGCGGTTCACAGACCAGGTCGAGACCATCGCCCGGCACATCCAGAACCACCCCGATATAAGGGCCATCTTCGTCTCCGGACCGACCTCGTCCGGTAAGACGACCTCCTCCATGCTCATGTCCAAACGTTTGACGGAGTCGGGTCTTCGCACCTTCCACCTGGAACTTGACGATTATTACCGGCCCGAGCAACTCCGTTACGATGAAGAGGGCCGGCCGGATTTTGAGAGCATCGACACAATCGATCTGGAGTTGCTGGGCAATGATCTGGAAAAGCTTTTTGACAATCAGGAAGTTGCCATCCCCACCTTTGATTTCCATACCCGTGAGCGCCATTACCTGGCCGACAAGACCCTCTGCCTGTCCGAGGGTGATGTCCTCCTGGTGGAGGGCCTGCACGGCCTGTCCGATGTGATCATGGACAAGTTGCCCAAGGAAAGGCGGGTCAGCTATTTCATCCTGCCCCACGGCCGGGTCCTGTCGGACCGCCGCATGCTGTCGGGGAGTGATATAAGGATTCTGCGCCGGATCAGCCGGGATGTCCGCCACAGAGGGGCGACGGCCATCGACACCATCGACTACTGGCCCATGATAGACCGGGCGGAAAGCGATTTCATCCCCCGCTACCTGGAGGCGGCAGATTTCTACATCAACTCCGTCCTTTCCTATGAGTTCATGGTGGTCGGGCCCATGGCCCGGGTTGAGATTGAGCGGTCGCTCGACCGTTTCTTCAGGGGGGAATTGCCCCCCTCCTCCTATACTAAAAATCCTTCCGGCCATTCCGACTTGAGACGGGCCATCAACGAAGCCGTCCGCCTGTCCGCGGTCTGTGAACAGCTTCCGGCCGTCGATCCCTCCTTCGTCCCTGACGACTCCATCCTCCAGGAATTTCTTTGATCAGCCGAACAGCCTCTGGTAACGGGTGACACTACAGCGGCATTCCGGAATCACTATCATAGTTCCGAATGAAAGCACCGGTTCGCCCCATCCGGCTGGCCGGAGACCAGGAACAGGAGAGAAAAATGGAAATAATCAAGCAGGACAATTTTGACGAAAAAGTGCTGGGGAGCGATCTCCCGGTTTTGATCGATTTTTGGGCGGAGTGGTGCGGACCTTGCAGAATGGTGGGACCAGTCGTCGAAGAGCTGGCGAAAAACTACCAGGGCAAGGCGCTTGTCGGTAAGGTCAACGTCGACGAGGAGCGCAGTCTCGCGCAGAAATACCGCGTCTTCAGCATCCCGACGCTTTTTATATTTAAAGACGGTCAGGTCGTCGATCAACTGGTCGGTGCCCGTCCCTATGAGGACATTGCCCGGGTGCTCGATAAGCACGTGGGCTAAGTCCCGGCCAAGAGCTTTGAAAGCCCACGCGGATTCAGGAAGAGACGCGTGGGTTTTTTGATTGTGGGGGAAGCAAGGCCGCCAGGCCGAAGATGAAAGAGCGGAGGATAAGAGGATGACCCGATTGCTGACAAGGGAAGAGCAGGAAAAACTGGACCGCCTCTTCGTGGAAAGGACCGGACTCCCGTCCGCCCTTCTTATGGAACAGGCGGCCGCGGGCCTGGCGGGTACCCTGGCCCGCCTTCTGGGGTCTTTCCCGGAAAGGGAAGGAGATGAATTTGACCTTCTCTTCTTCGCGGGGCCCGGCAAGAACGGGGGGGATGCTTGGGCAGCTGCCCGTCAGCTTATGGCATCCGGTTATGAGGTGGTCGTCTATGACGCCCTGCCCGATCTTGAGCCGGGAGGGGACGCGGGCCTCAACAAGCGGGCCTATCTCGAATTTGGCGGGGAGAGGATTGAGACGGCCGACCAGCTCTTGGGCCAGCTGCCCCTGATCGCGGTCGATGCCCTCTACGGGACCGGTTATGATTCCTCCAGACCTCTTTTGGGAGGCATGAAAAGGGCCTTCGCCTTCCTGGCCGCCTTGAAGGAAAAAGCTGTCTGTGTCGTGGCCTGTGATATGCCGAGCGGGATCGACGCCAATACGGGCCAGGCCATTGAGGAGACGGTGGCCGCTGATTTTACGGCCACGTTCGGCAGGAGGAAGATCGGCCTGGTGACGCATCCCGGCTGCCTCTACGCGGGTGAGCTGATCGAATTCCCCTTGAGTATGACGGACCGCTTTGTTGAGGACAGCCTGGCTGGCCAGGCCGCCGTCCATTCCCTGGAAGCCGGGACCCTGCCTGACAGGCTGGAGGAAAGGGCCCCGGACGGCCACAAGGGGCAGTTTGGCCGGATCCTCCTGATCGGTGGCGCAGAGGGGATGACAGGTGCCCTGATCCTGGCGGCCAGGGCCGGGGAGAAGATGGGCGCCGGCTATACCATGCTCCGGGCGCCGGAACGATCGCTCCCCCTTATCGCGGCTGCCGTCCCATCCGCCCTCCTGTCCGCTGTGCCGGAGGAAGGCCCGGCGACCAAACGCGACCTGCCCCAACACGATGCCGTCGCGGTCGGGATCGGGGCCGGTCATGACCCTTGGGTCGAAAAGGCCCTCCGCCACCTTGTGCACCAGCCGGCCCCACTGATCATTGACGCTGATGGTTTGAAGGCACTCGCGGGTATGGCTGACGCCTTCGACCTCCTGAGGGGGCGTTATGAAAAAGGATGGCCACCGGCTGTATTGACCCCGCATGTCGGCGAGTATCGGCTCCTTCTCCCGGAAGAGGGGGAAGACTTGCTGAAGGACCGGCTGACGGCGGCCCGGGCCTTGGCGGACCGGGCCCGATCCATAGTGGTTCTAAAGGGGATGGCTACTGTCATTGCCCTGCCGGATGGCCGGGCTTTCATCAATACAACGGGTAATGTAGGTCTTGCCAAGGGCGGGTCGGGAGATGTCCTGACCGGCATGATCGCAGGGCTTGCGGCCCAGATGGATTCAGTGGAGGAGGCGGTCCTTCGCGCGGTCTACCTTCACGGGCTGGCCGCCGACCTGGCGGCGGACAGCTATGGATCCGAGACGGTGGTCACGCCGGAGGACCTGATCCAGACCCTGGGACAGGCTCTGAGCTACTGAACCGGTCACTTTTAATTCCGCCCCGGATTTGATACCATTGGGTTAATTCCGGGGCGGGGTGGAATTCCCCACCGGCGGTGATGCCCTTTCGAGGGACGAGCCCGCGAGCAGGTCGCATGACCGGGTGAGAATCCCGGGCCGGCAGTTAGAGTCTGAATGGGAGGAATAAAGATGCTGTCTTTACCCCGGTTTCCGGGGTTTTTTTATGGATCCCACAAGAGGATGAAAAGGAGGGGGTGCCGCGGCTTGGCGGTTACCCGGGAAAATATGAAGCAAGTGAAAGACGAGACGAAGGGGACCCTGGACAAGGGGGTTGAGGCGGTTTTGAGGCGGCAGTCCCAAAGCAGCTGGTTGGCCAAGACAGGTATTTTGTCGGCAGTGGCCATTGTCTTGATGTATCTGGAGATATCCCTGCCCTTGTTCCCGGCCTTCCTGAAATTTGATTTCTCGGAGATACCGGTTTTACTGGCGGCCTTTGGCCTGGGGCCTATGGCAGGCGTAGTGGTGGAGCTGATCAAGAATATCGCCCACCTGCCGGCCTCCCATACCCTTATGGTCGGGGAGCTATCCAACTTTATCATGGGCAGTTTCTTTGTCGGGACGGCGGGTCTGATCTACAAATACAGGAAGACACGGGCCGGGGCCATCCTGTCCATGGCGGCCGGTACCCTGGCCCTGACCCTGTCGGGGGCCCTGATCAATTATTTCGTCACCATCCCCTTTTACATCAGGGTTATGGGCCTCTCCCTTGAGGGGATCGTGGCAGCGACCAAGGCTGCCGGCAACAGCCTGGTGACCGACCTCCCCTCGCTGATCCTATGGGTCTTTGTCCCCTTCAACCTCCTCAAGGGCACCCTGATCTCCTTCATCGTGGGCCTGATCTACAAGAGGTTGAGCCCCCTCCTCCACCGCTAGGGCAGTCCCGGCCTATGTTAGAATTATCTGATAAGCCCAAATTCGTTAAAGAGCTGACAGGAGGCGGTCATGGACCTTAGAGCCCCCCGCGGGACAAAAGATGTATTGCCGGAAGAAACGGCGAGACGGCAGGCGCTGGAGCGGGTATTCGCTGATGTGTGTGCCCGTTACGGCTACGGGGAGATCCGGGTGCCGGTTTTTGAGCACACAGAGCTTTTTGTCCGCGGTGTCGGGGATGCCAGCGACATTGTCCGCAAGGAGATGTATACCTTCGAGGATAAGGGGGGCAGGAGCCTGACCCTCCGCCCTGAAGGGACGGCTGGTGTCGCACGGGCCTTCATAGAGCAGGGGATGGCCTCGCGGCCGGCCCCGGTCAAACTCTGGTACAACATGAACATGTTCCGCTACGAGAAGATGCAAAAGGGGCGTTACCGGGAGTTTTGGCAGTTTGGCTGTGAGGTGTTCGGCAGTGAGGCCCCCGAAGCGGATGCCGAGGTCATCGGCCTTCTGGACAGCTATTTTCGGGAACTGGGTCTTGCCCGGATCAGCCTCGAATTGAACAGCATTGGTTGCCCGCTCTGCCGGGAGGCCTTCCGCCAGGCCCTGAGGGATTATTACAAACCCCATTTTTCAACCCTGTGTTCCGACTGCCAGGTCCGCTACGAGCGCAACCCGCTCCGCATGCTTGACTGCAAGGAAGACCATTGCCAGCAACTTGCCGTCCAGGCGCCTGTCCAACTGGATTATCTCTGTCCCGCCTGCCTTGAGCATTTTGACAAGGTCAAGGGCTACCTTGACAGGCTGGGCGTTGTCTATACCATCAATCCCAGACTGGTCCGGGGACTCGACTACTATACCAGGACCGTCTTCGAATTTGTTTCGCCCCACGTGGGGACCCAGGGGTCGATTTGTGGTGGTGGCCGCTATGATGGCCTCATCTCCGAACTGGGAGGGGGCGATATGCCGGCAGTAGGCTTTGCCATGGGGGTGGAACGGCTCATGCTTGAACTGGAGACCCAGGGGCTTGATCCCGGCCAGGAGAGGCACCCTGATCTCTTCATCGCCTCTTTCCCATCGACGACAGCAGATGCCCTGGTCCTGGCCCAGCAGCTGATCCGGGAAGGTTTCGCCGTCGAAACCGATATCATGGGCCGCAGCCTCCGCGCCCAGATGAAGGCGGCCGACCGGAGGGAGGCCCGCTTTATTCTGGTCCTGGGCGATACGGAAATCGCGGAAGGCAGGGGCAGGCTGAGAAGGCTGTCCGATGGCAGTGAATCGGAGATCCTACTGACGGAGATCCCAGCTTCGCTGGTCTGATAAGAGGAGATTATTCGCACATGAGTGAATCAATGGGTGATTGGAAGCGAAGCTGCCTTTGCGGGGAAGTCACGGAGGCTAGGGTGGGCCAGGAGCTGACCCTCATGGGCTGGTGTCACAAGCAGCGGGACCTGGGAGGCCTCCTCTTTATCACCCTGCGTGATATCGCGGGCGAGGTCCAGATTGTAATCGACCAGGATTCGCCTGTGGAGGTCAGGGAGAAGGCCCTGGGTGTCCGGAGCGAATATGTCCTGGCCGTAAGAGGCAGTCTCCGCCTTCGAAGTGCCGTCAACCCCGCCATGAAGACGGGGACGGTCGAGCTCCAGGCCAGTGACCTGCGGATCCTTTCCGAGTCGGAAACGCCGCCCTTCTATATTGAGGAGGATCTGGAGGTCAGGGAGGACTTGCGCCTCAAGTACCGTTTTCTTGATCTCCGCCGGCCCGATATGCAGAGGAAGCTCCTGGCCCGCCATCAGATCACCAAGATCACCCGAGATTTTTTTGACAGGGAAGCTTTCATCGATGTCGAAACCCCGACCCTGATCAAGAGCACACCCGAGGGGGCCCGTGACTACCTGGTGCCGTCAAGGGTTTTTCCGGGCCGCTTCTTTGCCCTGCCGCAATCGCCCCAGATCTATAAGCAACTCCTCATGCTGGCGGGCTACAACAAATATATGCAGATTGCCCGCTGTTTTCGCGATGAGGACCTTAGGGCCGACCGGCAGCCCGAGTTCACGCAGATCGACCTTGAGATGGCCTTTGTCGGGGAAGAGGAGGTCCTGGAAGTCAACGAGCGTTTTCTGGCGACCCTCATGCGGGAGTATGCCGGCATTGAGTTGGAGCTCCCCCTCCGTCGCCTTACCTGGCGTGAGGCCATGGCACGTTTTGGTACGGACAAGCCGGATTTACGTTTCGGGATGGAACTGCTTGATCTGTCCGACCTGGCCCGCCAAACAGACTTTCGCGTCTTCACGGACGCCCTCGCCCAAGGTGGGGCCGTGGGGGCCCTCGCGCTTCCGGGCGGGGCGGACCTGTCGCGCCGGGAGCTGGATGATCTCACCCTCTTCGTCAAGGGGAATACAAGGGCCAAGGGCCTGGCCTGGCTCTCCCTGGGAGAGGAAGGCCGGAGCCGGGGCTCGATCGCCAAATTCTGCGACGCCAACTTTGTCAGGGAGGCCCTGACCCGGGCCGGTGAGGATCAGTCGGCCCAATTGCTTTTCGTTGCCGACGCGGATAGGATGACGGTGCTGGAAGCGCTCGGGGATCTCCGGCTGGAGCTGGCGAAAAGACGGGGCCTGATCCCCCAAGGCCGCTTTGACTTTTGCTGGGTGACCGAGTTCCCCCTCCTGGAATGGTCGGAAGAGGCCGGCCGTTACGTGGCCAAGCACCACCCCTTTACCGCTCCCCTTGAGGAGGATATCCCCCTCCTGGACAGCCGGCCAGCTGAGGTCAGGGCCAGGGCTTACGATATCGTCCTCAACGGTACGGAATTGGGGGGCGGCAGTATCAGGATCCATCAGCAGGAATTGCAAAAACGCATGTTCAGACTACTTGGCCTTACCGACGAGGAGGCGGAAGAACAGTTCGGCTTCCTCCTCTCCGCCTTCCGGTTTGGCGTGCCACCTCATGGAGGCCTGGCCTATGGCCTGGATCGGATCGTCATGCTCCTGACGGGGGAGGAAAGTATCCGGGAGGTCATCGCCTTCCCCAAGGTCCAGAATTCTTCCTCGCTTATGTCTGGAGCCCCCTACTATGTGGCGGACAAGCAACTGGAGGAGCTGGGGCTTGCCCTTGTCGTGGAAGCGGAGGATAGGCTTGAAGAAGAAGGCGAAAGGTAATGGGCTTGACCTAAAGGAAGATTACGTCAGCCTGGAAGATTATTTCACCCGCCTGGGTGTCAAGCCGGAGGGGGACCGAAGGCCAAGGAAAAAGCTTTCCCTGGCGGGAAAAATCCTCCAGCTTGTCCTTGTCTTTGCGCTCTGTCTTGCCCTGGCCCTTTTATTCAGACTCTTTATCCTGCAAAATAATACTGTGGTGGGCAGGTCCATGCTCCCCACCCTGGAGGACCAGGACCAGATTATTGTAGAGAAGGTGACCCGCTACTTCTCCTCCGGTTTGAAGCGGGGGGACATCGTGACCGCCGCTACGGGGAAACAGGCCTACCTCACCGGGGAGAAGGATATTGTCAAGCGCCTTGTCGGACTTCCAGGCGAACAGCTGACAATCCGGGACGGCAAGGTATATATTGACGGCGTAAACTGTGAAGAGGACTACCTGGAGCCGGGGACACAGACCCTGTGCGGTCAGCAGGATTATGGGGATGTCAAGCTTGGACCGGATGAATACTACCTCCTGGGGGACAATAGGGAGTACAGTCTGGACAGCCGCAAGCTGGGGCCCTTCAAAAGAAGTGAGATTGAAGGCCGGCTGATTTTCCGGTTTTATCCCCTCGATAAGATCGGAAAACCCAAATAAGTGATTGGCAAGGATGTGGATGAGGTCATGACAGGGCCCTTATATCAAAAGACAGACCAGGACTATTTTGTCCCGGAGGAAGCCTGGCCCGGGAAGCAGGAGGACAAGGCGCCCAAAGGCCGGTCCTTCCTGCGGCGGAGCCTGGGCTTCATCCTTACCCTGATCCTCTGTTTTGTCGTCGTCTTCCTGATCACACAGTTTGTCCTCCAGCACAACTCGGTTATTGGTTCATCCATGAGCCCGACCCTGGAGGATGGCGATGAGGTTTTTGTGGAGAAGGTCTCCAGACTCTTCCCATCGGGCCTGAAACGTGGCGATATCGTGACTGCCGATGCCTACCAGGATGCCGGCGAAGAGGGTGATATCATTATCATCAAGCGGGTAGTCGGCCTGCCCGGCGAACATGTGACCGTGAGAGAAGGCTATTTCTGGGTAAATGGCGAACGCTTGGACGAACCTTACCTTACGGATGAGGTCCTGACCTCCGAACACAACATGGCCTTTTCGGACCTTGTCCTGGGCCCCCAGGAGTACTATCTCCTGGGCGACAACAGGATGAGCAGCCGTGACAGCCGGGATATCGGACCTGTTACGCGACAGGAGATCGAAGGGCGGCTGATCCTTCGATTCTATCCACTCGACAAGATTGGGAAACCTAAATAGAGGAATGAATCAACAACTGGAAATGGAATGACAGACGACCCATGAAAAGAGTCCCTGCGGATCATATTAGAAATTTTTGTGTCATCGCCCATATCGACCACGGCAAATCGACCCTGGCCGACCGGCTGATCGAGCACACCGGCAGCCTTTCGGCCCGGGAGAGACTGGATCAGGTGCTGGACAATATGGACATTGAGCGGGAGCGGGGGATTACCATCAAGGCCCGCGCCGTCCGCATGGCCTACACAGCGAAAAATGGCGAACAATATATTTACAACCTGATCGACACGCCCGGCCACGTCGACTTCAACTATGAGGTCTCCCGGTCACTTTCGGCCTGCGACGGCGCCATCCTGATTGTCGATGCCTCCCAGGGGGTGGAGGCCCAGACCCTGGCCAATGCCTACCTGGCGATCGACGCCGGCCTGGAGGTCCTGCCCGTCATCAACAAGATCGACCTGGCCTCGGCCAGACCCGAGGAGGTCCGTCATGAGATCGAGGAGGTCATCGGCCTTGACGCCTCCTACGCCCCCCTGATTTCCGCCAAGAATGATGTCAATATCGATGAGGTCCTGGAAGCCGTTGCCCACTATCTGCCAGCGCCGGAGGGCGATGAAACCAAGCCCCTCCGGTCCCTGATCTTTGACTCCATCTACGATGCCTACCTGGGTGTCATCACCCATGTCAATATCAGGGAGGGCAAGCTGTCACAAGGGGATGAGATTAAGATGATGCATACCGGCAAGGTCTTCACCGTGACCTCCCTGGGCACCTTCTCCCCCACCTCCCTGGAAGCCAGGGAGACCCTGTTCGCAGGCGATGTCGGTTATGTGACCGCCAGCATCAAGAATGTCCGGGACACGGCCCCGGGCGATACCATCACCCTGGCCGAAAATCCGGCGGCGGAACCCCTGCCCGGCTATCATCCCGTCAGGCAGATGGTCTTCTGCGGTATGTATCCCGTTGACGGCGCCGACTATCCCGACCTGCGGGACGCCCTGGAAAGATTGCAGCTCAATGACGCGGCCCTCTCCTTTGAACCGGAGACATCGACCGCCCTCGGCTTTGGATTCCGTTGTGGTTTTCTTGGCCTTCTCCACTATGAGATTATCCAGGAGAGGCTGGAGCGGGAGTTCGACCTTGACCTGATCTCGACCGCTCCTTCGGTGGCCTACCGCTTGAATCTGGTCGATGGCAGCCAGATCCTCCTGGAGAATCCGACCAATATGCCGGCCCCCGAACAGATCACCAGCATCGAGGAACCGGTTGTCTCCACCTCGATCATGACTCCCAAGGATTTTATCGGGGCGGTCATGGAACTCTGTCACAATTACCGGGGGATTTACGTCAATACGGAATATATTGACGACAATCGGGTCAACCTCCACTACGATATGCCCCTGAATGAGATTATCTACGACTTCTTTGATGCCCTGAAATCCAATTCGAAAGGCTACGCCTCCCTGGACTATGAATTCAAGAACTGGCAGGTTGCGGATTTGGTCAAACTTGATATGATGATCAACGGCGAGCAGGTGGACGCGCTGACTTTCATCCTCCACCGGGATGATGCCTACAAGCGTGGCCGGGCCATGGCGGAAAAACTCCGGGAGAACATCCCCCGCCAGCAGTTTGAGATCCCCATCCAGGCCAGTGTCGGCGGGAGGATCATTGCCCGCGAGACCGTACGGGCATATCGCAAGGATGTTACAGCCAAGTGTTACGGCGGTGACATATCCAGAAAGAAGAAGCTCCTGGAGAAGCAGAAGGAAGGTAAGAAACGTATGCGTCAGGTCGGCAGCGTCGAGGTTCCACAGGAAGCCTTCATGAGTGTCCTGAGGCTGGGAGATTAGAAATTACAACATAACGTAAGGTTGTAATGATGACACTCCTAAATCTTACCCTATAATGGATCAGACGCGGACATGGTGGAATTGGCAGACACGTTGGATTTAGGTTCCAATGGGAAACCGTGCAGGTTCGAGTCCTGTTGTCCGCACCAAACCG
>CAZAKT010000025.1:0-22072 GCA_964486135.1 uncultured Mageeibacillus sp.
GGCATGCGCGGGCTCATCGCAAACACCTCCGGCAAAACCATCGAGATCCCCATCAAGTCGAACCTGCGCGAGGGTATGAACGTTCTTGAGTTCTTCATCTCCTCGCACGGCGCCCGTAAATCCCTTTCGGACACGGCCTTGAAAACCGCTGACTCAGGTTACCTGACCCGGCGCCTGGTCGATATCTCCCAGGATGTCATCATCCGGGGGGAGGACTGCGGCACCGAAGAATTCATCGAGGTGTCACCGGTCCTGGTCGGGGGCAAGACCAAGCGGGTGGTTGAACGCCTGGCCAACCGGATTGAGGGGCGTTATGCCGCCCGGCAGATCCTTGACCCCGATACAGGGGAAGTCCTGGTGGACAAAAATGAGATGATCAGCAATTCCCTGGCGACCCGGATTGAGGAACTGGGCCTGGCCCGGATCCCCATCCGGAGCAACCTGACCTGCGAGAGCGACAAGGGGGTCTGCGCCAAATGCTATGGACGCAACCTGGCAACAGGTGGACCCGCCGTGGTCGGCGAAGCCGTCGGCATTATGGCTGCCCAGTCGATTGGTGAACCGGGTACCCAGCTGACCATGCGTACCTTCCACACCGGCGGTATCGCCTCGGGTGACGACATCACCCAGGGCCTCCCCCGTGTTGAGGAATTATTTGAAGCGAGAAAGCCCAAAGGGCAGGCGGTCATCTCTGAAATCAGTGGGACGGTCAATGTAAGCGAGCCGGGTAAACGCCGCCGCGAGGTGACGGTGACGTCGGAGGATGGCAAGGCCAAGCAATACAGCATTCCCATCTCCACCCCCCTGATCGTGGATACGGGCGACCTGGTCGAGGAAGGTGACCTGATCACCGACGGATCGGTGAACCCCCATGACATCATGAAGATCAAGGGTGCCCGGGGGGTCCAGAAGTACATCATCTCCGAAGTTCTGAAGGTCTACAAGAACAACGGGGTTGAGATCAACGACAAGCATATCGAAATTATCGTCCGCCAGATGTTGCGGAAGTTCAAGATTGACGATCCGGGCGACACCCAGTTGCTTACGGGCAGTATCGTCGACATGGCTGAATTCCATAAGGCCAACGCGGAAGCCGAGGAAAACGACTGCACACCGGCAACGGGGAAACAGATCCTGCTCGGCATCACCAAGGCCTCGCTGGCGACGGAATCCTTCCTGTCCGCCGCCTCCTTCCAGGAGACGACACGGGTCCTGACCGACGCGGCCGTCAAGGGCAAGATTGATACCTTGGAAGGTCTGAAGGAGAACGTCATCATCGGCAAATTGATCCCGGCGGGGACAGGGCTGGCCCGTTATCGCAATATCAGCGCCGTACCGGTCGTTCCGGCCAACATGGCCCTCTTGAACGCCACTTCGGACCAGGGGGTGGATCGGACGGAGTATGAGGACTACGCCCGCGACCTCGGTTTCACCCATGAGACCAAGGAGGAGTACGAGGCCTTTATGCGGAGCCGGGGGCTGGATCCCGAGGTCTTCCGCGACAGATGCTCCTTTGATCTTGACCAGCCTGACCCGGAAGAGGAGGAATTCAATCCCCTTCTCGACCTCTTCGATCTCCCCGACAGTCAGGAGATCCTGACTGAATCGGACTAGACGGCGAAGGGCTGGCCCCAAACACAGAAACTGTGAAGGGGCGGCCCTTTTTGCTTTCAGCGTTTTCCTGCTTGAGAATATCTTCCGCCACTTCCGGCACGGCCTCATGATGCCGGCCGACCGGATCCGTCAGTTTATTTCCGACTGGGAAGCCAACCGCTGATGGCGGGTTCTCCCCTTGCCCACAAGCGGAATTTTGGAAGGAGACAGTTTATGATCGTCAGTTTCAGGGAAACTGGAGGTTATACTGGTCAGGAAGGTCTGCGAAAGAGCGGCAAAGTGAAAGTGAGGAGATGGACGTAATGGGTACAGTTGTGGAACTGAAAGATTTGAAGTCGGTTAAGGAGAGGTTCACGCTCAAGGGCAGGAAGGCCATTGTAACAGGCGCGGCGGGCGGGATTGGAAGGTCGACTGCGGCGGCTATCGCCGAGCTTGGCGGCAAGGTTGCCCTGGCTGACCTGAAGCTGGACAAGGCCCGGGAGAATGCCAACTTCATCGCTCAAAAATACGGTGTTGAAACCCTGGCCCTGGAAGTGGATGTCAGTGATCCCGCCTCCGTGCGGGCCATGGTTGAAAGGGTGGCCGGGGAATGGGGGGCCCTTGATGCCGTCCACTGCAATGCCGGCATCCTCCTGGATGATGACTGTGGGGATATGCCCTACGAGAGCTGGCGGAAGATGATCGAGGTCAACATCGACGGTATGTTTTTGGTCAATCAGGCCTGCTGTCAGTGGATGCGGGACAACAAGCAGACTGGAGCGATTGTCAACACGGCCTCCATGGCGGCCCACGCCCTGGTCCGCACCAGGGATACCCATGATGTCTGCTATACAACGACCAAGGCCGCCCTGCTCGGATTGACACGGGGCATGGCCGCCGATTTCATCCCCTACGGCATCCGGGTCAACAGCGTGAGCCCCGGCTATATGTTCTCGGGTATCCACGACGGAATGCCCGACGATCTCCTTGACATGTTCGCCGGCGATGTTCCCATGGGCAGGTTCGGGACTATGGACGAGATCGCTGGCGTCGTCGCCTTCCTGCTTTCTGACCTTGCCTCCTATATAACAGGCGCCGACCTGATCGTGGATGGCGGCTATACAATCTGGTAGAAGATAGGCCCGGCCGACCTTTCGAAGTATTGACAGGAAGGCCGGATCGTTATAAAATGAAAGTCAAAGACAGTCAAAGGCAAATGAGGTAAACATGAGTAGTCTAACTGACAGGATTGAGAGGACCATCCTTGACCTGATCGAGGAACAAGATGGGGCCTGCGAGATAGGCCGCAATGCTTTTGCCGCGGAAATGCAGGTGGCGCCTTCCCAGATTACCTATGTGATTTCCACACGATTCAGCCACCGTCACGGTTATCTTGTCGAGAGCCGGCGTGGCGGATCCGGTTATGTGAGAATCCGGCGGGTACCCTATTCAGACGAGGCCGACCAGATCATGTACCTGGTCCGTTCGCTTGCTGACAGCCTGAGCCAGCACGACGCCGCTGTCCTGGTAAAACAACTCCTGGGCAAGGACCTGCTCTCCCGGGAACTGGCCTTGCTTATGAAGGCCGCCCTTTCCGACGCCAGTCTGCGCCGGGTCGACAGGGGGAGGCGGGACCAGGTCCGGTCCGATATGTTCCGCAATATGCTGATCCGTATCGCAGCCCTGGCAGGTGAGGAGGAAGCAGGATGATTTGTCAGAACTGCGAAGAGCGTGAGGCGACCGTCCGGGTCAGAAGGACACTGGACGGACAGGAGCAGGTCCTCAATCTTTGCGACCAATGCGCGGATTCGGCAGGGCTAACCATGAAGTCGCCAGTCAGCTGGTGGGATGGCTTCTTCGGGACCTCCCTGCCGGGCCCCAGCCTTTTCGGCTACCCGGCCCAGCTTAGAAGGCAGAGGAAGACGCAACTTGTCTGCCCCTCCTGCGGGGAGACGGAAGATGAACTCCGGGAGACGGGACTGCTGGGCTGTCCAGTCTGCTATGACACTTTCGCCCACTTGCTTGATCCGGTATTTGGCCGCCTTCACGGACACACCAGCCATGGGCTTCCCCAGCCAGCCTTGACGAAAAACCAGGAGAGCCAGGATGAAGCGGATACTCCGCTGGAAGGGCTCAGACGGGATCTGGCGCGGGCTGTTGAAGGCGAGGCCTATGAAGAAGCGGCCCGAATCCGGGATGAGATCCGGGCCTTGGAGTCTCAAGGGGATCAGGGGGAGGAGCTTTAGATCATGGCCTGGTATTTGGAAGAAGGTCCGGAAAGTGATGTGGTGATTTCCACCCGGGTCCGCCTGGCCAGGAATCTTGCCAGTACGCCCTTTCCCTGGAGGCTGACACCGGAGGAGCTGGACTATGTCAAGGGCCGGGTGAAGGAGGCCTTCCGGGAGGTCTGCCTGAGCCGGGGAGAGAAGCCGCTCCTGGTTGACTTGGCGGAACTCGACGCGATCGAAAGACTGGCCCTGGCCGAACGGCGGGTCATCAGCCGGAATATGCTGGATGATGCGCGGGGAAAGGCCCTCCTGCTCTTTCCCAAGGAGGCTTCGGGCCTCTTGGTCAACGAAGAGGATCATCTCCGACTCTATGCGGTGGGTGCCGGACTCAGGCTGGATGAAACTGCCCGGGAGGCCCTGGACTGCGGAGCGGCCCTGGAAGCCCGTTTGCCCTTTGCGAAGAGCGGGCGGCTTGGCTATCTCACGGCCTGTCCGACCAATACAGGGACAGGTATGCGGGCCTCTGTCATGCTCCATCTTCCAGGCCTGGTCAGGCTGGGGGTCATCAAGGCCCTGGCTGACAAACTTTCAAAAACCGGTTATGCCCTGCGGGGGGCCGGAGGCGAAGGCACTGAGATAGAGGCAGACATGGTTCAACTTTCCAACCAGGTAACACTGGGTATCTCTGAAGAGGAGATCCTGGCGGATCTTGGCCGCCTGGTCCTGGACCTGGCGAGTGAGGAAAGAAAGGCCAGGCAGACCCTTTATGCCCGTGACCGCCTGGCCTTCGAAGATGAAGTCGGCCGGGCCCTGGGACTCCTGTCGCAGGCCAGGCTGTTGACCGCGGATGAAGCCCTGGCCCGGCTTTCCCTCCTGCGATTCGGCAGGGAACTTGGACTGGATAGCCTGCCGGACTATGGCCTGATCCAGCAGCTCTTGACCAGTGTTGGCGAGGGCGCGATACAAGAGGAGGCCGGCAGGTCCATGACGGAGAGGGAACGGGATGAGGCGCGCGCGGCCAAGCTGCGCGAGGCGCTTGCAGCCTATAAATAAGAATAAATAATAATGGGGGATTTAAGAATATGATGATTAGATTTTCAAGGCGGTCGGGCGAGGCCCTGGGGTCCGCCTGGATAACGGCCCGTTCCTTCGATACGGGTTATATCGGCACGGAACATCTCCTGGCCGGAATTGTAGCGGAAAGGGCCGGTTTCGCCAGCGACCTGCTGGCAGGTCAGGGCCTTGACGCAAAAACAGTCAGCCAGCACCTGGTGACGCTCAACCACAAGCAGCCGTCCGAAGTGCCGGCGGAAGAGGCCGATAAGATTGACGGCAACCAGATAATTGGCATGATGACGCCCCGGACCCGGCTGGTCATAAATCTGGCCGCCCGGGAGGCGGAGGGCCGTACACAAAGCGGCGTAATTGAACCGGAACACCTCTTGATGGGGATTTTGAGGGAAGGCGACAGTGTGGCCGTCCGCATCCTGGAGGAGGCGGGGATCTCCCCACGGCAGTTCTACAGCCTCCTGTCCGACGGGGCCCAGGAAGCAGACGCGTCGCCGGCTCCTGCCAGGGAGCGTGAATCCGGAACGGGCAGGGAGGCCAGGCCGGCCGAAGGGTCGGATACGCCCAACCTGGATAAATTCAGCCGGGACCTGACGGCCCTGGCCTCGGAAGATCGATTTGATCCTATCATCGGTCGCGAGGAGGAAATCCGCCGCATCGAACAGATCCTCTGCCGGCGGACAAAGAACAACCCGGTCCTGATCGGGGAGCCGGGGGTTGGAAAGACGGCCATCGCGGAAGGCCTGGCCCAGAAGATAGTCACTGGCCAGGTTCCCGATCTCTTGAGAGGGAAACGGCTCGTCTCCCTTGATCTGGGTGGCATGCTGGCCGGATCCAAGTACAGGGGCGAGTTTGAGGAGCGCCTGAAAAAAGGGATCGATGAGGCAATTGAGTCTGGCAATGTCATCCTTTTCATTGATGAATTGCACACCATCATCGGGGCCGGTGCCTCGGAGGGGGCCATGGATGCCTCCAATATCCTGAAGCCCATGTTGGCCAGGGGAGAGGTGCAGGTGATCGGGGCGACCACAATTGACGAATACAGGAAGCACATCGAAAAGGACGCCGCCCTTGAGAGGCGTTTCCAACCTGTTACGGTCAATGAGCCGGGGGAGGAGGATGCCGTTGAGATCCTCTTTGGCCTCCGTCCCCATTACGAATGCCACCACCGGGTCCGGATTTCCGATGAGGCCATTGAGACGGCGGTCCAACTGTCCACCCGCTATATCACGGACCGCTTCCTGCCTGACAAGGCGATCGATCTGATCGATGAGGCCTCCTCCAGGTTGCGTATCAACCGCGAGGGCGGTCCGGATGAGCTGCGCGGGCTTCGGGAGAAGCTGGAATCGGTCATAGCCGAGAAGGAAAAGGCGGTCAAGGAGGAGGAGTTTGAAAAGGCTGCCGATCTCAAGGCCGAGGAAGATGAGCTGACCAGGAGTCTGGGGGAACTGGATGATTGTGACCTGGAATCCAATCGGGAAGACTGGCCTGTCCTCACGGCTGATATGATCGCTGATATCGTATCCAGCTGGACCAGCATCCCGGTCCGCAGCCTGACGGAGGATGACAGCGAACGGCTTCGCCGGCTGGAGGACGAATTGAAGAAACGTGTCCTGGGCCAGGATGAGGCCGTGGCCGCCGTGGCCAAGGCGATCAGGCGGGGCAGGCTGGGACTTAAGGATCCCCAGCGGCCTACGGGTTCCTTCGTCTTCCTGGGAACGACGGGGGTTGGTAAAACGGAGCTGGCCAAGGCCTTGGCAGAGACCATGTTCGGGAATGAAAATGCCCTGATCCGCATTGATATGTCGGAATATATGGAAAAATTCGATGTCTCCAAGCTGATCGGAGCCCCGCCCGGCTATATCGGTTACGATGAGGGCGGCCAGCTGACGGAAAAGGTCCGGCGGCGGCCTTACTCGGTTGTCCTTTTCGATGAGATCGAAAAAGCGCATCCGGATGTCCTGAATGCCATGCTCCAGATCCTGGAGGACGGCAGGTTGACTGACGGCCAGGGAAGGACGATTGACTTCAAGAATACCATCCTGATCATGACCTCGAACATAGGGGCCAGGCTGCTTGTGGGGCCGGAAGGCCGTCGGATCGGTTTCAAGTTTGAACATTCGGACGAGGAAACAGACGAAAGGCAGGAGGCAGAAATCTACGGCGGCAAGACCTATGCGGAAGCCCGGGACCTGGTCATGGAGGAATTGCACAGGACCTTCTCGCCCGAATTCATCAACCGGATCGATGAGATCATCTTCTTCCGGATGCTTGATCGGGAGACCATGCGGCGTATCGTGGATATCATGCTGAATCAGCTGTCCGCCCGGATCGCTGACATCGGCCTTATGACTGACGTGACGGACGAGGCCAAGGACTGGCTGGCCGACAAGGGCTATGAGCCACAGTATGGGGCCCGGCCGCTTCGCCGCCTGATCCAGACTGAAGTCGAGGACCGCTTCTCCGAGGCCCTGCTCGACAATACCGTTGAAAAAGGGGACACAGCTGAGGTCGACCTGGACCCGGACGGCAAGCAACTGCTGGTCAGGAAAAAAGGCCTGCCGGCTGAAGCTCCCTCCGGCCAGGAGCCGGAAGGAGGAGGGGAAGGGTCTGACCAGCCAGGAACTTCGGAAGATCAAGCCTAAGTCAGGGTTTTCCGACTCATCCACCGAGGCGCCGCCCAAAAAGGGCGGCGCCTTTTCGTGCTAGAATGGACAGACCACAGGGATCGTTTTCATTGACAGCAGGAGAAAAAGATGGCGAATATTTTGCTTGGAAAAGATGTCGCTGACCAGATAACGGAAGAGTTGGCCAGCCGGGTCGACCGCTTGCTGGGGCTCGGTGTCGTCCCTACACTGGCGATTCTCCGTGTCGGGGAAGAGGCCGACGACCTGGCCTATGAGCGTGGGGCCTTGAAGCGGGCGGAAAAGATCGGCCTGCGGGTGCTTGTGCGGGCCCTGGCGGAGGATGTGAGCCAGGAGGCGATTGAGCGGGAGATAGAAGAGATCAATGCAGACAGCTCCATTCACGGCTGCCTTTTGTTCAGACCCCTTCCGCCCCAGCTGGACGAGAAAAAGGTCTGTGACACCCTGAATCCTGAGAAGGATGTCGACGGTATCAGTTCGGCCTCTATGGCGACCGTCTTCTCGGGCAGCGGCGAGGGATTCGCCCCCTGTACCGCGGAGGCGACCCTGGCCTTCCTGAAGCATTACCGGATCCCGGTCAAGGGGGCCCGGGCCGTCGTCATCGGGCGCAGTCTGGTTATAGGCAAACCGGTGGCTATGATGCTGCTTGGTGAGCATGCCACGGTCACCATCTGCCACACACGCACGGTGGACCTGCCCGCCATCACGCGGGAAAGCGATATCATTATCGCCTGCGCGGGCAAGGCGGAGATGGTGACGGCCGCTATGACCCGGCCGGGACAGACTGTGATTGATGTGGGGATTAATGTTACAGAGGACGGCCGGCTGACGGGCGATGTCGCCTTTGCCGAGGTTGAGCCCCTGGTGGAGAACATCACGCCGGTACCGCGGGGAGTCGGCTCTGTCACCACGACCGTCCTCATGCGGCATGTGGTGGAAGCCGCCGAAAAGAGTCCGGGCGCCTGAATGGCCTGCCAGGCCCTCCACCCTTCTTGTTGACGTGGAGGCGGAGTATTAAGTATAATCTTAGCGTTATGCCCATAACCGGGACAAGCGGTATTGGAAACGCAGTGTCTGATAAGACATTATAGATAAAGATTAGTTGGGGGTCAGGATGAAACGCACCTATCAGCCGAAACGCAGGCAACGTTCCCGCGTACACGGTTTCAGAAAAAGAATGTCAACCGCCGCAGGCCGCGCCATTTTGAAACGTCGTCGCCTTAAGGGCCGCACGAAGCTTTCGTCATAGCTTGGGGCGGGACGGGGTGGCATCCGCGGAGAGGCTTAAACGGAACCGTGATTTTTCCCGGGTCTACCGTCTCGGTTTCTATCAAAGCGGTAACTGGATTGGACTGCACGCTTACAGGAGGCGGGGCCTTTCTTCAAAAGATCCCAGCAGGATCGGCTTTACTGTAAACCGTGTGATCAGGGGATCGGTGAACCGCAATCGGGCCAAGCGGCTCTTGCGGGAATCCTTCAGACTGAGCCAGGTAGAAACGGGGACAGGTTACGACCTGATCCTGACGACCCGTTGGGATCCGGCAAGGGAACCTCTTTTCAGCAACTTGCTGGCGGATACGGAGCAAGTGCTTGTCAAGGCTGGCGTCGGGAGTCCGCTGGTGGACGACGGAGAACGGCAAAAGCAAGAGTCAGTATGAGTGACGGAACAAAGACCATAAGGCCGGACAAAGAGATGGCCAGGAGGGAGCGGTCGGGTGAGGACCTTGCCAGGCGGCCCTCTTTTGCCGCCCGGGGTCTCCTGGCACTGATCAGCTTTTATCGACGCTTCCTGTCGCCCGGCCGGCCGGCCTGTTGCCGGTTCACGCCGACCTGTTCCACCTACGCCTTGGAGGCGATCGAGCGCCATGGGGCGCTCAGAGGTGGCGGACTGGCCCTTTGGCGGCTACTTCGCTGCCAGCCGTTTGGCAGGGGCGGCTATGATCCCGTGCCTGAATCAGCTATAAGCGGAAAAGACCGGATACTGCCGGATGGCGGTGGCGGGCTTGGCCGCGGAATAAGGAAAGAAACACTATGACGCCTTTGATACCGGTCCAGCTCGGATTGTTGGATCCTCTCTATTTTCTCTTTTCGTTTATACTGGGCAGCCTGTACAACTGGCTCAACAATTACGGTCTGGTGATCATCATATTTACCGTCGCCATCCGTTTCGCCTTGATGCCAGTGGGCTTGAGGAGTCAGCGGAGCACCTTGCGCCAGCAGATGCTGAACTCGGAAATAAACGAAATCAAGCGGCGCTACGCGAACGACCGCAACCGGGTCCAGGAACTGACGCAGAAGCTTTACAAGGAGAACGGCATCTCAATGTCCTCGGGTTGCTTCCCGACCGTCCTCCAGTTGGCCGTGATCTGGCCCATCATCTACATCTTCCGTGCCCCCCTGAGATTCATATCGGGTGTCAAGACCTACAATATTTTCAAGATTGCGGGACTGCTTGGGGCCCAGGGACTTATGACCGAGACCCAGGTAAAGAATGTCTCCTTAATGGATATCCCGGTTTTGAATGGCCTGCACCAATCAGGCAGCGCCCTCCAGGAATCGGTCTCAAATGGTTGGATCAAGTTGCCGCAACTGATCAACACCAAATTTTTGGGTATTGATCTGGGTGCTACGCCCTCCTATTACCCCTGGCAATGGTTCGGCCCGGAGTGGCGGGTCCAGTTGCCCTTGGTCCTGCTCATCCTGGTAACCATGCTGACCTACTATTTCCAGATGAAGGTAATGAGGAAGAGCACGGCAAGGCCTGAAAAGACCAAGGAAGAAAAACGCCGGGAGCGGTCAAATCCGGCCAAACGAGGTCAAAATCCGGATCCTGGCGGCGGGATGTTGAAGAGCATGAACATCGTCATGCCCTTGATCATGCTTTTGACCATGTTCAGTATGCCCTCGGCCATGTGCCTTTACTGGCTCTTTCAGAATATTATGTACCTGATCCAATCCCTGCTGGGCTACAAGTTCTATGTCACCCCGCTCCGCCTGGCCAATGCCGCGGAGCAGTCGGGCTTCGAAACTTCCCCGGTCCGCGAGACGGCCCTGGACAGCCCTGAGGTACCCGGCGGATGGAAGGGTTTTGTAGAAAGATTCAAGAGTAAAAAAGATGACTGATTTCGATAAAACGCGCGGTCGGGCTGCGCTTCAAATAGGCGGGGGAGCAGGAATGCCCCTTGCCTGTGCGTGAGGAGGCCATTTGTATGGAACGCACCATAGAAATGACGGGAAAGACCGTCGAACAAGCCATTAGCCAGGCGCTGGAAGATCTGGCTGTCAGTGAGGATTTTGCCTTCATCGAAGTATTGGATGAGGGAGAGACGGGGGGGCTGCTCGGTTTTGGCCGAAGACCCGCCCGTGTCCGGGTTTCGGTTGATACCGATAAACTGGGGACCGCCGGTGAAGGACCCGGGCTTCCGGGTGACAAGGCCGTGGGTAAGGGAGAATCAGGTGACCAATCCTGGAAGATGGCCCTCGAGGAGCGTGGTTTTGTTTCGGCGGAGAACGCTACCCTGGATTACATCGAGGCCATCCTGTCGGGGATCGGCATCCATGGCAGGATCGAGTCCTACCTGGGTGAGGATGAGAGTCTGCATATTGAAATCCTGGGCAGTGACTGCGGCGTCGCCATCGGCCGTCATGGGGAGACCCTGGACGCCATCCAGTATCTTACCAATATTGTCGCCAACCGATGGATGGATGAACACCTTCGTGTCGTTGTCGACGTCGCGGGATACCGGGCCCGGCGGGAGGAAAGAATCCAGCAGCAGGCGCGGAAGACAGCGGAGCGGGTGCTCGACACGGGCCGCGAATCCAGACTCAAACCTATGACGCCCGCCGAACGCCGGATCGTCCATCTGACCCTCCGTGACGCCGAGGGCATCACGACCTACAGCGAGGGGACAGAGCCCAGACGCTATGTCGTCATCTCGCCGACGGCCGGACTGGAGATTATCGGATGACCCTGCCGTGAATCCCTTCGATACAGACACCATTGCGGCATTCTCAACACCGCCAGGCGAGAGCGGCTTGGCGGTGTTTCGCATTTCAGGCCCCCAGGCCGGGGACCTGTGCGACCAGCTGTTCACGCCCTATGGAAGCAACTTTCCCAAGCCCTCAGAGATGAAGGGCTATACCCTGGCGCCCGGGATCTGGGCCGACATCGATGAGGTGGTCCTGGCCGCCTTCCGGGCCCCCCACTCCTATACCGGTGAGGATGTCTATGAACTGTCCTGCCATGGAGGGCAGGCGATCCGCCAGGCTGTCCTGGACAGCGCGCTGGCGGCGGGCGCGAGGGCAGCAGGCCCCGGGGAGTTCAGCCGGCGTGCCTTTATCAATGGGAAAATGGACCTGTCGTCGGCGGAGGCTGTTATGGATCTGATCGGCGCCCAGGCCGAGAGACAGGCGGAGCTTGCCTTCAGGCAGCTGAGGGGTGGCATATCAAGGACGGTCCGCCGCCGTGTCGACCAGCTCTATGGCGCCCTGGCCCATCTGGAGATGCTGCTCGACTGGGATGAGGAGGAGGAGAGGCCGGAAGACAGGGCCGCGCTTCTTGTTGAGCTCGAGTCAGCCTTGTCCGACCTGGGCCGGCTGGCCGATACTTTCGTCAGCGGCCGCGTCATCCGTGAAGGTCTCTCTGTCGTCATCGCGGGCAGCCCCAATGTGGGCAAGTCCTCGATCCTGAACGCCCTGGCGGAAAGGGATCGGGCCATCGTCAGCCCTGTTCCCGGCACGACCCGGGACACGGTTGAGATCGATCTGACAATCGGGGGCTATCTTGTCCATTTGACCGATACAGCGGGACTGGCCCACGAGAGTCAGGACCCTGTTGAACAGGAGGGAATCGCCCGCGCGGAAGAGGCCCTGGAAGAAGCCGACCTGGTCTTGTGGGTCCTGTCACCCCCTCTGCCGGCCCTGCCTGTAAGACAGCTCGAAGAGGCCCGCATCGATCGCCTGCTGGCGGAGGGGAGACCGCTTTTACTGATCCTGGGCAAGGATGACCTGAGGCCGACCCTTCCCAGGGAGGAGGATCCCCTCTTCTACGCAGCCGACCGTTTCCCTGGCACTCCCTCCCAAACCTGGTCTGAAAAACAGGAAGAGGATCTGGACCAACTCAGGCAAAGCCTGGTCCGTTTTATTGAGGAGGGGGAGCTCGGAGGGGGAGGGCAGGCGCAAGCTATCAAGTTGCCGGCTGAACTGGAAGGGGCTGAAAGTCAGGAGATCCTTACCCACGCCCGCCACAAGGCGGCCATCGACCGGGCGGCCGGCCTGGTCGGAAGAGCCTTGGAGGATCTGAGGCGCCAGCTCTCCTTTGACCTGGTCGCCATCAGCTTGAAAGAGGCCCTGACGGAGCTTGCGGCCATTACCGGCGATGATGTCTCGGAAACCCTGATTGAAGAGATCTTCAACCGCTTCTGCATCGGAAAGTAGGAAAAGGGCGTGACCTCCTTAGCGGAAGAACTGTCGAAGCCGGGTGCTTTCCTGGCCGGTGAGGCCCAGGTCATTGTGGTCGGCGCTGGACACGCGGGCTGTGAAGCGGCCCTTGCGGCCGCCAGACTTGGCCGCCGGGTCCTCCTCTTCAATATGACACTGGACAGCCTGGCCAACCTGCCCTGCAATCCCAATATCGGTGGGACGGCCAAGGGCCAGATGGTCAGGGAGATCGACGCCCTGGGGGGCGAGATGGGCCGCCTGGCCGATCAGCATATGATCCAGTTCAGGATGTTGAACGCGACCAAGGGGCCGGCCGTCATGTCGCCCAGGGCGCAGATGGACAGGACCGGCTACCAGCGGGGAATGAAACAGGTCCTCGAAGCCGAGCCCAATCTCTCCCTCATCCAACAGGAGATCACGGGCCTCCTGGTCGCCCAAAGCGGTGGTGAAGGGGGCGGACGCAGGGTGGAGGGCGTCATCGCCGCGACTGGTTCCCTTTACAAGGCTCCCGATGTCATTCTTTGTCCCGGAACCTTTCTTGACGGCCGCGTCATAATAGGCGATTCAGTCAGGCAGTCGGGCCCGGATCAGCTGAGTCCGGCGGTCGGCCTCGGCGAAGCCCTGACCGCGCTCGGCCTCCCCACCCGACGTTTTAAAACGGGCACGCCAGGCCGCTTCCATAAAAGAAGCGTCGGCTTGGACCGTATGGAACTCCAGGCCGCTGACAGGGTGGCCAAGCCCTTCTCCTTCGAACATGAGGATGATCCTGACTGGCAGCCGGCCGCCGAACTCCCCTGTTACATCACCTGGACATCAGAGGGGACCCGGCAACTGCTCACCGACAATATGGATCGTTCCCCCCTCTACTCCGGTGTCATTGAAGGCATCGGACCCCGCTATTGCCCTTCGATTGAAGACAAGATCGTCAAATTCCCCGATCATGCCAGACACCACGTCTTCCTGGAACCAACAGGCCTCGATACGGAGGAGATGTACGCGTCCGGCCTCTCAACCTCCATGCCGGAGGATATCCAGCGGGCCATGCTGGCAACCGTACCGGGCATGGAAGAGGCTGAGATCATGAGGCCTGCCTACGCCATCGAGTACCTCTGTGTCGATCCCACCATTCTCAAGCTCTCCCTGGAGGTCAAGGGGATCGAAGGCCTCTTCCTCGCCGGCCAGATCAACGGTTCATCGGGCTATGAGGAGGCAGCTGCCCAGGGACTCATGGCCGGGATCAACGCAGTCAGGCGTCAGCAGGGCAGGGAGGCCGTGGTCATCGACCGCTCCGAAGGCTATATCGGCGTCCTGATAGACGATCTGGTGACCAAGGGGACCAATGAACCCTACCGGCTCATGACCTCACGCGCGGAATACCGCCTGATCCTCCGCCAGGATAACGCGGATGCCAGGCTGTCGCCGATCGGCTATGAGCTGGGCTTGCTTTCCGAAGAGCGCTGGCAGAGCTTCCTGAGGAAACAGGAAACGATCAGGGAGGAAAAAAAGCGCCTGTCCAAGACCCAGGTCAGGAAAACAGACCAGGCCGACAGGATCCTCCGGGAAGCCGGCAGTACCCCGCTCAAACAGACGGTCCGGCTCTACGATTTGTTGAAGCGGCCCGAACTCAGCTACGCACTTCTGGCCCCCCTGGACCCCGGCCGGCCTGATCTGCCGGTATCCATCCGGGAATCCGTCGAAATTCAGATCCGCTATGAAGGTTATATAAGACTGGAACATGACCGGGTCGACCGCTTCCGCAAACTTGAGCACAAGCGGCTGCCCGAGACTCTGGATTATGAATCCATCCGCGGCCTCAGGCTTGAGGCGCGACAGAAGCTGGCCGACCGCCGGCCCACTTCTGTTGGCCAGGCCAGCCGTATTTCAGGCGTGTCACCCGCGGATATCCAGGTCCTCCTGGTTTGGCTGGAACAGCACAAGGGAAGGGGGGCGCCCGGTGGACCGGCGGCTGATTGAAGAGGCGGCCCGGCGCTCCGGTCTTGAACCCGACGCCCAGACAATCCACAGGCTGGGTTATTTCATCGACCGCTTGAAAGAGGTCAACCGGGTCATGAACCTGACCGCCATTACAGAAGATGAGGCCATCGCCAGCCGCCACCTGGAGGACAGCTGGCAGCTGCTTGACTCCATCCCAGCCCATTCAAAGGTCATCGATATCGGGACGGGTGCCGGCTTTCCCGGCCTGGCCCTGAAGATCGTCCGTCCGGATCTTGACATGACCCTTATGGATGCGACGGGGAAGAAGGTCCTTTTCCTAGAAGAGCTCATCGGTGACCTGGGCCTGGACCGGGTCCGGGCCATCCAGGGGAGGGCGGAGGAGAAGGCGCATGACCGTGGCTACCGCGAACAGTTCCAGGTCGCCCTGGCCCGCGCTGTCGCCCCCCTCCCCCAACTCGTGGAGCTCTGCCTTCCCTTTGTCAGGCAGGGCGGACGATTCATCGCCATGAAAGGGAAGGACAGTGAGGCGGATTCCGCCTCCAAGGCCATAAGGAAACTGGGGGGAACACTGGACAGCCTCTTGACCTACCAGCTGCCCCCACTCGATGAGCCGAGAAAGCTGGTCCTGATCAGGAAGACAGGTCCGTCACCGGCCCTCTATCCCAGGCGGATGGCCCTGATCAAGAGGCTCCCACTCTGAGACACAGCCCGAATGCCGGACCGGCTGACCGTCCCTGGACACTTACTTTTTTTCTTTTTCGGAATGGATGATGGCCTTGAGTCTTTTCAGGCTTTCACTGTAACTTGTCGAGCTCAGCTTTGGAAAGGCAAGTATCATACGGTGGACCTGTGAATTGGCCTTGCGCAGCGCCACCGAATAGCCTGAGTTGGCCTTTCCGTACAAGTTCTTGACCGATTGAAGGGCATCGTCGATTGAATGTGACATCCCCCTGAGGATGTCCTCGAATTCAGCAAATTTGGTGACTGTGTAGACCAGGTCGGTGAGGAAAAAAGAGAAGAGAACCAGGGCCAGTATCTCGCGCGTGCCCTCCGGGACCCTTGCCGTCAGGGAGACGATCAGGGGGTGCAGATAATGAATCAGGAGGAGGGCGAAGAGGCCAAAGGCGATCAGGCCCCTAAGGTAGACCCGGCCCTTGATGTTGAAACGCTTTTCGGAATAATCCCACCAGCGGGCGTGGAAGAGTTTCTCCATGGCCCAGGAGGTCAAGTATTCCAGGCTGCCGGTTAAAAGAAGGGCGGCCAGGAAAAGGAGGAGGGGATTGTGGATGCCCCCAAGCAGAAGGATGATCAGGAGGGCGCCGAAACCATAGATGGGACAGTAGGGGCCGTTGAGGAAGCCGCGGTTGACAAAACTCTTCCGCATAATGGAGCAAAGCGCCGTTTCATAGCACCAGCCAATCACGCTATAGGTGAGGAACCAGAGGAAGCAGGTCTCAATTTGAATCATTTTCGACCCCCAGGACCCTTTTCCCCCTGGCTCCGACTGAGGCCAGTATTTCACGGGTGGCACAGATCCTGTCGGCCAGAATAACGATGAAACTTTCCTTGTACCGGGGTGGGCGGGGGTTGAGTGGGAACATATGCTTAAGGATGATATCCCTTTCGACAGGGGTGAGGGTAAAATCCCGTTCCGCGTTCTCCAGGGCCCTTCTTGCATGTATGAAGCCATGTAAACGGTGGCTTTTATCCGCTTCGTGCCAGTCATAAAGGAAGTAATCGTGGAGGAGGGCCCCACGGACAAGACTTCTCATATCAAACTTGAAAGGCAGCCACCGGGCCAGTCTGACACTGAGGAGGGTGACGGCGATCGAATGATCATAGCAGCTGACATCCCCGTGCTGACGGTAGGCCTTTTCACTTTGCAGGCCTTCCGACTGGAGGATATCCCTGGCATGTTCAAGGAGGATATCAGGTAGCTGCTGGTCGGAAGTCCTGCCGGATTCCCGTCCACTGTCAGCTGACCGGAGAAGATCCCCGGATTCATCCCTGCTTGTCTTGTGGTCCATAGCACCTCTTCTGCCCGCCCCGCTGGGAGGGAACTCTTTCATAGCCCTTTTCCCCTAGCTTAACACGATCCGCCAAGGCTTTGCCGGGGGCGGATCAAGTCCCCTTATGGTAGAATTAGGGAGATAAAACCTGCTTTGATTTCACTAATTCCGATACACTTTTCCGGCAGACAGGGAGGAAGAAATGGCTTTGGAGCCAAACAAGAAGACTGATTATAATATGCGCGAAGTTGCCGTTGACGCGGCCTTCCAGAATCCGGACAACCTGGTTATCCCCGTTGATCTCGAAGAAGAGATGAAAAAATCCTTCATCGATTATGCCATGAGCGTTATTTCCGACCGGGCCCTCCCCGATGTCCGCGACGGCTTGAAACCTGTGCACCGCAGGATCCTCTATTCCATGTTCACGCAGGGCTTCAGCTGGGACAAGCCGCACCGCAAGAGCGCGACTACCATCGGCGATGTCCTCGGCCGTTTCCACCCCCATGGTGACGCCAGTGTCTACGACGCCCTGGTCAGGATGGCCCAGGATTTCTCCATGCGCCACCCCCTGATTGACGGCCACGGCAACTTTGGATCCCGTGACGGTGACCCGCCGGCCGCCTACCGGTATACGGAGGCCCGGCTGACCCGTCTCGGCGGCGAGATGATGAATGACCTCAACAAGGATACGGTTGACTTCCAGCCCAACTACGATGAGCGCTTCGAGGAGCCCGTCGTCCTGCCGGCAGGTTTCCCCAATTTACTGGTCTCCGGTTCGACGGGTATCGCGGTTGGCATGGTCACCAATATCCCCCCCCACAATATGCGGGAGGTCATCGCGGGTACCATCCACCTGATAGACAATCCCGAGGCGACGAACGACGACCTCATGGAATTTATCCCAGCCCCTGACTTCCCGACGGGGGGCCAGATCATGGGGATCTCCGGTTCCCGTTCGGCGTACAGGCGGGGCAGGGGCCGGATCGTTGTCCGCGGCCATGCCGACATAGAGGAGACAGCCAACAACCGTTTCCGCATCCTCATCCGGTCACTCCCCTATATGGTAAACAAGGCCCGCCTGATTGAGCGCATGGCAGAGCTGGTCAAGGACAAGCGGATCGAAGGCATCTCTGATGTCCGCGATGAGTCGGACCGGCATGAGTCCATCCGGATCGTGGTGGAACTCAGGCGTGACGCGACACCCATGGTGGTCTTGAACCAGCTTTACCGCCACACCCAGCTCCAGGACACCTTTGGCGCCAATATGCTGGCCCTGGTCTCCGAGGACGGCAAGTATGTCCCCCAGCAGCTCGAATTGAAGGAGATCCTGGACCACTTCATAGGCCACCAGCGGGAGGTGATCACCCGGCGGACCACCTTTGATTTGAACCGGGCCGAGGCCCGCCTGCATCTGGTGGAGGGCCTCCAGCTTGCCATCGACCACATCGATGAGGTCATCTCCATAATCCGGGGCTCCAAGGACGAGGATATGGCCAAACTCCAGCTATGCGAGCGCTTTGGCTTCTCAGAGAAGCAGGCCCAGCATGTCGTCGACATGAGGCTGGGCCGACTTTCCGGCCTGGAGCGGGAGAAACTGGCGGAAGAACATGAGGACCTGGCGGAAAAGATCGCCGGCTATCGGCGGGTCCTGGCTGACAGGGAACTGCTCCATCAGATTATGAAGGAGGAGCTCAGCGCCCTTGCCGCCCGCTATGGCGACGACAGGCGTACGGAGATTTTACCGGCCGGTGAATATGAGATTGACGACGAGGAACTGATTGAGGAGGAGCAGGTGGTCATCGCCATGACCCACGCCGGCTACATCAAGCGTATGCCGGTCGATGTCTACAGCGCCCAACACAGGGGTGGGAGGGGCATCACGGCTATGCAGACCCGGGAGGACGATTTTGTCGATACACTCATGATCACCTCGACCCACCAGACCCTCTTGTTCTTCACCGACTTTGGCAAATGCTACCGGCTGAAAGGCTACCAGATACCCGAGTCCGGCCGTATGGCCAGGGGGATGGCCATCGTCAACCTTCTCCATCTCGAGCCGGGCGAGAAGGTCCGGACCCTGATCCAGATTGATTCCTTTGATCAGGGGGGCTACCTGGTCACGGCGACAGAGAGCGGCATGGTCAAGAAGACGGCCCTGGCCGATTATTCCAATATCCATAAAAGAGGCCTCATCGCCATCAACCTGCGGGAGGGGGATCGCCTGGTCAATGTCCGCCTCTCGGACGACGATCATGACATTGTCCTGGTAACCCGCAAGGGCATGTCGATCCGGTTCCCGGAAGCCTCGGTCAGGGCCACCGGCCGCAACACCATGGGGGTGCGGGGGATCAGACTGGGCAAGGACGATACCGTCATTGGCATGCTGGCGACCGATTCGGGGGACACCCTCCTGGTAATCACGGAGAACGGCTTTGGCAAACGGTCCAGGCTGGCTGATTACAGGGTCCAGAACAGGGCAGGCAAGGGCCTGATCACCTACAGGACGACCAAGAGGACGGGCAAGCTGGTGGGCGTCGCCCAGGTCAACGATTCCGACGACGTCCTCCTGATCAATGATCTGGGTATCATCATCCGCTTCCGGGCAAGTGAGATACCGGTGCTGGGCCGCAACACCTCCGGCGTCACCCTTATGCGGAGCCGGGAGGGCCTGGTGGTTGACATGTCAATTGTCTCCGGGGAGGAGGACGAGGACCACGAAACGGTCAACGGCGAGTACCTGCCCGACGATCCCGATGACGAACCGCTTGTCAGTGAAGAGGATGAGGAGGACGACGGGGAGGATCTGGACGAAAGAGATGAAAGACAAGAGGATTAAGCCCCTTGGGAAAAGAGAGATACCTTATCAAGGAAAAGAAGCCTGAAAGACAAGCGAAGCGGTCTGAGCTCCCCCGTGAACAGACCTGGGATATGACAAGGGTCTTTCCAAGCCTCGATGCCTGGGAAGCGTCCTTTGCGGACCTTGCCTCCAGGAAGCAGGAATTGACCCGCTACCGGGGGAGGCTTTCCGAATCCGCCTCCTGCCTGCTCCAGGCCATAAAGGACCGTCAGGCTATTACTGAAGGGCTGGGAAAACTGGCGACCTACGCCTACCATAGGAGCGACGAGGACACGGGCAATCCTGAATACCTGGCAATGAAAGACCGGTTCGGAAGCCTCCTGGCTGTCCTTATGGGTGAGGATGCCTGGTTCGAGCCGGAGCTGGCCGACCTGCCGGAGGAGACCCTGGACCGCTTCCTGGAGGAAGAAGGGGAGCTTGAGCCCTATCGGCACTATTTTGAAAAAATCCTCCGGGAGAAGGCCTACAAGCTTTCACCCAAGGAAGAGACCCTCCTGGCCCGGGCCAGCCAGATCTTCTCAGGGCCGGACGAAATTTACAGCCTCTTTTCCAATGCGGATCTGACCTTCGACCCGGTCGTCAATGAAAAGGGTGAAAGGCTTGAGATGTCGCACGCCCGTTACAGCCTCTTTTTGGAAAGCCGGGATCCCCGCGTCCGGCGTGAGGCCTTCGCCAGTATGTACAAGAGCTTTGGCCAGTTCCGAAATACCTGTGCCGCCATCCTCTCAAATGCCATCCGCACAGATAGCTTCAACAAGTCCATCCGGGGCTTCAAGACAGGCCGGGAAGCCTCCCTCTTCGAAAATGCCATCCCGGAAGAAGTCTATGACAGCCTGATTGAGGCCGTTCATGAACGACTGCCCCTCCTCCACCGCTACGTGGAACTGCGCAAGAGTATTCTGGGGCTGGAGGAACTCCACTCCTACGATATGTATGTACCGCTGGTTGAGTCTGTCGACCCACACTATTCCTTCGATGAGGCCAAAGAGCTCCTCATCCAAGCGCTGGCCCCTCTGGGAGAGGAATACGGAGCCGTTCTGAAACGGGCTTTCGAGGAACGCTGGATTGACTGGGGGCTGAACACAGGCAAGCGCTCCGGCGCCTACTCAGGGGGCTCCTACAGCACCCCTCCCTTCATTTTGATCAGCTGGCAGGGTAGCCTGGACAATCTTTACACCCTGGCCCATGAGCTGGGCCACAGCCTGCATTCCTACTTCACGAGGAAAACCCAGCCCTTCCAATACGGGACTTATCCCATCTTCCTGGCGGAGATCGCCTCCACCTGCAACGAGATTCTCCTGACCGACTATCTGCTCGGGACTGCGGAGGACGAAAAGACCCGGGCAGCGGTGGTCAACCACTATCTGGACGGCTTCAAGGGGACCTTTTTCCGCCAGACCCAGTTTGCCGAATTCGAGCATCTCATCCACCAGGCGGATGAGGCGGGTACAGCCCTGACGGCCGACTACCTCAGTGAACTCTACGGGGAGCTGAACAGGAAATATTATGGTCCCGCCCTCAGCCAGGATCCTGAGATTGCCTATGAGTGGGCCAGGGTCCCCCACTTCTATTACAACTTCTATGTCTTTCAGTACGCGACGGGTTTTGCCGCGGCCACAGCCCTGGCGGAAGCTATCCTCAGGGAAGGCCAGCCGGCCGTCGACCGCTACCTCGCTTTCCTGGCCTCCGGCTCCTCCCGCTGGCCTATCGAACTCCTGAAGGAGGCCGGGGTTGATATGACCCGGGCAGAGACCCTGATCCAGGCACTTGATGCCTTTGGCCGTTCACTTGACGAGATGGAAGGGTTGGTTGGATAAGCTATGGATACCCTACTGTATATCATCGGGCTCATCGGCATCGCCCTGGCCTGTCTGGGCCTGGTCGCCCTCATGCAAAAACTCCAGGCGAGAAAGATCCGCTACTGGCAGGAAAAACGATCCTACGAACTCAAGCTGGCGGAGGAACTGGAGGAAGAGTTGAAAGAGAGAGCTCCCGGTGGGGAAGGCTAAGCCCCATTCTTCCCCGTCAGCAGGCAGGGCCTGGACCGGAGGGAGAGGCATAGGACGCCCGGACAGGTAGTGATGCGGGAGATGGTCTGAGTTTTTAGGTCAAGCAAGGGCCTCCTCTGGGAGGATGGCCGGTGACGATTGTCCCAAATGCCTATGTGGCAATACTTCCAAGTAATATACGAGTATTCATTGAATAGTCCAAGTACAAGGGTAACAGCGGTTGACAAGGTGTAATTGGGCTGGTATTCTAGCAAGGCGCCTTTCGGAA
>CAZAKT010000026.1:0-20539 GCA_964486135.1 uncultured Mageeibacillus sp.
TGGGCCTGGCCCTGTCCGCCCTGGTCCTCTATCCAGCCTGGCGCTCCCTGGCCATCACCTCCGCTTCGGGGGACAAGCTGCCTGCCACGGTGGAGCTTCTGGGGAGGCCGCTCGCCTACCTGGGACAACTCTTCCCCTTTTTACAGCCGACCGTCCGGTCCGGATCGCCCAATCTTTATGCCGGCCTCCCCCTTCTGATCCTCCTGCCCCTCTATTTCATCTCCAGCCGGGTCAGGCTCCGGGAAAAGATACTGAACGGCCTTCTGCTCTTCTTTTTAATCCTCTCCTTTGATATCAATAGCCTTGATTTTTTCTGGCACGGCTTCCACTACCCCAACCAGCTCCCCTTCCGCTATTCCTTTGTAGTAATCCTCCTCCTGCTCACGATTGCCTATGACGGCCTGCGCTCCATACGCGACTTCAGGCCCACCGAGATCGGCCTACTCGGCTTCTCTCTTGTCTTGATCATCCCCCTTGTCTCCGCCCTGGAACCCGATATCAAGCTGGCTCCCTGGACCCAATGGGGGGCCATGGCCCTCATGGTCCTTTACACCCTCCTGTTTTCCTCCTTCAAGTCCCGTAAATACAAAAGGCGTTTCCAGGTCAATATCCTTCTGGCCCTTATGTTTATGGAGATCCTCCTGTCGACCTTCTCGGGCCTTTACTATATGGACAAGAATGAGTATTACGGCAAAAGAGAGGGCTATTCGGCGGGCCCGATTGTCCAGTCCATCCGGGAGGCGGTGGCCCAGGTGGACAAGCTGAATGGCGAGGGCTATTACCGGGTCGAAACCAGGCCCCATAAGACATCGAATGATCCGGCCCTTTATGGTTACAGGGGCCTTTCCCTCTTCTCCTCCACTTCGCCCACCGCCCCTGTGGCCTTTTTCCGGAATCTGGGCTTCTTCAACAACGGCATCAACAGCTACCAGTATCGGGGGGCCACCCTTTTCAGCGAGGCCCTTTTCGGTATAAAGTATGTGATCGAGCGCGAGAAGTCCTCTGTCCTGGAGACGGAACGAAAGATAGTCCTGGGCAATGACTATGTAACCGTCTATGAAAACCCCTACGTCTTTCCTCCCGCCTTCCTGGTCGGCCAGGAGCTCCTGGATTATGAAAGCTCCTCCGGCAATCCCTTCAGATCCCAAAATAATCTGGCAGGGGCTTTGAAGGGGGAGAGGCTGGATCTTTTTGAAGAATTGGCCCATGACTCTACAGAGGGTGGGGGTTTGGGCGCCCCCTCCAAGGGATCGGCTCAATTTTCTTTTTCCGCCTCCTCCAGTCAGGCCCTTCGTGAATACAGGATCAGCTGGGTCCCGACCCAATCCGCGCCCCACTATCTCTATTTGGACCTGCGCGGGCACGAAGTGGACAGCGTCAAGTTGGAGCGGGAGGGTACTGAAATCCCCTGTCATAGCTCCAAGCGGGGGATCGTTGAAATTGGTGAGGTCTTCGAGGGATCCCGCTTCACCCTGACGGTCAGCTTGGGGGAGTCGGCCCCTGAAACGGGCAGTTTTGAGGCGAGGGTGGCCGCCCTGGATGTCGATTTGCTTTGCCAGCTCTCTGAGGAGGTTAATGGGGGTGCCCTGACCCGGCTCTCCATCCAGGAAGCCTCCTTCCAGGGCCAGGTGGAGGTCCGGGAAGACAGCCTGCTCCTGATTACCATCCCCTATGATCCGGGCTGGACAGCTACAGTGGATGGCGAGCCGGCCGTCATCGAGACGGTCGACCAGGCCCTTATGGCTCTTCAGCTGGAGGCGGGATCACATGAGCTGTCTTTCAGCTTTACGCCGGTTGGCTTCCATGAGGGGCTCATCCTGTCCCTGGCTGCCCTGCTCGCCCTTCTACTCCTGATCCTCTGGCGCGCAGCCCTCAAGTTCTACAGAAAAAAAGAGGGCTGGGGAGAGGGGAAGGCCTGGCTGGCTTTTGCCAGGAAAGCGACCAGGAAGGCTTCCGGGGACGAGGTGGAGGAGGGAAGGCCTGAAGGAGGAGAGGAAGAGGCGGAAGGGCCTGAGGAAGCCCTGCCACCTCCTCTTGCGGAGGGGGAAGAAGAGGGCGGCCCGGCCTGAGATGAGAGATAAGGCTCCAAATCCTGGAATTTCACAGGATCACTTTTCCAGAAGCTTCAAAAGCTCCTCTCTTTCCTTGTAGCTGAGTTCCCGCAGGCTGCCTTCCGGCTGGGAGCCTAGGGTGATGTGCATTATCCTGACACGGATGAGGTCGGTCACTTGATAGCCAAGTGCCTGGCACATACGCCTGATCTGGCGGTTCAGGCCCTGGGTGATGACAAGATGGAATCTTCTTTCACCCGTCTTCCAGGCCTGGCAGGGGAGGGTGGTTTGGTCCCCGATGGGGACCCCCCGGCGCAGGGCAGCCAGGAAGTCTTCATTCAAGGGCCTGTCGACCGTGACAGCGTATTCCTTCTCCCGACCGTGGCTGCTGTGCATGATCCGATGGGCCAGACCGCCATCATCGGTCAGGAGGATCAAGCCACGTGAATCCCTGTCCAGGCGGCCGACGGTGAAGACGCGCCGGGGATAGTTGATGGCCCGGATGATGTTGTCCCGCCTTGAGGGGTCGCTCGTGCAGGTGATTCCCTTTGGCTTGTTATAGGCCAGGATGACCCGGTCTTCCTCCGGGGGTGGGGAGACAGTCCTGCCGTCGACCGTTACGGTATCCTCCGGGCCGATCACCAGACCCGGAAGGGCCTTTTCCCCATTGACCCGGACCCGGCCCGCTTCGATCAAGAGATCGGCCTGCCGGCGGCTGCAGATACCGGAAGCGGCGATATAGCGGTTAATCCTCATGCTCTTGGTCGGCGTCATAGACATCCTTCAGGTGTGAGGGCGAGCTCAGAACATCCGAGGCGTAGGGGATGATCAATTTGAATAGGGAGCCTTGCCCCTTGACACTCTGGGCCAGGAGATCATAGCCCAGCTGGCGGGATATCTCCCGGGCGATGGACAGGCCCAGGCCCGTGCCCGGTTCCCCGTGCGCCTTGTCTTCCTTGTAGAAACGGTCAAAGACATGCTCCAGATCGTCTGGATCGATGCCGCTTCCCGTGTCCTCAACAGAGATGTAGGCGCCGTCATACTGGTTGCCTGTCGCGATGGTGAGGCTGCCACCGGCCTTGGTGAACTTGATCGCGTTGTCGATCAGGATGACCAGGATCTGTTCTATCCGGTCGGCATTGCCCCATACAAGGGGCAGGTCGTCCTCAATGCCTGAGGTCTTCAGGATCAGATCGTGATCTTCAATGATGCCTGAGAAGTTGTTGATCACATCGCGGGCGACCCCGTTCAGATCGAGCGCCTCCTGCTCGACTGGCGTGGTTTCAGCCTGGATCCGGGACAACTCGAGCATATCGTTGATCAGTCGGGAGAGGCGGAGGGTCTCCCTGAGCAGGATATCAAGGTAGCGCTTCTGGTCCTCCGGTGAAGTGACCATACCCTCGGTCAAGGGTTCGAGCAGGCCCCGCATTGCCGTCAGGGGCGTCCGGAGCTCATGGGATACATTGGCGACATACTCCCGGCGGGTTTGCTCCAGCCGCTCGGCCTGGGTGATATCCCGGAAGAGGCCGACCGCTCCGATGATCATCTGCTGTTCGCCCAGCAGGGGGGTGATGACCACCTGGATCTGCCTGTGGTCCTTGGCAATTACGCAGGTGACCGTCTTTTTAGTCGTCATGGCCTCTTCAAAGAAATGGTTGATCCGGCTTTCATTAAGGAAACTTTCAGGGCCTGTACTGATCGCGTAGTGCCTGTCGAGGCCAAAGACCGAGTAGATCCGGTCATTGTACTGGGTTATGCGGCCCTTGGGATCGACGGCAACGATGCCTTCACCAATACCGTCTATGATCTGCTTGAGGTGGATGGCCTGGTCCCGCAGCTGTTGGAAGGACTCCGACAGGTCCTCCGCCATTTTGTTTATGGTCCTGGCCAGGTCGCCGAGCTCCCCCTCCTGGCTCTCGTCGCCCCGACGGGTGAAGTCTCCCTGGCTCATGGCCAGGGCCACGCTCCGTATGGACTCGATGGGTTTGACAATCCGGAAGGCCGCGATGATGACCGGAATGACCATGATGACAAGGACGATGAGTGATGAGGTGAGGAGGGCGAAGTTCAGGCTCTGGATACCGGCGCTCATTTCCTTCATAGGTTGGACAAAGACAGTGGTGCCGACAGGCTGGTTGGGATCCGGCCCGATGAGGACGCTGAGGATGATGAAACGGTCTCCTGCGACAGGCAGGTTGATGTGGCTCAGGCGGTGGGGATCGCCGCTTTTTATCAGCTTGGTGTGCTCATTTACCACCAGGGCATCAAGATCAGCCGACAGATCCGAAAGCGGCTCAGGCAGGGGCGTATGGTAATGGATGCCGGCCTTGCTGTCGACCAGGTAGATCCAGTTCCCGAAGAGTTCATAGGCATGTTCCACCAGATCGGTGCAAAAAGACTTGCCATCCTCCTGGAAGGCATTTTGCGAAATAAGGTCGGCCCGGGACAGGAGCTCCCTCGCCTTGATCCGGTTGAAGACGGGATTGGCGACAAAACTGTAGAAAATGACGGTCATAACCGTCCAGAGCATGATGGCCGCGATCAGGAGGAGAAAAATACGCCGGACAAGGAAGCGGTTTCTCATGGTTTCCTTCAGGCCAGGGCCTCGAATTTGTAGCCGACGCCATACACGGTAATCAGGCCATACTTTGGATTGTCGTTATCGATTTTCTGGCGGATCCGCTTGATGTGGGTGTCAACTGTCCGGGTATCGCCAAAATAATCATAGCCCCAGACCTTGGACAGGATCTGTTCCCGGTCCATGACCTGACCGGCATGTGAGGCGAGCAGGTAGAGGATCTCGACTTCCTTGGGGGTGAAGGCGACGACCTCGTCCCTTACCTTGACCTGATAGTTGTCCAGATTGATCTCCAGCCCCTCGAAGCGGAGGATGGAGGGCTTCTGGCTGGATTCCGTGTCCTGTATCCTGCGGAAGAGGGCCTTGATCCGGGCGATGACCTCCCGGGGGCTGAAAGGCTTGACGATATAGTCGTCAGCACCGAGTTCCAGGCCCAGGACCCGGTCAATTTCCTCTCCCTTGGCCGTCAGCATGATGATGGGTACATTGCTGGTCTTCCGGATGGCCCGGCAGACGTCCGTGCCGGACATCTTCGGCATCATGAGGTCCAGGATAATGAGATCCGGTTTTTCCTGGAGGGCCTTTTCCAGGGACTCCTCCCCATCATAGGCAGAGGAATGGGGAAAATGCTCCGCGTCCAGGTAGAGACCGAGCGACTCGTGGACGACCGGGTCATCGTCACAGATCAAGATATGAGGCGTTGTCGACATGAAAAGCTCCTTTTTGCCTTAGGATCCGCCAAGACATTGTCCCCATTATATAACAGACGACGGATCCGTATTTGACCGGTCCTGCCGTGTTATGCTGGGAGCATGTCGGGATCATTCACACCACAGCTCCTTTATGAAGACAATCACCTCCTGGTTACGGTCAAGCCTGCCGGGATCCCGTCACAGTCGGGGAGGACAGCTGTCCCCGATATGCTGGGGATCCTCAAGAGGGACCTGGCCATCCGCCATAAGAAGCCAGGCCGGGTCTTCCTTGGCCTGGTCCACCGTCTCGATCAGCCGACCAGTGGGCTTATGGTTTTCGCCAAGACCTCCAAGGCCGCCTCCCGCCTGTCCAAGGCCTTTCAAAAAAGAGAGGTCAAGAAGTACTACCTGGCTATCATCCGTGGCAGGCCAGACCTAGACAGGGGGGCCTTCAAGGATTGGCTTTCGAGGAAGGAAATCCAGGGCCGGGTCCGGCTGGGGGAGGATCCGGACGCTTACGAGGCCGAATTGACCTGGCAGCTCCTGGCCTGGAAGGAAGAGAGGGGAGAATCCCTCCTCCTGATTGACCTTATCACCGGAAGGCGCCATCAGATCAGGGCCCAGCTGGCGGGCCACAGCCTCCCCCTCCTGGGGGACAGGCGTTACGGCTTGATGGACACCCGCGACCTTGAGGCTCCGACCGTGGCCCTTCACGCCTGTGGCCTGAGCTTCCAACATCCGGTCCGGCAGACCCGAATGGTTTTCTGGCTGGGACCTGAAATAAACCCTTCCTTTGGTGGGGACGACTGCCTGGCCTTTAGCCATTATCTGGAATCCAGGGGGGGAGGGGACCCGGTCTCATCCGGAGGCGATTTCCTGTAATAGGCCGCGACAAGTGGCATATAACCACAGGCGCGGAGTTGGGTATAGGGCACCCGCCCCAAATTGGCCTTGTTGTGCCTCCCTGTCACAATATAGCGCTGGTACTGCTGCATATAGGCGTCAATGGCACGAAGGGAGAGATCCCTTGTCAGGAGGGGGAAGAACCAGCGGGACCAGCAGAGATCCCCTCCCTTGTCGCTGTAGAATTTCCGGTTGAACTTCCGGTTGAAGGCCCTGAGGGCCCTTTCGGGCTCCGCGTCCGCCCTCAGCATCCAGCGGCGCAGGGAGCGGGCTGACCGGCGGATACGGCCCTTGAGTTTCCGCAGGGTGGCGGGGGCAATATCCACCTCCCCCTTCTGGTATTGAAAGCCCAGGAAGGACCAGGCTCCCCCAGGCTCCACCCAGACTTCCTTGTCCGGATTGATCCGGAGGCGATAGCGGTCGAAGAAATCCTTTATCTCCTTCGCGTGAACTTCCAGTTTCTCCTTTTCGTCAAAGACGATGATATCGTCTGAATAACGGGCGTAAAGGACCCCTTTTCCCAGAAAATGAAAATCCAGCTCGCGGAGGTAGAGGTTGGCGAAGAAAGGAGAGGTGGGAGTCCCGGCCATGGCCCCCTTGGGTCCTTGCCTGACCTCCCCCTCCCAGAGATAGCGGTCATCTTCCAGTAGCTTTAGAAGGAGGTCAAGCAGGGGAGGGTCATCCTGGATCAGCTCCCGCAAGAGACCGGTCAGGATATCCCTGTCAAGGCTATTGAAGTAGTCGCTGATATCCGTCTTATAGCAGGAGAGGGAATCAATTCCCGGACTGAAGGCCAGGTCGGTGAAGGCCCGCCTGACACCGATATCCCTTCGGAAGGCATAGCAGTTGGGCGCCATTTTATCATCGTAGCGGTAGAGAAGATAAGAGAGAAGCTTCAGAAGGCGGCTTTCATCCTCTGGAAAGGTATAGACCACCCGTTTCTTTCGGGAGCCCATTTTATTGAGCTCACGGCGTGTGGGAATACTGAAGCGGAAGTTCCCTTCCTGGATTGCCCGGGCCAGGGGCAGATAGGCAGCTTCATCAATGAAGTCTGTCAGTTCCTCCACTTCCAACCGGCCCATAAGGCGCCGGTCCTTTTTATAGTGGAGGAAGACCAGCCATTGCTGGTGGTCAGCCAAATCATTGAGTAAGGTCTTCACAAAAACACAACCCCGGCGATCCCGGGGCTGTGCTTGGTGGGAAAGCCTTTGACGGCCACTTAGTGGCCACAGAACCACACTGGCACACAGCCGCCTGCACAGCCTTTTGGTGTGTACCGCTTCATTCCGGCGCAGACGTTCCTTGGAAACATCCCACTTAGGTCATTATGTCGCATCGGTTTTTCCCCTGTCAAGACAGGCTACTCAAAGTCAGGCGGTATTCGTCAAAATCGACCTCACAGGGATTCCCATTGCTGACCAGCATGAGGCCATCCGCTGGGGAATAGATCATTGCGGCAATTGTCCTGGCCTCACTTTTTTCAGAGGCGTGCCTGCAGATGCTGTTGGGATAGTTGACATGATCACGCAAGAGCGACTTGCAGACCTCAATGTCGATGGCCCCTTTATGCTCCTCCAGCATTTGGAGCATTCTCCCTGAACGTATAAGGGTGTCCGCTCCCATGCCCATGTCATAGGACCGGAGGTAGTCCGCCTCGATATGGTTGGCGTGGGAGAAGACATCCTGAACATAGCTGGTATAGAATTTTTCCGCCGTGGTTTCAACATTGATGGCGGCCTGGGGATTGGCGATCATAAGATTCGTACCATTGGCCCGTTTTGCGAATATTACCGCTTCGACAGCGTCCGAGAGACTTGTCTTACCCATTATTTTTCTGCACAGGAAGGTGGCGGGAACCCCGGGTCTGGCATCGCTTGTTTTCAGGCTGTTCCAGACAGAGGCAATCCCTGAGCTATTCAGGCCCGTGCCGCCAACAATGCCAGGATGCGTATAACAAAGGTATTCCTGGTCCTGGTCAGTCGGCTGGCTGTGGAAGATGACCGAAGGATACCAGCCATCAACGTCCCAGCCCTGGCCGATTAAGGCATTCCCGGAGCTGACGGCAGATCCAGCCGCGGCAAGCACGGTGCAACCCTGGAAGTTTGTTGAAACCTTTTCGTCATCATAGCTGCATATCTCATCAAAGCAGTTGAGGAAGAAAACTTTCTCAAATTCAATTTCAGCCCCTTTCGCAATTCCCTCAATCTCCCTGATCAATTCCGGGGCGTATTCCTTGGCGTCGGGGAGCAGGAGGCCAGCGTAGCCCAGCAATTCGCCTTCGGAGGGAGAATTGCTGCCCTTCTGGGAATTTCGTATCCATTTATCGTAGAAGGAATGAATTTCTTCCTTAAGTTGCTGACCGTGCTGGTAGCCTCGTTCTTCGAAGTTGCCTCTCAGTTCGACGAATTTGATCTTTTCCATATTCAACTGCCTCCCAATAGATTTTCTCAAAATCAGTGACAATTCACTTAATCTGAATACTAGGGCTGAAACAATTTTGAGTCAAGTTATTTGCAACTTTATGTTCTTATTTGAACAAGTCGATCAAAATATCCGGGCCTTGACAAGCAAATTCCGTCATAATAGAATCTAAATAGTGCAAAAACAGTCATTATGCTGGTGTGAAGAAGCTCAAAGCTTCATAAAATATCATTCTTTAGGAGGAAACGATATGAAGAAAAGGTACGCTATCGTCCTGGTGCTCATCCTGGCGGCTGCAATGCTCCTGTCAACAGCCTGCAGCGGTAAAAAGACGGATGATCAAACGGACGGGCCGGGGGAGAAAAGGGATACGCTGGTAATCGGTACGGGTGAGGATATCACCAGGCTCGATCCGCGGAGGGTCTTCGACGTCACCTCGCTGGCCCTGACCAAGAATATTTTTGAACCCTTGGTGAGGACGGACGACGCCGGCAATGTTCTGCCCGGTCTTGCCCTGTCCTGGGATGTTTCCGAGGATGGTATGGAGTACACCTTCCATTTGGCGGAAGGGGTCAAGTATCACAATGGTGATCCCGTTGAGCCGGAAGACGTGGTCTTTACGGTCAAGGATATGATTGAATGCGAGTATTCCGCCCCTTACATGAACTTTATCGACCGGGCGGAAGTGGTGGATGACACTACAGTCAAGATCTTCTACAAATACCCTTACGAACCTGGTCTGCAGCTGATAGCCGCCTACTCCGGGATTGTCAAGGAGAGCTTCATGGCGGATGGTGAAGAATCCATGTCAAGGTCACCGATTGGCTGTGGCCCCTATGAATTTGTTGAATGGGTTCAGGGCGACCGGGTGGTCATTGAAATGTATGACGATTATTTTGGAGAGAAGCCCTCGATCAAGAAGGTAACCTACAAAATTTTAACCAACCAGTCCACAGGCGCGGTTGCCCTCGAGAAGGGCGAAATTGATATGTATCTCCATCCGGACGATGCGGATTTGGCCACCTTGGAGGCCAATCCCAACCTGAAGGTGGTCAAGCATTCCAACGCCACCTTCTACTTCATGTTGCTAAACACTACGAATCCGCCCCTGGACAACATCAAGGTCCGCCAGGCCATTGCCCGATGCATCGATCGGGACGCACTCATTGAGGCCTCCCGCGAGGGAAATGGAATTCCCACCTATTCCCTGATGACCGAGGGCTATCCCGGTTATGTTGAGGGCTATGTCAAGAATGAATATGACATCGAAGAAGGCAAAAAACTTCTGGCCGAAGCGGGTTTTCCGGATGGCTTTGAAATCACCCTGTCAACCTTCTCAACCAATTCCGTGGCCATTCAATGCATTCAGGCCGACCTGCGGAAGATTGGCATAATCGCTGAAATTGAAGTTCTGGAAGCCGGAGCTTTCTGGGTAGCCATGGAAGCCGGGGACTTTGACATCACCTATTACGCCTGGTTGGGTTGGACTCCCGATCCGGATGTCGCCCTATACCCCATCTACAAGAGTGATGAGATTCTGGGAGGCAACTACGGCCGCTACAACAATCCTGAAGTGGATGCGCTTTTGATGGCGGGCAAGGTGGAACCGGATCCTGAGAAACGCGACGAAATTTACAAGGAATTCCAGGACATCGTAAATGAAGAGGTGCCCTACATTCCTGTTTTGTGGAAAATCAGCAGCGTAGCCTTCAATAAGGATTTGGATATCGAAAGAATACCTATCGCGGAAGCCTGGCAGATTCCCAGGATTAACTGGAAGTAAGACCAGTCTTCTTCCGGACATTGCCGGCTTCCCAGGAAGCCGGCAATGTCGTGGGAATCCTTCCGTCAGTTCAGGAGTACTTTTGCAATGTACAAATATATTCTAAAAAGACTGCTGTTAATGATACCTGTTTTGCTTGGCATTTCCCTTATCATTTTCGCAATTATCAACCTCACCCCGGGCAATCCAGGTAAACTCATCCTTGGTGAGATGGCCAAGCCGGATGCCGTCGAGGCCTTGAATGAGAAGCTGGGCTACTATGATCCTTTTTTCGTCAAGTACACCCGTTATATGGGTAATCTGCTCCAGGGTGATTTCGGCACATCCTACCGGTCCGGTTACAAGGTTATCGATGACATAATGTTAAGGTTTCCGGTAACCCTCTTGCTGTCCGCACTGGTCATCGCCTTTACTTCTGTCATCGCGATTCCGATGGGGGTTTTGTCCGCTCTCAAGAAGGACACATTTATTGACGGTGTTGGGATGGTCATCGCTTTGATCTTCCTTGCCATGCCCTCCTTTTGGCTGGGCCTGCTGTTGATGCTCCTCTTTTCGCTTTATCTCAACCTCTTGCCGGCGACTGGTTCCGACAGTCTTCTGAATTTCATCCTGCCGACCATCACCATGTCCGCCGGGAGTATCGCTCAGATTATGAGGATGACCCGGTCTTCCATGCTGGAGGTTATCCGGCAGGATTACATCAGGACGGCCTTGGCGAAGGGGGCGGAGGATTCAGTCATTATTTGGAGACATGCCGTCCGGAACGCGCTTTTGCCGGTTGTAACAACCCTGGGCGCCAATTTCGGATACATTCTGGGTGGCTCCATAATCATTGAGTCGGTTTTTGGCATGACCGGTCTGGGTATGTTGCTCCTGACGGCAATCCGCTCCAAGGACATTCCCGTTGTCATGGGATGCGTCATGTTCTTATCCTTTGTCTTCAGTATCGTCACACTTCTAGTCGATCTCTCATACGGCTTCATTGATCCAAGGATTAAAGCTCAATACGGAAAGAAGGCTTAGGCAGCAATGAACACATACGCAATCAATACACTGGCTGAGCAGGTCGACAGGGAGAGCATCGGTTTCTGGCAGGGCGCTTTCCGCCGCTTCAGACGTAAGAAGCTGGCCATTTTCGGCTTCTTCCTCCTTCTCTTCATTGTCGGGGTTTGTATCTACAGCTTTTTCGGCATCGACTATGAGACACAGGTTGTGGCTCAGGACGTTCAAAACAAGCTCCAACCCCCCAGCCTTGCGCATCCCTTCGGTACGGACGGTTTTGGCAGGGATATACTGGCCAGGGTCATCTACGGGAGTCGTTTTTCCCTCTTGATCGGCTTTTCCGTCATCATCGTTGCCCTCTTCGTGGGAGGGGCCATCGGGGCCATCTCTGGCTACTTTGGCGGCGCGGTCGATAATATCATCATGCGGTTCATGGATGTCCTTATGTCCATTCCCCCGACCCTCCTGGCAATAGCCGTTGTATCTGCCCTGGGACCGAGCCTCCTCAATTTGATTATTGCCATAAGCGTCGCCGACACCCCCTTTTACGCCCGGGTTATCCGATCCTCAGTCCTCTCCATCAAGGACAATGAGTATATTGAGGCTGCCGTGGCCACGGGTTCCGGACACGGGCGGATCCTGCTCAAACACGTCTTCCCCAATACGGTTCCGGCGCTAATCGTACAGGCGACCCTGGGTGTCGGGTACGACATACTGACGGCTGCCGGACTCAGCTATTTGGGTTTGGGCGTTATGCCCCCCACACCTGAATGGGGGAACATGCTCAATGAGGGTCAGCGCTTTATCCGTTATTCGCCCTGGCTCGTTCTCTTCCCGGGTATTGCCATCATGCTTACCGTCCTGGCCCTTAATCTCCTGGGTGACGGACTGCGCGATGCCATTGACCCCAAGTTGAAGGACTAGCTGTTTAAGAGGTATAAGATGACACATTTGATTTCAGTCGAAGATCTGCATGTAAAGTATGAAACTTCGGAAGATGTATTTTTCGCCGTAAACGGTATCAGCTTCAAGATTGAGGAGGGGGAGATTTTCGGCCTGGTCGGGGAGACTGGCGCCGGCAAGACGACGACGGCTCTCAGCATATTGAAGCTTCTGCCCAAGGATATCGGGAAGGTGACCAAGGGGGAGATCTACTTCGATGGCCAGGAATTGATGGGTCTCCCGGAGGAGGAGATGCGCAAACTAAGGGGATCCGAAATATCCATGATCTTCCAGGATCCCATGACCAGTCTCAACCCCGTTTTGACCATAGGCAGGCAAATCGGGGAGGCCATCGAGTTTCATTCCAAAACCAATAAAAAGGAAACGGAAAAAGAAGTGGAGCGGATTCTTGAGCTGGTGGGTATTCCGCCTTTCAGGAAGAATGAATACCCCCACCAATTCTCTGGTGGGATGAAGCAGCGGGTTGTCATCGCCATGGCCTTGGTCTGCAAGCCCAGGCTCCTGATCGCTGACGAACCGACGACAGCCCTTGACGTGACGATCCAGAACCAGGTTTTGAATATCATCAGCGAATTGAAGGAACAGTTTAACACTTCAATGCTCCTCATTACGCATGACTTGGGCATTGTCGCCCAGATGTGTGATCAGGTCGCCATCATGTATGCGGGCGAAATAGTCGAAAAAGGAACGGTATACGATATTTTCGACAAGGAGAGTGAAAACCATCATCCTTATACCCTGGGTCTTTTTGGTTCACTGCCCAGTCTCCAGGAAGATGCGAACCGCCTGAAACCGATCGATGGTTTGATGCCGGATCCCACGGCTCTACCCCCCGGCTGTAAATTTCATGAGCGTTGTCCCCAATGTATGGAGATTTGCCGCCAAAGGATACCGAAAGCCTATACGCTGGGTAAGCATACGATTCAATGTCATTTATTTGAATCCTACAAGAATGGAGGCAAATAATATCACCATGCTATTGGAAACAAAAAATCTATTAAAGTATTTCAAGACACCGTCAGGAAACCTCCACGCCGTCGACAAGATCAATATTGCCATTGAGAGAGGCAATACCCTGGGGGTGGTAGGGGAGAGCGGCTGCGGGAAGAGTACGCTGGGGCGGACCATCCTGCGCTTGTTACCCGCGACAGGAGGGGAGGTCCTCTGGGAGGGCCAGGATATCTTGAAAATATCCAACCGTGAGATGAAAGCCATGCGCAATAAAATGCAGATTATCTTTCAGGACCCTTACGCCTCCTTGAATCCCAGGTTTTCGATCAGTCAGGTCATCGCTGAGCCCCTGCTTGTCAATCAGGTCGTCCGCGATTCCAAAGCCTTGAATCTCAGAATACGGGAACTTATGGATACGGTTGGTATTTCCCGGAAACTGGTCAATGCCTATCCTCATGAACTTGACGGTGGCAGGAGGCAGCGGGTGGGGATAGCCCGGGCCCTGGCCCTTTCTCCTGAATTCATTGTCTGCGATGAGCCCGTCTCGGCCCTTGATGTCAGCATTCAGGCGCAAATTCTGAATTTGATGATGGACCTGCAGGAGAACCAGGGTCTGACCTTTCTTTTCATCACGCACGACCTCAGTGTTGTCAAGCATATTTCAACAGAAATTGTGGTCATGTATTTGGGGCAGTGCATTGAGTCGGGGAAGCCCCACGAACTCTTTGATGATCCCAAGCACCCCTATACGCAGATCCTCCTCAAATCGATTCCGATACCGGACTTGAAATATCGCAACATGGAACGTACGATTATTAAAGGCGAGCTTACGAGCCCGATAAACCCCAAGCCAGGTTGCCGCTTCGCTCCAAGGTGTCCTTACGCCAAGGACATTTGCAGGGAAGTCGATTTGGAATTGAAAAACATTACAGCTACTCACAAGGTAGCGTGTACGCTCTATCCCTGAAGTATTTCTTTGTCTTGACGAATAAGGGGAGTGAAAATGGGTGAGAAGCATACCGAATATAAGGGTGGAGCCCCCGCCGTGCGCCAGAATCAAATCCTGGAGTACATCGAACAGAAGAAGGGGGCCAACACCAAGGAGCTGGTCGAAATATTCGGGGTGTCCCTGGCGACAATCCGCCGTGACCTGGACGAGTTGCATAACCAGGGTGCCGTGCGCAGAACCCATGGAGGAGCCGTATGCAACCGCATCCACAAGGCTTATGAGCGACTCCACAGTGAAAAAATGTCGGTGCATACGGAGGAGAAGCGGAGGATCGGGGAGGCAGCCTCTTCAATGATCAAGGAGGGGGAGACCATCCTGCTTGACTCCGGCACCACGACTTATCCGATCACGCTTGGCCTTGCCGATGTCCGCAATATCACGGTCATTACCAATGATCTCTATATCGCCTACAATATTGTCCTTCACCGCAGCTCAAGGATCATCTTGACCGCCGGGGTGCGGACGGATGGCTACTATACCCTTGTCGGCAGCCATGCCGAGGACTTTATCAATGACATAAATGTGGACAAGGTATTTTTGAGCGCGGACGCTGTCGATGAAAGGGCGGGCGTAACCAATTCCAGTTTTTTTGATGTCGGAATCAAGCAGGCCATGTTGAAGGCAGGGGACGAAAAAATCCTGGTTGCCGACAGCAGTAAATTTGACAAGGTATCCTTCATCCGGGTCTATGGGATAGAAGAAATCGATACCATAATTACAGATGACGGCTTCAGCCGGGAACAGAGGAGACGTTACTCGGATCTTGTCAAACTGATAACGGTTTAGCCTTGAGAGAAAGGGAGCGCCTGTGAAATTTGCCTTTATTACCTTGGATTTCAGAAGATACCCCCTCGACTTCTGCTTTGAATGTGCCAGCTACTATGGATTCGACGGTGTGGAGATCTGGTGTGGGAGGCCCCATGCCCATCCTGACGACATGGACCAGGAAGCGATAGGGAAGATCCTGTCCTTGAAGGAAAAGTACCAGCTTGAGATACCCATGCTAGTCCCGGCGGAGCTCAACGTTTCCAGAAGCCTGGCTTCACTGAATGAGCTCGAACGGAAGCAGGCCGTGGAGAGTATGAAGCGGCATGTCGATCTGGCAAATTCACTTGCTTGTCCACGGGTCCTTACCGTGGCAGACCATCCAGGCTACAATCAGGACCGGGACCTTGTCTGGGCCGCCTTTGTCCAGAGCCTGGAGGAACTGCTTGACCATGCCTCCGGGACGGGTGTAAAGATTTCAGTTGAGCCCCTTACGGCCATGGAAAGTCCGGTTGTGTGCACGGTTGATGATTGCGCCCGCCTGCAAAGGGATATCGACCATCCCCAGCTTCACTTCCTTATGGATATGGTGCCCCCCATTCTTGCCTTTGAACCTTATTCTGATTACTTTTCGAAACTGGGGGACAGGATGGATTACATACACATCTGCAATACGGATGGGGTCAGCGACGCCCATCTCCGTCTGGAGGATGGAATCGTCCCCCTGGAGGATATGCTGACAGTCTTCCAACGTTGGGGCTACGATGGTTATCTCTCAACAGAGTTGTATTCCGAGAATTATAGGGATCCGGAACTTTTCCTCGCCAACTCGGCCCGCGTCCTCAAAGGGATCTGTCAAAGGCTGGGCATAGACAGCAGCATCGGACAACTGAACCGCAAGTGATCTTCCCCCTCCTGGTCAGGAGGGGCTTGAAGTGGGAAATACACTGCTTTTCATGGCCCTGATGTAGGCGTCCATGTGGTCATCGAATTCCTGGAGGGTCTTCTTAAGGTCCTTTTCCTCCAGGGCCTTCAGGACCCGCCTGTGTTCCAGCGCTTTTTCCTTGAAGGTACCCAGGGTTATCGTGTTGCGATTCATTACCATGAGCAATTGATAGAATAGTTTCTCCAAGATCTGGGCCCTGTGGTTGCTTCCCGAGGCCCGCCACAGGTATTCGTGGAACTGCAGGTCCCTGGAATTGAGTTGATAGAGCATGCTGTGAGGACTCTTGGGGTCATACTCATAGGACAGCATATCTGCCACGAATGACTTAAGCTCCTCGATATCATCCTCTTCCAGCAGATCACGATCGAGGAGGATCTCCAAGATCTGTTTCTCCAGGCTCTTGCGGATTTCGAAAATCTCAAGTGACTCTTCCAGGGTCAGGTCCAGGACGGAATTGCCTCTGCGCGGCAGGAAGGTTACGATACCCTCGACATTCAACTGCCGCATGGCTTCTCGTACTGGGGCCCGGCTTATTCCCAATACGGAAGAAATATCAGACTCAATAAGCCTGTCCCCACTCTTGTAATGGCCGCTCAATATATTGATCTTAATATAATCGACCGCAATTTCACTTAAACTCTTTTTCTGGTTCTCCTGTATAAATGGCATTGTGTATCACCTGCTCCTTCGATCTAAGCGTTGAAAACACGAGCTTCCGTAATATCCGTAGTCAGCGCGTCCAAGGCTTGGCCGACTAGTTTATAACGCAGGTCAAACTGTTCGTCTTTTGATTTGGTTGGATCTCCCAGTGGATAGGGGATGGAAATGGTAGCCACCAGCCGGTTGACCCCAACTGTCCTTGAAACGGGGATCAAATTGGCCATCTGGACGATGGTGATTCCGGCTTTTTCAATTTCATTGGCAATCGTTGCACCGCAACGGGTACAGGTACCTCAGGTGGAGGTTAGGATTGCCGCGCGTATTCCGTCTTTTTTCAGCTGTTCAGCCATCTCATTACCCATACGGGCTGCTTCCGCCTGTGTGGTCCCGGTTCCCACGGTGGAGAAGAAATATCTGTAGACAGCTCCTATTTTACCTTGTTTTTGATAGGCAAGCAGGGCATCCAGGGGGAGGATGACTTGAGGATCATTATTGGCCGCACTGGGGTCAAAGCCCGCATGGATGGTCAAATAGTCTCCTTTTATCAGGCCTTCTCTGGCCTCGATATCGTAACTTCCCCATCTTGTAGCAGAGGCGGATTGTATGCGGTCGGGATTGCCCGCCGGGACGATGCCGCCTGTCGTTATGAGGGCTACCTTCGACCTGCTGAGCTCATCGGCTGTGAGCGCAGGCGCAATGGGGGTGCGCTCAAGCTTCGGAATTTCAAGTTCGGATGTGTAGGGCAGACCCTGGATTTTGTTGAACAACATGGAAAGCACCCGGTCAACAGCGGCTACAGCTGGGTCGGGCCAAAACTGATACCTCCTGCCACGCCCAAAATAGCCTTCCTGTTCGGCGGGCAGAAGAGGCTCCCCGTTGAGAAGTTTCAAAGCATAGCTTGCCATAGCGGCCACATCTTTTTTCATGGATGCCGCGCTCGCCCCACCCTTGAAAATCAATATCTTGGATTGATAGAGGGCAAGACCGGGATTTTCCATATTCATGGAAGTCAGGGCAGGGATCTGATACTTATCCTGTATCGCCTTACAGATTTTACCGCAGGAGATGCCGTAACGGCCCGCGCGAAAGGCGGGGCCGGCGAAAAATATGTCGGGAGCCTTGCCTTCAATCAAGGCCAGGGCTTCTTGAATGGCGCCCTGTTCCTTGCTGCTCATATAGTTGTCGCCGGCGATCAGGGTGTGGGTCACTTCCACCTGACTTCCCAGGGCTTCCTGCAGGGCGAGGGCAGCGCCAACCGGACCTTGGCGGATGAGGGGCCCGAGATCCGCTTTCTCTTCACCACCGATTTGGCCAAAAAACTGGTTCACATAGACAATCGCTTTCATGCCATTTCCCCCCTAATACTCCGCTACCGTCTTGACCGACCAGCCAACCACTTGATCGCCACAGAACATGGCATTATTTTCCAGAATGATGGACCCGTCCGGACGGACTGAGGGTCCAAGCTTGTCATCCTTGCTCCAGCCGCCCGACAAGCCATCCCTGGCGAGGGATTCCAGCTCGCCCAGAACGACCTCCATGGCGGGGAGTTCTATCAAGGTGGATACATTCCCGCAGGAGACGATTGCGTCCGCCCTCTCGTCCATAGACACCAGGGGTTGGCTTGCCCCATCCCGTCCCGTGCATTCGTTGGTCAGTCCCACCGTCTTGATGCCCGCTTCCTCCAATGAAATGATACAGGCAGTAAAGTCTACATCCGGGTTCCCATAGCCCTCTTCGACGACAATGGCGGAATCAGCCCCCAGGGTCCCTGCCAGTTGCGCGACAAATTGAGCTGCCCGTTCCTTTTGTTCGAGAGCGACATTCAGGTTGGACATGATGACCCCAAGGAAATTCAAGCTCTTTTCGTTTTCCTGGAGCAAACTCCGGATCATGGGAAAATTCTGAAAATCATAGGTTGACCACTTGGAGGAGCTGGGCATGAAGGAACCGGACACCAGAGCGCCATCCAATACTTCATTTGGATTCATAAGGGTAGGCAGGATATGATTGCAGTCCCAGCCGTAAAGCAAGGTGTTGTAGCCCATTTCCTCCATTTGGGATTGTGGCTGCAAGACCAGTACAAGGCTTGGCAAGGCACTTGCTCCGCTGTCCCGTTTGGTAATCGCCTCAAATTCGAAGACGTCCTCATTGTCAGCTGCCAGGTCCTTTACAATGGAACCGATATACTCCGCCAGGCGGAGTCCGGCCCAACGCAAGGCCTTATTCCTCTTTTGTTGTTCAAAGTATTCGAAATCCTCATCGGTATGGGCGACCAGAACAAGATTCTTAAGCTGGGAGAAGTAGCTGTACTTTGCGCCCTCACCCGCCATATCGATCAGGCCATCCTGGAAACCACCATAATGCTTGCCTACGACGATCACGCTCATACCCTTGAGCGCCTTTGTCTCACCTGATCCCGCTTGAAGAAGAGGGCCTGTTACGCCAGGGAAGACCGGGCCTCCTCCGACACGGTAGCGGGGCTCTATCGCGTCCTTCACCGGTACGAGACGGACCGGGTCCCCCGGCTTGACGATGTACAATTCAGCCTCTGTGATGTGTTCATCTTCCAATACAACTGACAGGGCTTCCTCTTTATTGATAGTCAGCCTGCCATTACGAAATTCGCTTCTATCTCCAAAACAGAGCGTCTCGACCTGGAAATTTGCCAGCTTTAGCTTCACTTAATCCATTACCGTCCTTGACCTGATGTCGATTGTATACAATCATTAACACAATTATATATTATGAGAGGAAAATTTCAAGTTGGAAGTCTCGGACGGCAGCTTTACAGCTTAGCTGGTCAACAGAGACAATTGACTTCCAAACTGTTCAAAAAGCAATTAACGACAGTGGTCGGGGAGATGAAAGCCCGATATTGACTGTAATCCCGGGCCCGGCTAAGCTGGGAGCGGAGGGTAGGTATTTGCCTTATTTTGAAAATCAGGGCGCGACTCTTTACTATGAGCTGACCGGCTCAGGTAAGGCGCTTGTTTTCCTTCATGGCGCCAGCTGGGATAGTCGCCAGTGGAGGAGGCAGGTCGATTATTTTTGCCCAGACTACCAGGTCATTACCTTGGACGCCCGGGGGCATGGGAGATCCTCCCTCCCGGCAGGTGAACTGTCACCTGATCTCTTCTGGCAGGACCTGGTGGCCCTCCTGGATCATCTGGAACTTCCCAAGGCCATCCTCTGCGGCCTATCAATGGGCGGTCATGTCGCCATTCAGACAGCCATCCGGGCACCGGAAAGGGTGGATAGGCTGATCCTGATCGGCACGCCTTTCACAAACAAGTTCAACCGCTTTGAACGCCTCCTGGTGCCCGTCAACCGGTTTTGCCAACGGCTCCTGCCCATGTCCTGGATTGCCTGGCTCTCATCCCTGGCCTTGGGCGGCAAGGATCCCGGGGCCAAGCGCTATATCCGGGATGTGATCGGAAGCCTGGACCATGACGTCTTCAACAGGGTCTGGAAGGCGGTGACAAGTATGGAGAGCGGGGAGGGGCTGCCTGCTATAGACTGCCCCACCTTGATCCTGATCGGACAGCGGGATTGGATGACCAGGAGGCAGCAACAGTATCTCCATGGCAAGATCCGGGGTTCCCGTCTCCGCGTCATCAAAAACGCGGGCCACGGGACCGTCTTTGACAATCCGGACCAGATGGAGAGGGAGATAGAAGCATTCATCGGGGCTTGATGGCTCCGGATCAAAAAAAGGATGCCCTCGGAGTATGTCAGAATTCTCCCAGGGCATTTCGCTTGGTCGAGGTGACAGGACTTGAACCTGCGGCTTCTTGCTCCCAAAGCAAGCGCGC
>CAZAKT010000027.1:0-19555 GCA_964486135.1 uncultured Mageeibacillus sp.
CCTGTGATAGAATTGTGGCCGGGAGGTCGTGGTATGAGTGAGTCAGCCATCCCGGTTCACAAGCTAATCCTGCTACACATCACGGATCAGGTTCCTGGTATCAGGAGATCACTGCTCTGCGACGCCGCTCTGGCGACCTTATCCATGGATTATTTTGACGTGACACAAGCCCTGGACGAGCTCCTTGCGTCACGCCTGATTCATGTGGCGGTCAGAAAAGGCGAAATCCTGCACGACGCCCGCGACAAGGCTGTCGAACGCTGTGACTTGACGGAAGCGGGACAGACGGCCCTGAAGGCGCTGGAAAACCAGATCCCGCCAGCGACCAAGCGGTTTTTATCCGCTTACCTTTCTGAAGGGGACCTGGATCGCCGGCTCAAGGATACAATCACCACCCGGATTGAACCCACCCCATCGGGCCAGTACCGACTGACCTGCAGGCAGGCGGGGGATCAGGACGGGGATCTGACCCTCTCCCTCCTCTTCCCCACAGAGGATCTGGCCAGGAAGGCGGCCCTCGCCTGGCGTGAACGCTCGCACGAAGTCCTGACCGCCATCATTGAAGCCCTCTTGCCTGAACAAGAAAAAACGCCCTGACCAGGGGTGTGGCCAGGGCGTCTTCATAGAGCTCTTCTGTCATCAGCAGTCCGTCAGGACCTCTTCCTCCGGGAGGGCTTTCAAGTCCTCCGCAAGCTTGACCGCGTAGGCGCGCACCTTTTCCTTGTCCTCCTCAGTCGGCAGACCGCGAATCAGGAGCGGCTCGAGCCGTGACGACTTGTGACGGCCCATCAATCCTTCAAGCTGCTTCTCTATCTGTGTGCCCCAACCAAAGGAGCCTACAATGCCAAAGTAGCGGATGGGCGGATTGAGCCCGCCAATCAACATGGTCATGGCGGCAGCCAAAGGATGGGCCCCTCCCAGAACAGTCGGGGAGGCCAGGATCAGAGCCCCGGCACAGATCGATTCCGTCAACACCCGGCCGACCGGAACCCGGAAATCAGTCTTGTCGCTGCCCAGATTGACCAGCTTGACGTCTATCCCCTCATCACTGAGGACTTCCGCCAGCAGTTTGACCATCTTGGCCGTGCTGCCGTGCATGGAGACATAGGCGATCAGGACCTGGCGGGTAGTCTTGTCCGAGGCCATACGCTCATATTCCGTAAGGATGGTGTCAGGCTCGAACCAGACCGGCCCATGGGCTGCGCAGATGATGGCTGGATCCAGGGCCCTCACTTTCTCGACATAACGGGCCACGTGGCTGCGGAAGGGCATCATGATCTCGGCAAAATAAGTACGCGACTCCTGGATCCTGATCATGTCGTCCGGTTTACCGGGGATGTCAGGCGCGTAGTGGCTACCAAAAAGATCCGAGCTGAAAAGAATCTTCTCCTCTGGCATCCAGAACATGGTGTTGTCGGGCCAGTGGGCAAAGGGAACGGGCAAACACTCCAGTGTAAGGCCTCCCAGGTCGATCTTGTCACCTTCGGCAACAAGCTTGACCCTATCCCCATCGACGTGGAGGTGGATCCGCAAAAACTCCGCCACCTTGTCTGTCGCGACGACCTGGGCCCCGGGATAGCGGTCGAGCAGGATGGAGAGGGCTCCGGAATGATCCTGTTCGGCGTGCAGGCAGAAAATATAGTCCAGATCTTTGATATCGAGTTCCTGGAGGTTGGAAAGGAGTTGGTCGACCGTGTCCTCCTGAACCGGATCGATCAGGGCTGTTTTTTGGTCACCTTCGACTAGAAAACTGTTGTAAGTCGTGCCGTGAGGGGTCGGCATAAGACAATCAAAGTAATGAAGGCCAGGATCGTCCGCCCCTACCTGGGTCACGCGGCGGGTGATTTTCTGAATAGACATTGCTCTTCCTCCTGTCATGCGAATTAACGCGGCTTTGCTGACTTATAATAACAGAGTGAATTCCGGGACGAGGCGTCCTGTTTCCTAACACACAAGTATGCCCGTGACTTCCGGCACACTTTCAGGAATAGGATCATCGGGGAGGCCTGGAATAAAAAGAGCCGCCGGTCGGGCAGCTCTTTTTTCCTTAAACATCTTGATTGGCTTGAAAGCCGCTCCGGCCGGCTATTCCTCCAGAGGTGAGAAGTCTTCCTTGGGTACACCGCAAACCGGGCAAACCCAGTCGTCCGGCAAATCTTCGAATGCCACGCCAGGGTCGATCCCACCATCGGGGTCGCCGAATTCAGGATCGTAGACGTAACCGCAAACGTCACAAATATACTTTTGCATGGTTTCCCTCACTTTCACAACCGCGGCGGCTGAGAGTGATCAGCCACCGGCCTGTATTTGGGATATTATACACGACCTGCCACCTGTCATGTCGATTCTAAAGTTGAAATTCAAAAGAGGCCCCGTCCAGGAAAACCTCATCCCCTTCCTCTACGCCTGCGTCAAGCAGGGCATCCTGTATTCCACTGTCAACAATACGCTTCTGAAAATGACGGAAGGATTCCGTGTCACTGAAGTTGGTCGACAGCATAAGTTCCCGGATAAAGGGCCCTTCCACCGCCAGCTTCCCCTTCTCTTTTTTCAATTCAAAATCGAATTTCTTATCGAAGCGGTAATGCTTCCTCTGCTCGATCTCCTCAAGTTGAGGGGGAGGCAAGGTTAAAACTTCCGCGGCCAGGGCCCGGATAAAGGCATTGACGCCTTCCGTCGTCGCCGCCGATAGGGCAAAGACCCGATAGCCATCCGCTTCAATCCGCTGGCGGATCCTGTCAAGCTCCTGGTTCTCAACCAGGTCTATCTTGTTCAGAACCACCCAGACCGGCCTTTTCCCCAGCAGGTTCTTGTAACGGGCCAGCTCCTTATTCAGGATCTGGTACCTGTCCAGCGGGTCGCTGCCGTCAAAGGAAGAGACATCCAGGACGTGAATCAGGATGCGGGCCCGTTCAACATGCCGTAAAAACTCATGCCCCATACCGGCCCCTTCTGAAGCCCCTTCGATCAAACCCGGGACATCAACGAGCACAAAGCGGGCGCCGCCGACCTCAACGACACCCAGGATGGGCTGGAGGGTGGTAAAGGGATAGGAGGCGATCTTGGGCTTGGCTGCCGATACGACAGAGAGCAGGGTCGACTTGCCGGCATTAGGGAAGCCCACAAGCGCCGCGTCGGCAAGAAGCCTGAGCTCCAGGTCGATCTTGAGGCTCTCACCGGTCTTCCCCGCGGTCGCGAAGCGGGGGGCCTGGCGGATTGGATTGGCAAATGAAAGGTTGCCACGGCCGCCGGCGCCTCCTTTGGCGACCACTACCTGGTCGCCGCTTTCCCGCAGATCCGCGATCATCTCACGACTTCCCGCTTTCAGGACCAGAGTCCCCGGGGGAACCTTGAGTTCAAGATCACTGCCGCTGGCGCCGGCCATACGTTTGGCCTGGCCCGACTGGCCGTCCTCCGCGAAAAAATGGTGTTTAAAGCGATAATCCTGCAGGGTATTGAGATTGTGATCCGCCCGGATTATGACACTGCCGCCCCGGCCCCCATTGCCGCCGTCGGGGCCGCCGTTGGGTATGTATTTTTCGCGCCTGAAAGACACACGGCCATTCCCGCCGTTTCCTGACCTGACTTCAATTGTCGCGTGATCGTAAAACATGGCCTATAGATTAAGAGCGGCTTGCGCCGCTCCCTTTTCCCTTATGCCTCGACAGGATAAACGCTCGCCTGCTTCCGCTTTCGCGAGATGCGCTCATAGCGGACAAGTCCGTCAACCTTGGCAAAGAGCGTGTCGTCTTTCCCAATACCGACATTATTGCCCGGATGGATCTTGGTTCCACGCTGGCGGTAGATGATACTGCCCGCCGTGCAGAACTGGCCATCCGCCAGTTTGGCGCCCAGGCGCTTTGACTTCGAGTCACGCCCGTTACGCGAACTGCCCATCCCCATCTTGTGGGCAAGAAGTTGCAGATTAATCTTGATCATGGTTTTCCCCCCTTGTATCTGTAAAAGGCCTGTCGACGACGGTCACATACTCTGGCCCGTAACTGTCCTCGATCTGTAAACAGCCGATTCTGGCTGACTCCATCAATGTCGCGGCAATCGCCGCCTTGTCTTTATCTTCCGGGTAGGCCACCTGACAAAGGATGGACCCCGGTTGGAGCGAATAGACCGGCTCGACGCCCGCCAATTCCTGCAGGCTTCCAATCACGGTCTGGGCAATAGCCGAAACCCCGGCACATATTACATCCGGCCAAGGCCTCCAGCCTTTCGCATGACCCTCCATATGGAATGATTCGATCCGGTTCTTCCGGTCATACTGAAAGACCGCCCGTATCATTTCAGCCCTTGATCGATTCGATCACTACCTTGGTGTAGGGCTGTCTGTGGCCCTGCTTGCGGCGATAGCCCTTCTTGGCCTTATATTTATAGACGACAATCTTCTTGCCGCGCCCCTGTTTGACAATCTTTCCTGTGACAGAGGCACCCTCCAGTATCGGTGTGCCAACTCTCAGCAAGCCAGCTTGGGATAGGGCCAAAACTTCTTCAAAGGTAACCAGGTCGTCCGGCTCCCCCTCGATCGTCTCAATAAATAGCTCGTCGCCTTCGGCGACACGGTACTGTTTTCCGCCTGTCTTGATGATGGCGTAACTCATATGCGGTCTCTCCTTGTTAAAGTCTCGCCCAACTGAGGTTATCGCTTTTCAGCAACATTAAAAAACCCCGCCGGAGCGGTCGCCAGATCATAATACGACAAAAAGAGTCCTGGTGTCAAACGCTTCTGTCCTGGACCTCACGTCCCATAGACTCTGCCAGCTCGAAATAGCGGTGGTAACCCTCTTCCAAACTCTTCAGGAGGGCGGCATAGCGCTCGTAGTCTTCAGGGCTATGGCTTGTGGCCGGGGAGGACTCGAATAAACGCCTCTCCTCCTCCCCGGCTTCTATCTCCTTCTCAAGCCGGCTCAAAGCCTGCCTGTTTGCCGCCCTGGCCCGCCGCAAGGCCAGGGAGCCCGTGGGAGGCTTGGATCTGGTGACGGATCTTTCCTCCTGGGCCCGGGTCTCCTGCCAGAGTTTGTGATGTCGGTGCCAGGAGGCATAGTCGTCAAAATCCTCAACCCTCTCTCCGACGAAACCAAGAACCCGGTCCGCCACCTGGCCGATGAAGTAGCGGTCGTGGCTTACCGTGATCAAGGCCCCCTTGAATTCCTTGAGCCCTTCTTCCAGGAGACGGCGTGATTCTATGTCAAGGTGATTGGTCGGTTCATCCAGGATAAGCAAAGGGGGCCTCAACTCCAGGAGGGAGCAGAGGTAGAGTCTATGCCTTTCCCCTCCTGAGAGGGAAACCAGCTTTTTGACCATGGCTTCCTCACGAAAACCAAACTGGGCGAGCCGCCGCCGTATGGCCACCTCCGTCGCGGGAAAAGAGGAGGCCAGGTAGTCATAGACCGTCTGCTGATCCTCCTCAAACTCAACATTCTGACCCATAGAAGCGATGAGCGGGTCACCGAACAGTCTGATCTGTCCTTCATCCGCCTCCTGCCTGCCAAGCAGGATATCCAGCAAGGTAGTCTTTCCGCAGCCATTCGGACCAAGGATGGCCAGTTTCTCAGAGGCGCGCAGGGTCAGATCCACCCCCTGGAAGAGGGGTCTGTCAAAGGCCTTGCTCAGGCCTCTGGCCTCCAGTAAAAGGCGCTGCCTGTCTTTTTTCTCTTCAGGGGGAAGAAAGGAAAAGGACATGCGCCTGGCCGGATTCTTTTCTTCCGCCAGGGTCTGCATCTCTTCTTTCAACTTTCTCACAAGCTTCTCGCGGGAGTGGTAGGACTTCATCTTCCGGTGTGAAAGCATGGTCTGGGTAACCTCCTCCTCCCGCCTGATCCTCTCCTCCAGGCGGCCCAGCGTGACCTGGAGCCTTTCCTCCCGTTCCTTCTTTTGCTCCATGGCCTGGGAGAATGTACCACGGTAGCTGTAAAGCCTGCCATTTTCCAGTTCAAAGATCCTGTCACAGACACGGTCGAGGAACCAACGGTCATGCGAAGCGACGATCAGGGCCTGCTGCCTGGACAGGAGATAATCCTGAAGCCAGTCAAGTCCGTCCAGGTCCAGGTGGTTGGTCGGTTCGTCCATAAGAAGGAGATCGGCCGGCTCGAGGAGGAGTTTCCCCAAGGTCACCCTCATCTTTTCACCACCGGAAAGGCTGGTGTAGGCCTGTTGCATCTGGGAACCGGTTAAGCCCAGGCCGGCCAGGATTTTCGCCAGACGGGCCGGATAATCGTAGGCGCCTTCGGATTCAAACTGGTGTTGGAGACGACTGAACTCCTCCATAAGGGACTCCAGTTCATCCTCCCCGGCCACCTGCATCCTTTTCTCCAATTCCCGAATCCGGTCTTCTATTTCTATAAAGCGCGGTTTTTCCAGGATGGCAAAATCATCATTGTCCGCCAGGGGGCGCTGGTCGAGCACGGTTATGATCAGGCCTTCAGCCCTGCTGATCTGTCCGTTATCGGGCAGGATCCTGCCCGATAGGATCCCCAGCAGGGTCGACTTGCCCGCCCCATTCCTTCCGATCAGGCCAATCCTGTCACCGGCATCGACGGCAAAAGAGAGCTCCGACAGGATCTGTCTGCCCTGGTAGGATTTTGACAGGGATTGTGCTTGAACAATACTCATTACCTTTCGCTTTCAAGGCTGGATCCGGCTGTGCCGACCGCTTCCAAACCTCCGCCATGTTATCACGTGCCCCTTGCTCCGTGTTAAACTGTTTAGAAGATTGAGAGCTTGGGAGTGAAAACTATGACAGAAAAGCCCGGCATTCCTTGTGAAGAGAGACTGGCCACAGACATCCCCTCCTTCCTGGACCCCACGGTGCGACGTACATCCAATCCACTGATCCAGCAGATAACCGGTGAAATCCCGGCTGACTATCCCTTCATCGCCTCCTTCATCGCGCCCGGCAAACGGATATTCTTTGTCGGGATCGGAGGCATCAGCATGTGTGGTCTGGCTGAACTGGCCCATCACGCAGGCGTCCTCTGTTTCGGCTCGGACCCGAATACCAATAGCAGGACCGCCTATCTGAGCCAACTCGGGATCCCCATCCTCTCCGAGCATGAGGCCGCCTCCATCGACCGGGCAAGACCCGATCTGGTCGTTTTCTCAAAGGCCGTCTTTGACGACAATCCCGAGAGACTCCGGGCATCGGAACTTGGTATTCCCTGCGTGGAACGATCCATCTTCCTGGGCGCCGTCAACCGCCTCTTCAGACGGGTGGTCAATGTGAGTGGGACCAACGGCAAATCCACCTGTACAGCCATGTGCGCCCTCATACTGATTGAAGCCGGCCTGGACCCCACCGTCCACCTCGGCGCCGAACTGATCGACTTCCAGACCACGGTTTATCTTTCCCAGTCAAATGCAGAGGATCTGCTTCTATCTGAGGCCTGTGAATTCAAGCGGGGCTTCTTCCACTACGAGGGGACGGCCACCCTCGTCTTGAATCTGGTCCACGACCACATTGACGCCTATGAGAAGCACCAGGACCTGATCCTGGCCTTCGCCCAGTACCTGGCCATCCAGCCGGAAGGCTCCCTCCTGATCCTGGCCGCCTATGACCCGGACATACCGGCCATGTTGCGGGCTATTGACGAGCTCCGGCCCGGCCATCTGGACAAGTTTAAGATCATCTGGTTCGGTTCTTCGGAAGACAGGACCCCCTGCGGCCTGAAACCCGATTATTATTACCAGGACCTTCTCTACAACGAGGAAGGCGAGCCCTCCTGTGACCTTTACCGTCGCGGGCAATGGATGACCGATATCTCCCTCACCATACCCGGTGAATTTAATATTCAAAACGCCATGGGGGCTGTTGTCACAGCCGACCTGGCCGGTGCCCCTCCGCAGGCGATCAAGAAGGCGCTGCGCTCATTCTCCGGAGCAGAGGGTCGCTTTACCCGGGTTGGCCAGTATAAGGGAGCCGAGGTCATCATCGACTATGCCCACCATCCCTCTGCTGTCCGGGTCACCGTCGAAGCGGCCCGTCATCTACCTGCCAAGCGCCTCTGGATCTGTTTTCAGCCCTTGACGCACAGCCGTGTGCGCGGCTTCTTTGATGACTTTGTCGACTCCCTGCTGGATATCAGACCCATCATGATGTCGGAGATCTACGACGACAGGGAAAAAGACTCCTCCATCAGCTCCAAGGACATTTGTGACAGGATCAATGAACTGGGGGGCCAGGCTGAATTTTACCCGACAAATGAAGACCTGGAGGCACATCTTCGGGAAATCCTCGAACCGGGCGACGTCCTGCTGATTATGGGTGTCGATTTGCGAAATGTCGGTGACCGTCTGACCGGACGGCTGGATCATATGAAACCGGTAAAATAAAACTGCCCGCGCCGGGCGCGGGCAATCCCTCCTACTGGACTTCTTCTTCCCCGGGAACCTCAACCGGCGCAATAATATCCTCAGGCTCGACCTTGACATCCTTGGCCCCTTCACCGGGCAAGGCCTTCGGCTCTACCGCGAACTCCTGATAGATCGATTCAAACTCGGCCGACTCTATTTTTTCCTTTTCAAGGAGTCGGTCAGCCAGCCGATCGAGCAAGAGCCGGTTAACCCCCAGGATCGCCTTGGTCTCTTCATAGGACTCGTCCAGAATCCGGGCGATTTCCTCGTCGATGGCGGCCTGCAGGGCTTCACTGTGATTCATCACGTGACCGTAATCACGGCCAATGAAAACCTCGTCCTCATTGCCGGTGACCACGTTGCCCAGCCTTTCACTCATACCATACTTGGTCACCATACTGCGGGCGATCCGGTTGATTTCCTTGAGGTCCGCCCCGGCCCCGGTACTGATTTCACCAAAAACCAGGTCTTCCGCCGCCCGGCCACCCAGGGCCATCTTGATCTCGGCCAGGAGCTGGGTCCGGGTCTTGAAGTAAATGTCCTCGCTGGGCTTGAAGGCGGTATAGCCACCTGCACCGCCGGCGGGAATGATGGAGACGCGCTCAACCCGGTCAGTCGTCGAGACCTCCCGTAGTACAATGGCGTGACCGGACTCATGATAGGCCGTCAACCTCCGCTCTTCCTCGCTTATGACCCGGCTCTTCTTCTCGGGCCCGATGGTTACCTTGAAGACAGCTTCGGAAATATCCGCATAGTGGATGGCCTTGTCGTTTCTCCGGGCAGCCAGAAGCGCCGCCTCATTCAGGAGGTTGGCCAGGTCCGCTCCGGTAAAGCCGGGAGTGATCTTGGCGATCTCGCCCAGATCGACATCATCGTCAAAGGGTTTGCCCTTGGCATGAACCCGCAAAATGGCCTCACGTCCTTTGAGGTCGGGGCGCATGACCACGATACGGCGGTCGAAGCGGCCGGGCCTCAGAAGCGCGTTGTCCAGAATATCCGGCCGGTTGGTCGCCGCCAGGACAATAACGCCCTCATTGGGACCAAAGCCATCCATCTCGACCAGGAGCTGGTTCAGAGTCTGCTCACGTTCATCGTGGCCTCCACCCAGTCCTGCCCCACGATGGCGGCCAACCGCGTCAATCTCATCAATGAAAACGATGCAGGGCGCCTTCTTCTTGGCGTTTGAGAAAAGGTTTCTGACGCGTGAGGCGCCGACTCCGACGAACATCTCCACAAAATCAGAACCGCTGATTGAAAAGAAAGGAACCTGCGCTTCACCCGCGACCGCCCTTGCCAGGAGGGTTTTTCCCGTTCCGGGCGGGCCGACAAGGAGGATGCCTTTGGGGATTTTCGCGCCGAGATCCACGTACTTCTTCGGGTTTTTCAAAAATTCGACAACTTCCTGAAGCTCGTCCTTTTCCTCATCCGCGCCTGCCACATCATCAAAGGTTACCCGGATCTGATGGGGGTCGGCCAGCTGAGCCCGGCTCTTTCCGAAAGAGAGCGCCGTCTTCCCATCACTATCGCGTCTCGAGTAGGAGATGAAGACAAAGGCGCCAAGCGAGACCATCATGAGGATCATGATGACGCCATTCAGGATACCGCTGAAATCGGTTGGCCTGACATAGTCAAAAGACTTGATTTTGCCCTCGTCTTGTGCCAAACGCAGGATCTCAAGGTAGCTGTCGATTGAATCGGAAGGGATATCCTTCTTCAGGTTGGAGGGATTGCCGGCCGCGACGGCAGCCTCGGTCATTGTCAGATTCAAGGTGGCGCCATCTATCGAAACGGACTCAACATAGCCCTTTTCGATCATCTGCTCCACCTCATAGAGTGTCGTATCCTTGGGCTTATCCGACCGCGACATCAAAAAGGTAGCTGCCAGGATGATGACCATCAAGATGACATAGAAGGAAAAGCCGCCAAATTTTCTTTTTTCCGGTGCGTTCATTACTGATTATTATTTCCCATTATTTTCTTTTTATTCAAACTTCTGCCACAAGCGCCCTCAGGCGTCATCGGACAGGACGACCACATCCGGAAGATTCCGGAAATAGCCATCCAGGTCGAGCCCATAGCCAACGATGAACTCATTTGGAATCTCCATGCCGATGTAATGGACATCAATGTCAACCTTCCGCCTCGAAGGCTTGTCAAAGGCTGTCACGATGCGGAGGCTGGCAGGATTCCGGGTCGAGAGCAGATTCATGAGGTGATCGAGCGTGATGCCCGTATCGACGATATCCTCAACGATCAGGACATGCTTTCCTGATATATTGCGGTCAAGGTCCTTGTTGATCTTGACAATGCCCGTACTTTTTTCCCCCGCGTAGCTCGAGACCGACATAAAATCTATCTCGCAAGGCAGATCCAGTTCCCTGACCAGGTCGGCCAGGAACATGAAGGATCCCTTGAGCACACAGATGAGGTAGAGTTCCTCGCCCTTGTAATCCTCGGAGATTTCCTTCCCCAAACGGGCGACAAACTCACTTATCATCTCGCGGGAAACGAGTGTATAGTCAATTTTCTTATCAATAACAGCCATTCCAGTTCCTCCATCAGGCCCGAAGAATTGGCCAACCGACGACACCGCCTGATCGGTCAAAGGGCGGGTGAAAACACCTTCCCATAATCCATAAAGCATTCTAACACAGCGTCTCCTGAATAAGTAGCAAAAGCGACAGGGAGCGGATCCTAAAAGGCCCACTCACCTCCCCGGAGCAGAGCGACCGGTGGCTGGCCCTGCCTGTATCCTGTGACATCCAAGTGGGGCCCCCCTACCATAAAGTCGACATGGACCATGGATTTATTGGATCCCAGGGCCTGGCGCTCCTCCTCCGACATGGAGGCTCCCCCCTGGACAGCTTCGGCGTAAGCCTGGCCCAGGGCGAAATGGCAGGAGGCGTTCTCATCGTAAAGGGTCGATTTGAAAAGGAGGCCTGCCTGCGAAACCGGCGAGGAATCCGCCACCAGGGCAACTTCACCCAAGCGGCGCGCCCCCTCGTCCATATCGAGGATGGCCTCCAGTACACCTGCGTTTTTATCGGCATAATAATCGACAACCCTGCCCTCCCTGAAGGTGAAGCCAAAATCTTCGATTATTTTCCCCATAATCGACAGGGGCTTGGTGGATCGGAGGCTTCCTTCCACTTTCAGGGCATGGGGCGTCGTGAAGAGTTCCTCTGTCGGGATATTGGCCACATAATTGACACCCTCGGGAGTCTGGGAAGATCCCCCGATCCACTTGTGCCCCTCCAGCAGATGACAGACCAGGTCGGTGCCTGGCCCCTCGAAATGAAGGTAATCAAAAGCCATTCCATCCAGACGATTTTCGCGTTCCTTCAATAGGGCGTCGTGGGCCTCCCAGGCCGCGACCGGGTCTTCCCTGTCCAGGCGGCAGATCCTCAAAACCGCCTCCCAAAGTTTCTCCAAGGCCTCTTCCCCTTCCAGATTGGGGAAAAGTTCCCTGGCCCATCGGGCTGAGGGGAAGGCGGCGACCGTCCATTTTATATCACCGGCATGCATGTATTTTTCGAGATGCTCCGTGGCGGTCAGGGCAGCTTTCTGCTCCCGTCTGATGCGCTCATCCCCAATTTGAGCAAAGTAATCCAAGGAGGGCACATTGACGTGAATCCGATGGTATTTCGCCTTCAGCATCTCCTCCCGGTAGTCGGCTTCGAAGCCAGGGAAATAATCGAGAACCTCCTCCTGGGCCTCCCGGTATTTGGCAAGAAGAATCTCATTGTCAGACAGGCGGGTGATCACATCTCCTGCCCCTTTTTGCCAGCAGGCGCGGACAAGGTCCCGGACGAGGGGGAGTGATTCGGTATCAGCATTAATCAGAACCCGCTCACCTTCCTTGACATTGATTCCAACCCCAACCAGCAAGTGGGCATACTTTTCCAAAACAGCTTGATTCATTTTTCCTCCGCGGCGCCTTGCGCCTCTTCAAAAGCTTCTTGTCCTTCTATGCGCGCTGACAGCCAAAGCCGACCGTCAGCCAGTCGGGCCTCCACCCCTCCGGGCAAAGAAAGGCTGGCCTTTTCTTTCTCTCCTGCCAGGACCGCGGTGGCCAGCCTGATGAGCTGATCAACCTGATCCGCGGTCAGGGAACGGATCGGACCTCCTGTCCCTGCCTGTTCGCTGAAAAAGTTCTGTAGGACACGGGCGGCCAAGGCTTCCGGCATGGAAAGCAGGCTGGCCAGGGACAGGCAGCCATCAGACAGACTGGCCTCCCTGTACAGATCGCGGGCGAGCTGATCCAAGGCGGCCTCGTCTTTTTCAGCCCATTGGCCCAGGCGGACCAGGGGCGGGGCGGGGTCGTGGCCCAGGATTTCCTCCCAGACAGGCAGGAGCCTGTTTCGTATCCTGTTTCGCAAGAAATCATCGGAAAGATTCGATCGGTCCTCCCGCCAGGGCAGGTCCAAGGCCTCAGCGGCCCTGACCAGCTCTTCCCTTCGAAGATCGAGCAAGGGCCTGATGTAGGGGCCATCCAGATAACGGATGCCTATGAGGCCGGCCAGGCCGGACCCCCTGCCCAGGTGCAGGATTATGCTTTCGGCCCGGTCATCCAAGTGATGGGCCAGGGCGATCCGGAAACCGGCTTCAGATCCGGTCGCGACCGCGTACTCGGAGCCAATCCGCTCAAGCGTCTCCCGTCTGACCTGTCGGCCTGCCTGTTCCAACCCCAGTCTATGCGTTTTCGCGTAGGCAGGAACGTCCACAAGGACAGAGACAAAGGGAAGGGCTTTCTCCTGGCAATAGGACCTTACAAGTTCTTCGTCCAGATCGGCCTCAGCCCCCCGGATCTGATGATTAAGATGGCAGACCACAAGAAAATTGTCCCGGGCCGTAAGTCTATCCTCGAGAAAGGCCAAGAGCAACATGGAGTCGACACCCCCGGAAACGCCTGCCACAATGACCGCCCCCTTGGGGAGCAGCCCTTCCCGCTCACAGGTCAGCTCAATTGTCTTGAAGGCGTGGAATGTCGCCGGCGGAAGTCTCATAATCAGTTGAAGGAGGGTGGCTCAGGCTCCCCACGGTATCCTGGCTCAATGAAGGTCAGGGTCTGGGGATTCCATTCCAGGCTTATCGTCGCCCGCTCCCCCTGCCTGTTCTTTTCGACAATCAGGTCGATTTCACTCACATCCTGCTGGTAGGAGGCCTCTTCCTCCTGCCTGTTGGGATCGTGGAGGAACATGACGACGTCCGCGTCCTGCTCGATGGCCCCTGATTCTCGAAGGTCAGCCAGGCGGGGCCGGCGACCCGCCCTGTCAACTTCACGACTGAGCTGGGACAGGGCCAGGACAGGCACCTCCAAATCACGGGCCATGACCTTCAGCATCCTTGATATTTCCGCGATTTGCTGCTGTCTGTTTTCTGCCTTTGACCGGCTTGTCGCCGTCCCCATCAACTGGAGATAGTCGATGACGACCAGGTCCAATTTTTGCTTTTGCAGTTGAAGCTGACGGCAGCGGGCGTGGATTTCAACAACATTGATTGAAGAGTGGTCATCGATGTAGATGGGCAGGCCATAAAGATCCCCCAGACTGTCGCCAATGGTATCCCAGAAGGCCTTGTTCTTGTTGTCGGAGGATTCGAGCTGCTGGAAGGACAATCTGGTTTTTGAAGAAAGAAGGCGGGTCGCCACTTCCTCCTTGCTCATCTCCAGGGAGAATACGGCAACTACCGCTTGATAGAGCTGGGCTACGTTATGGGCGATGTTGAGGGAGAGGGCGGACTTCCCCACACCCGGCCTTGAGGCCAGGATATAGAGGGCACCCTTCCGCAGACCGCCCAGAACCCGGTCAAGGCCCGGGTAGCTGATACGGACGGGCTGGGGCCGCAGGCCGTGGGCGATATCACTTAGCTCATTGATCCTGGCGCTTAGCACATCGCTCAGGGGGGTGAGCCCCACGCTCTCCCCTTCCTCACGGATATGCAGAATCCTCTGGGCCGCCAGCTCAATCAGTTGCTCTGCCTCCTGGTCCGAGTTGAAACAAAGCTCTATCACGCCGTCAAGCGACAGGATCATCCTCCGCTTGACGGAGAGGTCGCGCACCAGACTGATATAGACAGGGTAATTATCAACAAAGGGAACGGAAGCGGGCAAGGCGGCGACGTATTCGCGTCCTCCCGCCCGGCCGATGCTGCCGCTTGCGATCAGTTGGTTGGTGACCGTCAGGATGTCGCAAGGTTTTTGGTTTTGGTTGAGGGAGGCAATGGCCTCAAAGATCAACTGGTGCCTGGGTTCATAGAAGTCTTCTTTTCGAAGGCCGGCCATCATGGCCGCCAGCGGCTCCAGCTTCATCATGGCGCAACCAAGCACCGACTGCTCAGCGCCGGAATTGTGGGGTAGTAATCTCCCCTTCAGCCGGTCCGACGGTCCGTCGTGACCGGATACGGGTCCGGACACGGCTTCCTGCATCAAATTTCAGCCTTTACGTCGAGGGTGAAGCTGGCGGACACCTCCTGATGGAGGCGGACTGTGACCGGGTGGCTCCCAACCGATTTGACGGGCTCACTCAAGGTCACCTCCCGCTTGTCTATTTCATAACCCGCCTCAGAGAGGAGATCGGCAATATTCTGATTGGTGACGGTCCCGTAGAGACGGCCCGCCGCGCCAGCTTTAGCCGTGTAGACAAATCTTTGGCCCTCAAGCGCGTCAGCTGTCCTCCTGGCCTGAGCCAATTTTTCTTCCTGATCTTTCTCCCTGGCTTGTTTTCGCATTTCCACGACATTGAGATTGTCCTTGGTGACCTCAACAGCCAACTTGCGTTTGAAGAGAAAATTCCGGGCATAACCGGGCTTGACCTCCACCAGGTCGCCCGCGTGACCCAAACCCTTAACGCCCTCAAGTAGCAAGACTTTCATTCGCCTTCTCCCATCCAGTAAGATGTGCCTATTATCTTAACATAATCTGCCTCTATCGGACCTGATGACAGCCCTTGGTCGGGCTCATCACTCCCATGCAGTTTTCAGGGAAAGCCGATCTGGCAGGGCAAAAAAATGTTTCCCACCCGGCCCTGGGGCCAGGCGGGAAACCAGTACTCATAAAAGGTCAGCTAAGAGATCAGACAACCATGTCAACCAGATCATCAGCGATAATCAGGGGTGCCTCTGTCGCTGCCTGAACTTCCTCAACGGTGTACTCCGGATTCAGTTCCTTCAGGACTAGGCCCTTGTCAGTAACCTCAATGAGGCCCATCTCGGTGACGATCGTCTTCACTTTACCCGCCGCGGTCAAAGGCAGGGTGCACTCCCGGAAAATCTTGGGATTGCCTTTAGCCGTGTGCTCCATGGCGATGATTGTCTTCTTGGCGCCTGTTACCAGGTCCATAGCACCACCCATCCCCGGAACCATCTTCCCCGGAATCATCCAGTTGGCAAGATTGCCCTTCTCATCGACCTGCAGGGCGCCGAGGACCGTGACGTCCACGTGCCCGCCGCGGATAATGTTGAAGGACTGCGCGGAGTCAAAGAAGGAGCCTCCCGGCAGGATGGTTACATAGGCGCCGCCGGCGTTGATCAGGTTGGGGTTTTCCTTGCCCTCCTCCGCCGCCGGGCCGAGCCCGATCAAACCATTCTCCGACTGGAAGTATACGGTTACATCCTCAGGCAGGAAGTTGGCCACCATGGTCGGCATACCAATCCCCAGATTGACGACGTCCCCATCCTTCAATTCTTTAGCCACTCTCCTGGCAATTAGTTCTTTCTTATCCATTACTTGGCACCTCCATTGACAATGTAGTCCACGAATATCCCGGGCGTCTTGACGTGATGCGGGTCGATATCCCCGACCTTCACAACTTCTTCGACTTCCAGGATAACCGTATCGGCAGCAGTTGCAATCACATGGTTAAAGTTCAAGGCCGTCGAATCATAGACAACATTGCCAAATTCATCCGCCTTGGCTCCCGCGATTAATGCGACATCCGCGCGAAGGGGCAGCTCAAGAATGTAATCTCTACCATTGAAGGTCTTCTTTTCCTTGCCTTCTTCAACGATCGTTCCGACACCCGTAGGTGTATAGAAACCGCCGAAACCGGCTCCGCCCGCCCTGATCTGTTCCGCGAGCGTTCCCTGGGGAACCAGCACAACTTCCAATTCCCCTTCATTCATCTGTCTGCCCGTTTCACGGTTTGTGCCGATATGGGAAACGATGATCTTCTTGAATTGCTTCTTGACGATCATCTGCCCGATTCCCTTATCGGGAAAGGCGGTGTCATTGCTGATCAGGGTCAGGTCCTTGACACCGTTCTTCACCAGTTCACCGATAATCCGATGAGGTGAACCACAGCCCAGAAAGCCGCCGATCATAACGGTCATGCCATCTTTAATGTGGCTCAGGGCTTCCTCCATGGATACGATTTTGCTCATATAAAACCTCTCTCTTTCACGAAATCTCTGTATGTTTCAACATACAATCGTATTGGAACAACCAATAAATAGCTTACCGGATTTATCACTTCTTGACAATCATGGCGATTCCTTGGCCGCCCCCGATACACAGGGTCGCAAGGCCCTTCTCGACGCCTCTCTTCTCCATTTCATAGAGGAGGGTGACCAGGATCCTGGCCCCTGAAGCACCGATGGGGTGACCTAAGGCGATGGCCCCGCCATTCACATTGACAATATCAGTATTGAATTTGAGATCCGTGATGACAGACAGGGCCTGGGCCGCGAAGGCCTCATTGGCCTCGATCAGATCGATGTCCTCGATGGTCAAGCCCGCATTTTTCAAGGCTTTCCTCGTGGCAGGGATGGGGCCTGTTCCCATGATGGCGGGATCAACTCCGGCTGCTGCGTAGGATACGATGGTGGCCAGGGGCTTGATGCCCAGCTCTTCGGCCTTTTCCTTGCTCATGAGGACCAAGGCCGCCGCGCCATCATTGATGCCTGACGCGTTTCCAGCGGTGACCGAACCGTCCTTCTTGAAGGCGGGACGGAGCTTGGCCAGTGATTCCTTGGTGGTACCGAACTTGGGATGCTCGTCTGTGTCGACGACAACCGGGTCTCCCCTTCTCTGGGGGATCTCAACCGGTACGATCTCATCCTTGAAGCGGCCGCTCTTGATCGCCTCTTCCGCCCTGTTCTGGCTGGTCAAGGCCAACTCATCCTGCTGTTCGCGGGTGAAGCCATACTTTTCAACGATGTTCTCGGCCGTGATGCCCATATGGTACTTATTGAAGATGTCTGTCAAGCCGTCCTTGACCATATAGTCTTCCAGGGTACCATCGCCCATCCGCTGGCCCCAGCGTGCGGATTTCAGCAGATAGGGGGCCATGCTCATGTTTTCCGTTCCACCGGCCAGGACGATATCCGATTCTCCGGACGCGATGGCCTGGGCTGCCAATGCGATGGACTTGAGTCCTGATCCACAGACCTTGTTGACCGTAAAGGAGGGTACCTCAATGGGGATGCCGGTCCCGATCGATACCTGCCTGGCCACATTCTGGCCCTGGCCAGCCTGCAGGACATTTCCGAAAATGACTTCGTCAACCTTGTCCGGGCCAATGCCAGCTCTCTTTAAGGCTTCCTTTGCGGCGACGACCCCCAGGTCAACCGCCGAAAAGTTCTTGAAACCACCACCGTAGGCACCGACAGGTGTCCTGACAGCCGATACAATTACAATTTCTTTCACTTTCTTTACCTCCCAGTAATCGTGATCTATGCCCCTCCCATTCTTGTTTGGAGCATAATTTGTACCCAATATATTTGCAAAAAAAATTCAGACCTTATTTTATACGATCTGAAATCCTGTCATTGTCACCAAAGCGATCTTTATGTCTTCATTTATGAATTTTGGAAAAATCAATTTTCTGTTTTCCACTTAGCGGCCTGCTCTCCCTATCATATGGCCCTGGATGGGAACACTCCGGACCGGGCAACCCACTGGGTTGCCCGGCCCGTCGAAAGTTCGTTCTTGTAAGGTAGTCCCCCTGCCTTGCCCACCGAAGCCTCCGGCTCAGCAATCAGGGTAAACCTTGTCCCTCAGACTTTTGCTGGTCCAGCCTTGCCGGCTAGACTAAGAGGAGGAGGCCAAGGCTCACGACTACCCCCGTTACAATCAAGGCCATTATACAGTAGCCCATAATATCCCGGACTCCAAGTCCGGCGATACCCAGGGCTGGCAAGGCCCAGAAGGGCTGGATCAGGTTGGTCCAAGCATCACCCCAGGCAATAGACATGGAGGTGACGGCAGGATCGACCCCGAGCGCTGCGCCGGCCGGCATGGTGATGGGGGCCTGAACCGCCCACTGACCGCCGCCTGACGGCACGAAGAAGTTAATGAATCCGGCTGACCAGAAGGAGATCATGGGGAAGGTCTTGGGTGTCGAGATAGACACAATCGCGTTGGTAAGTACCCCCGCAACCGATGCGCCTTCCGCATTTTTCCCCGTCATCATACCCATGATTCCGGCATAGAAGGGGAACTGGACCAGGACCCCCGCAGCTCCCTTGACGGAACCCGCAACTGAATCCAGGAAGCGCTTGGGCGTTCCATGGAGCAGGATGCCCGCAAAGAGGAAGATGAAGTTGACGATGTTCAGATCCAGGTTGAAGCCCTTGTTGACAAACCAGTAGACGGTGAATGCGATACCACCAAGGCCCATGATTCCGGACATGATGGGGCTGTTTTCCATACGCTCTGCCGGTGACATGCCCTTCCTGACCACCTTCTCATAGACTTCATCGACGATCAAGGCAGGATCCAGCGAAACGGTCTCTTCAGGGCTGGGATGCATGAGCATGTTGACGACCGGCAGGAGGATCAGCAAGATCGCGTGAATGATCAGGTTCCAGGGCGAAAAGATCGTCTGTGTGATCGGAACCGCCTGGGTGACCGCACCGGCTGTCTGGGCGGCAAGGGTCTCGGCGTCACCCGCCATCATAAGCGGGATGGAGCCGGAGATGCCACCATGCCAGATTGCAATCGTCGAGTAGGCTGAGGCGATCAGCAATCTGTAATCGACTCCCGCAAGCTTCTTGGCAATCCGCCGGGCGAAGATGGCGCCGACGACCAGGGCGAAGCCCCAGTTGACGAACATGCACAGGAATGACACAAAGGTGACGAACCAAATAGCCATCTTCGGCGACTTGGGGATCCCCGCCAATTTGTCAAGGACTGCCTTGACGGGTTTGGTATCCGCCAGCACATAGCCCGTTACAACAATAAGGGCCATCTGCATGGCAA
>CAZAKT010000028.1:0-19206 GCA_964486135.1 uncultured Mageeibacillus sp.
CCCTGACCCAGGAGCTCTTCACCGAGGGCCAGCTGGTCATCCGCCTGGGCAAGAAACGCTACATAAAACTGGTCCTGGAAGACTAAATTAAAAGGGGCGCGGCGCGCCCCCTTTATTTGCCCTCAATCCTTGTTTCCCGGGGACTTGAAGACCTCCAGGATGCCCTTGACCCAGTCCAGGTCCGGTGGCGGGTCCACCGTTCCCAATAGTCCACGTTTTTGATGCGATCAAAGGCCCTTGGGGAAGGTGAAGAGCATGACCGAGCCCGTCTCCAGTTCCAGGGAGACCTGGTCGGGGTAGGGGCCCTCGGCCCGGTTGCTCAGGGCCAGGGACCGGCCCCGCCGCAGTTCCGCCCGGTCAAGTTCCCAGCGAAGACCGCTCACTGTCAGGCCACCCACCCTGTCATCCAGGGGGAGGACCGAGAAGAGAAAACTTGTCGCTGCTTCCTCCTGCCGGGCTTTGTCGAAGCAGCTGGCCGGGAAGACCCTGTCGAGGCTGACAGGCCCGGTCAGGATCCGGGCCAGGCTGGTCCCGTCCGTCAGATAGACCTGGGCCCCTTCCACCACCAGGAGGCGGGCCAGGGCGATGTTGGACAGGGCGTGGTCACTCCGGACCCCCCAATGGTTCAGGAAAATAAAACTCTTCCCGATCAGGTTGGTGGTCTTGAAGGCCCTGTAGAGGGCCTCCCCACCGTCCCCGGGCAGGAATATCCGGTCGTCCGGGCGGACTCCGTCGGCCAGGAGGACGGCCGCCGCCGTCGCCAGCTCACCATCCGTATAGTCCTTGTCTTCCGGGTATTTCAGGAGGAGGCTCTCGGCCAGGAGGGCGGCTTCGCCTTCGGCCGAAATGGAGTCGAAATCGCCGATCACCAGGTCCGGCCGATAGCCCCTTCGCAGCAGGGAGTCGCTGCCGCCGTCGGCGGCCACCAGCCATTGGGTCCGCTCCAGGGCCCAGGCGGAAAAGTGGTCGCAAGGACCCTCCGATCCCGCCAGCGCGATCAGGGCATCGAAAGTGACCTTATCCATGAGTCTAGAGTCTGGCTTTGGCGCCCCGCATGAGACGCTGGAACTCGTCCGCGGTCTCCTTGGGCGAGGGGGTATCGAATATGCCGGAACCGGCCACGATCATATCGGCGCCGGCCCTGACCAGGTCAGCCACATTATCGGTTGAGATCCCCCCGTCTATCTCCAGCCGGATGGGGTAGCCCGATTCATCGATCATCCGCCGGCAGTCAACGATCTTCTGCCGGGTCTGGGGAATGAAGACCTGGCCCCCGAAACCCGGGTTGACCGTCATTAAGAGAACCATGTCGATATCAGGCAGGAGCCACTTGAAGCTCTCCAGTGGTGTCGCCGGATTGAGGGCGACCCCGGCAAAGCAGCCCAATTCCCGGATCTTGGCCAAGAGGCTATGGACATGGGCCGCGGCCTCCACATGGACGACCAGGGTGGTCGCCCCGGCCCGGGCACAGTCCTCTACCAGGATCTCCGGCCGCCTGCACATGAGATGGACGTCGATGGGTTTGTCAAAATAGCGGGAAAGGGACCGGATGACCGGGGCCCCGAAGGTCAGGTTGGGAACATAGTTGCCATCCATGACATCGCAGTGGATAACATCCAGGGCATCGCCCAGCTCCTCGATCGACCGGGCCAGGTGGGCCAGGTCCGAGGAAAGGATGGAAGGACAGAGCAGGGGGATTGAGCGGTCCAGAAAAAGGGCCCGCTTCCTATCTTCTTGTTCTTTTCCGTGTATGGCTGCCATTAATATCTCCGTTATTCTTCAGGTGGCTCTGTTGTTGTCGTTGTCGTCGGCGCCTCAGTGGTGGTTGTCGCCGGTTTCTCTGTCGTCGTTGTCGTCGGTTTTGCTGTCGTCGTCGTGGTTGTCGGGTTCCGGTAGGCCTCAAGGTCGGCCGCTGAACCAAAGGTCAGGACCACGCCATTGGCCGGCTTGAACTTGATTCCCGGCTTGGGATCCTGCTCCAGTATATAGATGGAACCGCGGTCGGCTGCCTTGTTGGGATCCAGCGTGGTGGCGGGATTCCACTTTACCATGGTGTACTTGGCAACCGCAAAGGGTTCCAGTTCCTCCATGGCCCGTTTGAAGGTCAGGCCCCGCACTTCCAGCATGGTGGCTTCCTCGGGGATGGTGGTCGGGTTTTGGAAGTCGTAGAGTTCCTTGGCCGTGCCCACCGTGATCATGACCAGGGTATTGGGTGGATACTTGCCGCCCGGCTCAGGTGACTGCTTGATCACGTACTTGTCGTTGTCAGGCACAGTGCCGCCGGTAAGCGAGCTCTCCCCGCCCAGGAGAAGGGAATTGTCCTCGATCAGCTTGACCGCCTGGGTGTAGGGCAGGCTGACCAGATTCGGCATGACGACAAACTGGGGACCGGCGCTGTAAAAAATTTCCACGGTCGAGCCCTTGGGGGCCAGCTGGCCGGCTTCCGGCTCCGTCCTTATAACAATATCCCGGGCCACCTTGTCCGAGACCTCCTGGGTGAATTTGACCAGGAAACCCTCCGCCCGAAGCTCGATGTCGGCAATCTGGAAGGATTTGCCCGCCACTGTGGGAATGACGGCTGAATTCTGGCCGAGCGAGACATAGAGGGTCAGTCGGGTGTCCTTGGTTTTTACCTTCAAGCTTCCGTCGGATTCGGGATCCTGGCGGAGCACAATATCCTCCAGGACCGTATCACTCATCTCATATTCCTGCTCGATGATCATGCCGGCCGTTTCCAGCATCTCCAGCTGGTTGGCGATATCATTGACATTCTTCCCCTGGAAGTTGGGCAGGAGGATCTCGTCCAGTTCCGTGTCCACTCCATCATCAGGGGCGAAATGCCGGACCAGCCAGACAGTCAGGAGGGCCAGGAGGAGGACAGCGGCCACGACCACCGTGATGGCGACAGCCGTATCCCTTTGACGGGAGGAGCGCCTCTTGTTGAAGGTCTGCTCAATCTCCTTGATCCGTCCGTAGTTGGACTCCCCTGTCTGGGCGCTCAGGGCCGAGGTCGAGTTGGCCTCCCACTGGACGGCCGATTTGGGGATGACCCCGTAGACTCCGTCCGGATCCACCATAAAGGAATCCAGTTCATCGACGAACTCCCGGGCGGACTGGTAGCGGGCCTTGGGGTTCTTCTGGATGGAGCGGAAGATGATCCGGTCCAGGGCGGGCGGCAGGGAGGGAACATAGGAGGAAGGCGCCGGTGGCACCTCCTGGAGGTGCTTGATGGCGACCGCGACCGAGGACTCCCCGTCAAAAGGCAGCTTGCCCGTCAGCATCTCATAGAAGACGACGCCCAGGGAATAGAGGTCGGAACGGGCCGTCACCTGGCCGCCCCGGGCCTGCTCTGGTGAGAAATAGTGGACAGAACCCATGACCACCCCGCCCGTGAGCGTGATGGTGTTGGTGCTGGAGGCCCGGGCGATGCCAAAGTCGGTGACCTTGGCCACCATGTCCCGGGTGATCATGATGTTTTGCGGCTTGATGTCGCGGTGGATCACCTCCCGCCGGTGGGCATGTTCCAGGGCCAGGCCGATCTGGATCAGGAGGGGGGTCGCCAGCTTGTAGTCGATGGGTCCGTTGCGGCGGATGATGTCCTTCAAGGTGGTCCCCTCAACGTATTCCTGGACGATATAGCGGACTCCCTCATAGGAGCCGTAGTCCAGGACCCTTACAATATTGGGATGGTCGAGGCTGGCCGCCGCCCTGGCTTCCGTGGCGAAACGGCGGACGAATTCAGGGTCATCGGCAAGGTCATCATGCATGACCTTGAGCGCAACCTGTTCACCGGTATTCCGGTCATCCGCCAAATAGACGGTCGCCATTCCCCCCTGCCCCAGCATGCGGACCACCCGATAGCGTTGGGCGATCACGGTACCGGCGGCAAATGATTGTGACGGGATCATTCAAACCTCCTGTCAGGCGAAGATGACAACGGCCGTGACGTTGTCGGGCGCTCCTGCCTGTAGCGTTTGTTCAACCAAGGACGCAGCCGCCTCCTCCGGTGTTTCCGAGCGGCGGAGAGTCCGGGTGACCGCCTCCGGCGTCAAAACGCCGTGAAGCCCGTCACTCGAAAGAAGATAGCGATCTTTGGGAAGTAAGTCAACATGAACGATATGGGGTTCCACATATTCGGGATAGCCCAGGGCCTGGGTCAGGACGTGCCGTCTGGGATGGCTGACGACCTCACTTTCGTCCAGGGTCCCCGAGGCGACCATCTGGCCTACGTAGGTGTCATCCACCGTCAGCTGTTCCAGGCTCTTGTCCCGCAAGAGGTAGCAGCGGCTGTCCCCGATATGGGCCAGGTAGCAGCTGTGCTCGTAGAGGACAGCCAGGGTCAGGGTGGTCCCCATACCGGCATTCTCCGGATCTTCCAGGGAGGTGGTATAGACCTTGACATTCGCCTTCTGGAGGGTGTCTTCGAGGATCTTCCTGATCGCCTCGGGATCGTTGACGACAGGCAGCCGGTCCCTCAGATAGGGCACGGTGTAGACCACGGCTGTCCGGCTGGCCAGCTCACCGTTCCGGTGACCTCCCAAGCCGTCGGCGACCACAAAAATAAGTGGCCAGCCCTCTTCAGGAATGTCCATGGCGTAATGGTCCTCGTTCCGATCCCGGACCAGGCCCTGGTGGGTCATCCCCGAATAGCTTATTGAATGTTCGGCCATGCCTTACCCTTTATCGCGTCCGACCCGGCGATTTTCGCCAGGTCCACCGCTTTCCTCCACCTGCCTGAGCCGGCGGCAAATAATTCATATCACCGAGTGATTCTAGCATTTTACCCCTATTCACGCAATATAAAGGCCTAAGGGCCACCCCGCCGGAGGCGGGAAATAAAGAAGCCATCGGTCCTATCCCGGTGCGGCAGGAGGAGGACGGACGCGGGCAGACGGTCCGACAAGGGAGCCGGGATGTCCGCCCCCAAGAGTTCCTTCACTTCCTCCCCCAAATCGTCCAATTCGAAGGACTGACCCCTGTCCGAAGCCAGAAAAGCCTCCAGCTGTTCCTCGTTTTCCTCCGGATTAAGGGTACAGGTAGTGTAGAGCAAGGAAGCGCCCGGCGCCACATAGGAAGCTGCCTTTTCCAGGATGCTGGCCTGGAGGAGCCGGAGGCGGTCGATGGATTCCCGGCTGACCCGGGACCGGATCTCGGGTCTTTTCTGGAGGAGGCCGAGGCCGCTGCAGGGGACGTCACAGATTACAAGATCAAAGGCCTCTTCCCAGCTGGCTTCCTTCCTCGTCGCGTCGTGGACGCAGGTCCTGACCTCCCCGTGGCCCAGGCGGTCGAGGTTGGCCTGGAGGAGGGCCACCCGCTCCTGGCTGACGTCACAGGCCGTGATCCGGCTTCTCCCACCGTTCAGTTCCGCCAGGTGGCCTGTCTTGCCGCCCGGGGCGGCGCAAAGATCAAGGATCCTGTCCCCTGCCCGGGCCCCTGAAAGGCAGATGGCCAGCATGGCCGCCCGGGACTGGAGGCTGAAAAGTCCCTCCCGGTAGCCGGCTGTCCCCGGCAGATTCCTGCCCGAGGGCAGGACCGACCAGGCCGGGGGCGGCCAGTCCCTTTTTGCAAGCTCCAGGGCCCTTGCCTCATCACTTCCGGCCCACTGATCAAAGGCTTCCTGGCGTCGGGCATTGGCCCGGATGTTGACGGAGGCAGGCGAGGTCAGGGACCAGCGGCCGATCTCCAGGGCGGTCTCCGGGCCATACCAGCCTGACAGGAGCTGGAAAAGTTCGACCGGGAGTCCGGCCTCGATCGCCTCCCTGCCAGGCCCTTCAAGCTCAGGCCGCCCCCTGGCCAGCCGGCGGAGGACCCCATTCACAAAACCGGTCGTCTTCTCCCCGGTCAGGAAACGGGCCAGCCTGACACTCTCATCGCAGGCGGCCGCGACCGTCACCTGATAGGAATAGAAAAGTTGCCAGACACCGGCCCGGAGGAGGGTCCGGACCCAGGGGTCCAGCTTGTCAAGGGGGCGGGCGGAAACCTTTGAAAGATCGTAGTCGATCCGGGGGAGGTTGGCCAGGGTGCCGAAGATCAGGGCCGAGGCGAAGGCCCGGTCCCGGGCGTCGAGGCCGGGCGCGGACAGGTGGTAGGCGGCGCTCTCATTGGAGAAGGCGGATTCCTCCATGACCTGATGGAGGACTTTGACGGCGGCAAGGCGGGCCGGATCGGCCCCTCTCTTTTTAGTCTTGGGTGTCATGGAAAAACCCTGTTCAGCGCTTCCGGGAACTGGCCATACCGGCAAAACGGAAGAAGTAGAGGAGGGCTGTCAGGGCAGAGGCGACATAGGTAAAGGCGGCCGCCCGGAGAACGGCCCTTGCCCCCTTCATCTCCTGGGCGGTCAGGAGACCGGACTCATCCAGCAAAAGGAGGGCCCGCCGGCTGGCATCGAATTCGACGGGAAGGGTGACCAGGTAAAAGAGGACGGAGCCGGCAAAGAGGCCGATACCAAGCAGGACCAGGGCGTGGCCAAAGGCAGATTCGAGGACAAAACCCAGCCCGGCCAGGAAGGGACCGGCCCGGGACCCGACATTGGCCGGCCAGAGGAGGTTCTCCCGAATTTTGTTGGGGGTGTAACCGTCCCTGTACTGGAGGGCATGACCCGTCTCATGCGCCGCCACCCCCAAGGCAGCGACGGAGGCGACCTCCCGGGTCGAGTCGGACAGGCGGAGGGTCCTGTTGCGGGGGTCGAAATGATCGGTCAGCTTGCCCTCAACCGGCTCAATTCCCACCTCTGCCAGCCCATTCTCGTCCAGGAGACGGCGGGCGGCATTGAGGCCGGTCGTGCCGGATTGGGCCTCGACCCGGCCGTAGCGCCAGAAGGTGGCGCTGACCAGGATCTGGGCCAGGAGGCTTAAGCTGACGGCGATTATAAAAATGATCCAACTGGGCATGTCACAATCCTCTCTTCCGGATTAGAGGCCTGCCTGCCAGCGCTTCCTGGCAGGGATCAAAGACTGAACCCGGGATGAAATTATGGGCGCAGGCCTCACAGGCCATGGCCGTCCCCGATTGGGGCTGGATTTCCAGAAGCTCCAGGGCGCCCTCCGCGCAGGAGACGATCATGCGCCGGCCCTCTATATGGAGTTGGCCGGCTACTCCCTCGATTTTTTCCCCATAGGGCCTGGCCCGATTCAACTTGTAGCGCTTGCCCTCCAGAAAGGCGAAGGCCCCCGGCCAGGGATTCATGGCCCGGATATGGTTGTGGACCTCCCGGGCGGTCTGGTTGAAATCGACTTCACCGTCTGCCTTGCGGAGGAGGCGGGTTATGCTGGCCTCTTCCTCCTGCTGGGGCCGGGGGGTCAGCCCTCCCTCCAGGAAGACTTCAAGGGAGTCCGCCAGGAGCTGGCCACCCAGATGGGCCAGGGCCTGGTTGAGTTCGCCCGCGTTGATCTCCCCGGAAAGGGGGAAGCTGGCCTGGGCCAGGACTGGGCCGGTATCAAGGCCCTCGTCCATAAGCATGAGGGTCACACCCGTCTCCTGGTCCCCTGCCAGGAGGGCCGCCTGGACGGGCGAGGCCCCGCGATAGCGGGGAAGAAGAGAAGCGTGGACATTGAGGCAACCCCGGGCGGGCAGGGCCAGGACAGCGGGCGGCAGGAGCTGGCCAAAGGCCGCCGTGATGATCAGGTCAGGCCCGATCCTTTCCAGGGCCTCCAGAAGTTTTGGGTCCTTGCCCCCTCGCGGTTTGATTGTTTCAATCCCTCTTTCCTCCCCCCACAGGGCCACCGGGGAGGGGGTCAGCTTCTGCCCCCGGCCACAGGGCCGGTCGGGCTGGGTAACCAGGAGGGCCGGCAGCCGGCCGGCGGCCTCCAGATGGTCCAGGACCAGGGTCGAAAAGTCCGGGGTTCCCATGAAGGCAGAGACGGTCACCGGTCAGTCCCCTCTTCCCCATCCTCATCTTCCAGGGGATCCTGGCCTTCCTCCTCCTGGCCCGGCAGTTCACTGTAGGCGCAGAGGGGGATCTGTGAATGGCGGCGGAAGAGGATGCCGTCCAGATGGTCCTTCTCGTGGCAGACACAGCGGGCGGCCAGGCCTTCCAGGGTCTTCTCGAAGGTCTCCCCCTCCCGGTCAAGGGCGCGGATGGTGACCGACAGAGGCCTTTTCACGATGCCGAAAAGGCCAGGCAGGGAGAGGCAGCCCTCAGGCCCCTCCTGGTCCCCTTCACTTGCCAGGATTTCAGGGTTGACGAAGACAGAGGGCCCCTGGCCGTCATCCAGGTCCATGACAAAGACCCGCCTCAGTACACCGACTTGCGGGGCAGCCAGGCCGACACCATCGCCTTCATACATGGTTTCCAGCAGGTCGTCGATCAGTTCATTCAATCTTTTATCAAATTTTTTGACGGGCCGGGCCCGCTTGGTGAGCGCCGGATCGCCTTCCGTCAGGATTTCACGAAGCGCCATACCTGGCCTCCTTCCTTTTATTAAAGTTTAGCATAAGCAGGCGGCCGGACGGCCTGCAGTGGCAGGCGGTACAGGCCGGACGGCCCGCCCTCTAGAGGGTGGACCAGGGATCAATATCAATGGAAAAAGAGAGCTGGCCCCTCCGTTTGATCCGGTCCGCCGTGTAGAACATGAGCCGGGTCAGGAGCCGGAGGGAGGGATCCCGGGCCAGGACCCGGAAGCGGTAACGATTCCTTATCCGGGCGATGGGCGAGGGGGCCGGTTCTGCCAGGACCGTCTCCTGGAAGTGGCCGGGGTGGCGGGCCAGGACGGCGGCGGCCAACCGGTGGAAGGCGACCGCGGCGGCTTCGGTCTCCTCCGGATCAAAGCCCCGGAATTCAGCCAGGCCCATATGGCCGTAGGGGAGGTAGCCCATCCGCTCCCTGAAGATGATCTCCTCCCTGAAGAAGGCCTCATAATCCTGGCGGGCGGCGGCCTTGATGACGAAGTGGTCCGGCTGGACCGTCTGGATGACCACCTGGCCTTTTTTCAGGCCCCGGCCCGCCCGGCCGGCCGCCTGGGTCATGAGCTGGAAGGCCTGTTCCAGGGCCCGGTATTCGCCCGTGGCCAGGAGCTGGTCGGCTGAAAGCACGGCCGACAGGGTGACATTGGGAAAGTCATGGCCCTTGGCGATCATCTGGGTGCCGACCAGGATGTCGGCCTCCCCTGCCTCGAAGGCATCCAGGAGCTGGCGGTGGGAGAACCTGCCCCGGGTCGTATCCTGGTCCATCCGCAGGACCCTGGCCCCCGGGAAGCGGCTGGCCAGGGCCTCCTCGACCTGCTGGGTACCGGCCCCGACCGGGGCGATTTCCTCGCTGCCACATTCCGGGCAGAAGCCCGGTACCCGGCTGATCCTGTCACAGAGATGGCAGACCAGGCGGGCTGGGGGCTGGTCGGGCGCATAGGGGTTGATATGGCTGGTGAGGGCGATATCACAGGAGGGACAGCGCATCTGCCAGCCGCAGACCCGGCAGATCAGGGTCCGTGAAAAGCCCCGCCGGTTCAGGAGGATGATGGCCTGTTCACCCCGGCTGAGGCTCTCCTCCATAAGGGTCTGGAAAGGCCGGCTGAAGAGGGTCAGGTTGCCTGTGGCGTACTCCTGCCGCATATCCACGATCCGGACCCGGGCCAGGCCTTGGTCCCCGATCCGATCCGGTAGTCGGAGGAGGGAGGCTGTCCCCTCCTGGGCCCTCTGGAAACTGGTGACCTGGGGGGTGGCCGAGCCCAGGACCAGGACGGCCCCGTTCAGGAGGGCCCGCATGCGGGCCACATCCGGGGCGTAGTAGCGGGGCCTTTGTTCCGCCTTGTAGCTGGATTCCTGTTCCTCGTCGACCACGATCAGGCCCAGCTTCCTGAGGGGGGCGAAGACAGCCGAACGGGCGCCGACAACGATGGGGATCTCCTGGGCCAGGACCCGCTGCCAGGTCGCGTAGCGTTCAGAGGGGGTCAGCCGGCTGTGGAGGATGGCCACCTCTTCGCCGAAACGGGCGGTCAGGCGGCGGGTCATCTGGGGGGTCAGGGCTATCTCGGGGACCAGGATCAGGACCTGCCGGCCCTTCTCGAGTACCGACCGGGCCGCCCGCAGATAGACCTCGGTTTTGCCACTACCCGTAATACCAAAAAGCAGGAGCTCCTTCAGGGTCCCGACTTCCGCCTCCTCAACAGCCTCCCGGATGGCCCCAACTGCCTGGATCTGGTCCGGGGTCAGCTGGGGGACAAGGTCGGGCGGCGAGGCTTGGGACTCCGGCGGGAGGGGGCGTTCCAGCTTCTGTCGGAAGAGCTCCAGGATCCCCTTTTTGGCCAGGGTCTGGATGACGCTCTGGGAGACGCCGGCTGCCTGGCGGATCTCAGTGCAGGGGACCTGTTCGTGCTCCAGGAGCAACTCGATGACCCGGACCTGCTTCATGGACCGGAGGCCGTCCGAATCCAGCAGGTCCAGGGCCTCCTCCCTGTCGAGGAGGCGGGCCGCCTGGACGGACCGGTCCTTGACGGCCAGGACGGCCGGCGGGACCATGGTATTCAGGATATCACCCAGAGAGGCATAGTAGCGCCGTCGCATTTCGGTAGCCAGGGTGAGCTGTTCCCCGGTGAGGACAGGGTCCGGGGAGAGGAGGCTGTCAATCGCACGGATGGATTCCTCCGGCAGGCCCTGGGGCGGTGAATCGGTCAATTCAAAAACGAAGGCCTTGACCGGCTTCTTCTGGGAAGCGAAGGGGACCAGGACAGCATGCCCGGGCCCGACCCGGCCCGCCAGCTCCGGGGGGATCCGGTAGGTCCAGGCCTGATCGATGGCCCGGGGGACATCCGCGAGGACGACTTTGGCGTATAAGCTCATGGCCACCCCAGCCTGCCTAGGGGCTATCCCCGTCCGGGCCGGCCTCTTTCCTCATGGCCTCCGCCAGGGACTCCACCTCAGCCATCAAGGCCTCCACCGCCCGGTCAGCCCTGACCTTGCTGATGATCTCCCCCTTCTTGAAGAGGATGAAGGAGTCCTTGCCCCCCGCGATCCCGACATCGGCCTCGCGGGCCTCACCCGGCCCGTTGACCACGCAGCCCATAACGGCGACCCGGATCGGGACCTCGATGCTGGCCAGCCGGTCCTCAACCTCCCGGGCCAGGGCCAGGAGGGGCACCTCCGTCCGGCCGCAGCTGGGACAGCTGATCAGGGTGGCCCCCCGCTGACGGAGCTCCAGGGCCTTCAGGATGGCGTAGGCCGCCCGTACCTCCTCGACCGGGTCGGCCGTAAGGGAGACCCGGATGGTATCCCCTATCCCGTCAGCCAGGAGGGCGCCCAGGCCTACGGAGGACCGGATGATCCCCTCATAGGGGGTTCCCGCCTCCGTCACCCCCAGGTGGAGGGGATAGTCACAGGCCCCGGCCAGCTGCCGGTAGGTCTCAATCATAAGCTTGGGCGAGGAGGCCTTGGCGGAAAGGACGATATCGTGAAAATCAAGGACCTCCAGCTGGCGGCAGGCCGCCAGCGCCGCATCCGCCAGGGCCTCGGCCGTGACCCCGCCGTAGGCTTTCGTCTCCCGGGGATCCAGGGAACCGGCGTTGATCCCGACCCGGATGGGGATGACCCGCTGACGGGCCGCCTCCGCCGTCAGGCGGAGTCCTTCCTTGTCCCGCATATTGCCCGGATTGATCCGGATCTTGTGGACACCCGACCTTATGGCCGAGATGGCCAGCCGGTAGTCAAAATGGATGTCGGCGACCACAGGCAGGGGCGAATGACCACAGATCTGACGGAGGGCCTGGGCCGCCTCCGCGTCCGGAACGGCCAGGCGGACCAGCTCGCAGCCGGCCTCTTCCAACTGGGCGATCTGGGCCAGGGTCGCCTTGGGATCCCTGGTATCCGTCGTGCACATGGACTGGACGGAAACAGGGGCCCCGCCGCCTATGGCGATGTGGCCGACCTGGACCTGGCGTGTTTTGTCCCTTGTCCCCCTGGTCATGGCTACCAACCAAAGAGCCGGGCCAGATCAAGGCCGATGATCATAAAGCCCAGGATCATGAAAATGATGAGACCTACCGTGGCGGTCACCGATTTGAAGCGGGGGGAAAGCGGCTTCCCTCTTATGGCCTCAACCCCCAAAAGCAGGAGGTGGTTGCCGTCCAGGGGGGGGATGGGCAGGAGGTTGGTAAAACCGATGGCGACTGAAAGGAGACCGAGCAGGGTGGCCAGATTGGCCAGGCTGTCACCCAGTGACTTGCTCTGGGTCACCGTGTCGGTTGCCAGTGAAACGATGCCGATGGGACCCGCCAGGCTGTCCCGGACCCCGATCTGGCCGGCGAAGAGCATGCCAAAGCCCCTGATGGTCGAGCGGAAGACCGAATAGGGGTAGATCAGGCCCTGGCTCAGGATATCCACCGGTTTTTTTGACAGGGTCAAAACCAGGCCCAGGGGGAGATCCACCTCCAGCATGGTGGGCGTGACCTCCAGGGTCAGTTCCTGGCCCTGACGGATCAGCTGGCAACTCAGGGGCTTGCCCTCCGAGGCCCCGATCAGGGCCGTAATCTCCTCCGTATTGCCAAAGGGGATGCCCTCAATGGCCAGGATCTGGTCATCCGGCAGGAGGCCCGCCTCCCCCTGACCGGCCGGGGCCGACTGGATGATGTAGCGGCCGTCCTCCATCTCCGAATAGGTAATCCCCAGCATGGGGCGGGCCGGCGCTTTTTGAGGTGCCAGGGAGAGCTGGTGCCTGGTCCCGTCCTGCGCGCGGTAGCTGATCTCCCAAGGCTCCTCATCCTTCCGGCTCATCTCAGCCATGGTCAGGTCCAGGGTGGTCGAGATCCGCATCCCGTTGAGCGAGGTGATGGTATCCCCGGGCTCAATGGCTGTTGAGGCCAGGAGGGTGCCGGGGTCCACCCGGCCGACATCCGGGACGACCACTCCCCGGAAACTGAAGAGGAGGATGAAGACGATCAGGGCGGTCAAAAAGTTGAGGACCGGCCCCATGGCGATGACCAGGGCCCGCTGCCATTTGGGCTTATTGTCAAAGAGGTCCGGGTCCTCCGGGTCAAAGTCGCTGGCCTTCCCCTGCCCTTCAAGCTCCGAGTCCATGCCGGTGAAGCTGACTGAGGCCCCGAAGGGCAGCATCTTGATGTTGTAACGGATGCCCTTTCTTTCGCGCTCAAAGAGGACCGGCCCCATGAAGATGGAGAATTGGTCGATCTTGAAGCGGAAGAAGCGGCCGGCCAGGAAGTGGCCGAGTTCATGAATAAGCATGATCAGTCCCAGGATCAGGATCCCGGACAGAATTCCAAGCGCTGTCATAAGTACTCCTGTTTGTTCAATTGACTCCTGTCCCGGCCCCTCCGTCAGGAGACATCCGCCTCCATGGCGTAGTCCAGGACACGCAGGTGTGCGCTCATCATATCATCAAAGGATGACGTCTTTATGGCGGACAGTTGGCTGAAATGGTCCAGACTCCGTTCGATCAGCTCGTAGATGGCGGTAAAGGCGATCCGGCCCGCCAGGAAACGGGAGACCGCCGCCTCGTTGGCCGCGTTCAGGACCAGGGGGAGGAGGCCGCCCTGGTCGAAGGCCTGCCGGGCCATACCGAGGGCGGGAAAGACATCCTCCCGGACCGCCTCGAAGGTCCATCCGGCCTTCCCGCCGGCCAGGATGTCAAAGGGGGCGGCCCCTCCCCTGTCCGATCTCTCGGGGAAACTCAGGGCAAAGCGGATGGGAAGGGTCATATCGGGATCGCCCAGCTGGGCCAGGAGGGCCCCGTCCTTGAATTCAACCAGGGAATGGACCAGGCTCTGCCTGTGGACGACCACCTCAATGGCAGGCTGGTCCAGGTCAAAGAGATGGCAGCCCTCGATGACCTCAAAGGCCTTGTTCATGAGGGTGGCCGAGTCGATGGTGATCTTGCCCCCCATGGACCAGGTGGGGTGTTGCAGGGCCTGGGCCACCGTCACCCCGGCCAATTCCTCCCGGGCCTTGGCGTGGAAGGGGCCGCCCGAACAGGTCAGGATCAGGCGTTTGGCGCTGTCCGGCGGGGCGGCCAGGAGGCACTGCCAGATGGCGGAGTGTTCACTGTCAACGGGCAGGATCCAGGCCCCGGATTCCAGGGCCCGCCGCTTGACCTCCCCGCCCGCGACCACCAGGCTCTCCTTGTTGGCCAGGGCGATCTTCTTCCCGGCCGAGGCGGCGGCCAGGACGGGCTCCAGGCCGGCGAAGCCGGTGATGGCCGCCACAACCGTGTCGGCCTCCGGCCAGCGGGCGGCCAGGACAGCGGCCTCCGGCCCCTCCCCGATCTCCGGCCAGGCGGTCTTCTCCAGCCCATCCTCCAGGAGGGCGATCAGGCTGGCCCTTGTCTGGCCATCCTGGACACTGACAAAGGCGGGCCGGAAGGCCAGGATCTGGCGGAAGAGCTCCCCACTCTTCCGGCCGGCCGCCAGGGCGGCGACCTGGTAGCCCTCCTCCCGGGCCACAGCCAGGGTCTGGCGGCCAATTGAACCGGTCGACCCCAGTACGGACAAGGACCGGGTGGCCGGGACCGGCGCGCCAAGCGAGGCCGGTACCGTCTCAGTCGGTTGGCGGTCCGCCGGCATGGCCCTAGAGGATCAGGCCCGCCAGGAGGGCGATCAGGAGCATGGTGGGCAAACTGGCGAAGATGCTGTCAAAACGGTCGGAAATACCGCCGTGGCCCGGCAGGAGGCTCCCGAAGTCCTTGATGCCGCACCATCTTTTGACGGCCGAGTTTTTGAGGTCACCAAAGGAGGCGGCCAGGGACATGACCAGGGCCGCGACAAGGGCCAGGGCCAGGGAAATCCCCTTGCTATAGCCGGAGGGTCCGCCGATCAGGGGGGGAAAGTAAAGGAGGAAGAGGGCGGCCGTCCCCAGGATACCCCCGACCAGGCCCTCCCAGGTCTTGTTGGGGCTGAGGGCCGGGGCCAGGCGGAGGCGGCCCAGGAAGCGGCCGGCGAAGTAGGCGCAGGTATCGGATACCCAGGCTGCCAGGATGGCCAGGACCAGCCAACGCCAGCCAAAACGACAGCCGTAGAGGAGGGCGATGGTGGAGGCCAGGGGCAGGGATGAGGAGAGGATGATGGCCGCCTCGGCCACGGTCTGGGGCAACGTGTCCGTTCCCGTCCGCCAGACCCGGAAGAGGCTGGCCGCGGGCAGGACCAGGAAGAGGATGAGGGCATAGTAGCCCAGGATCCGGGGGGCCACCACCGTGTTGACGCTGGGGTCGATGCTGGCGGTGAGACCCCGCAGGAGGGTCCCCTTCAGGATCCCGCCCAGGGCAGTCAAACCGAGTAGGACCGAGAGGATGGCGACAGACAGGACCGAGAGCCCGGGCATACGGAGCCTGACAGCCTGGCTCTTTTCAAAAGCGCTCATAAAGACGACGGCCATCATAAGGAGGATGGGGATCAGGGGGACCCAGAGTCCGGGAAGGATAAAAATCACCATGACGCCCACATAGGCGGCGGCGGTAATGACACGGGTGGTCAGTTCTTTGTTACTTAACATCTTTACTCCTGTTCGCGTCCAAGGCCGCCAAAGCGGCGCTGGCGCGCATGGTAATCAGCGAGGGCCCTATCAAGCTCCCGGGCTCCAAAATCGGGCCAGAGACAGTCCTCAATATACAATTCGGTATAGGCGGTCTGCCAGATCAGGAAATTGGAGATCCGGTAATCGCCCCCCGTCCTGATCAATAACTCAGGTTCCGGGATATCAGGCAGGTAGAGATAGCGGGAGAAGGCCTCCTCGGTAAGGCCGTCAAGGGAGACCCCTCCCCTGGCTGCCTCTTCCGCCGCCAGGCGGGCAGCCCTCAGGATCTCCCGCCGGCCCCCGTAGTTGAAGGCGATGATGAGCTGGAGGGCCTGTCGATCCAGGGAGGAAGATTCCGCCTCTTCCATGGTCCCGACGACCTGGGCGGGCAGTCCCTCCCGCTCCCCCATAAAACGGAGCCGGATCCCCTCCTCCTCCATCTCCCTGGCGTATTTTTTGAAATACTGGGAAAAGAGGAACATTAGCGAATTGACCTCCGCCTTGGGCCGGCGCCAGTTCTCGGTGGAAAAGGCATAGACGGTCACATAGCGGATTGACCGCTCCCGGCACAGGATACAGAGCTGGCGCAGGTTCTCCGCCCCCTGACGGTGGCCGAACTCACGCCGCCTGCCCCTTTCCTCTGCCCAGCGCCCATTGCCGTCCATGATAACGGCCAGGTGCCTGAGGCACGCCTGTTTTGTATCCGTATCCTCTCCCATAGCCTGCCGTCAGATCTCCATGATCTCCTTGGTCTTCCGCTCGATCACACCGTCAATCTTTTCGACATAGCTGTCCGTCAGCTTCTGGATCTCATCAATCAGGCTGAAGGCGATATCCTCGGATACCTCCTTGTCCTTCTGCAGGGTTTTGAAGTGGTCATTGGCCTCACGCCGGATGTTGCGAATGGAGACCTTGGTGTCCTCCCCCCGACGGGTGACATCCCGGGTCAGCTCCAGCCGCCTTTCCTCTGTCATAGCGGGGAAAACGAGCCGGAGCGAACGTCCGTCATTGATGGGGTTAATCCCCAGGTCACTGGCCTGGATGGCGCGCTCAATCTCCTTGAGCATACTGGTATCCCAGGGGACGACCAAAAGCATCTTGGCCTCGGGGACCTGGACATTGGCCACCTGGTTCAGGGGCGTCGGAACACCGTAATAGGGGACGCTGATCGTATCAAGGACGTGCGGATTGGCCCGTCCCGCACGGACCGTGCGCAGATCGTTCTCCAGGACCTCGATTGATTTCGTCATCTTGTCCTCGTAGACATTGATGGTCTGTTCATGGATATCTTGGACTGCCATTGAATCTCCCTCCTTCTATTTCTCGCAGACTTATTCTATCAAATCCGTTATTAAAGCCGATCCCAAGGGGCCAGGGCCCTTACCGGACTAGGGTTCCGATTTTCTGGCCCTGGGCCGCCCGGACTATGTTTTGGGGGTCGCTTCCGTTGAAGACGATCAATTTGAGGCCATAGTCCCGGCAGAGGGCGGCTGCGGTGGCGTCAATGACGCCCAGCTTCCTTTCCAGGATCTCGCTGAAGCTGACCTCATCAAGAAGGAGGGCATCCTCATGCGCCTTGGGATCCTTGTCGAAGACCCCGTCCACCAGGGTCGATTTCAGGATGACCTGGGCCTGGATCTCCGCCGCCCGGAGGGCGGCCGCCGAGTCAGTCGAAAAGAAGGGACTCCCTGTCCCGCCGGCAAAGACCACAACCCGGCCCCGGTCCAGATGCCGCCTGGCCACCTCCCCATTCTGGGCCTCCCCCAGGGTCGGCAGGGGCAGGGCCGTCATCAGGCGGGCCACAAGCCCTTTCGCGGTCAGGGCGTCGACCAGGGCGATTGAATTCATTACGGTGGCCAGGATCCCGATCTTGTCGGCCGCCATCCTGTCCATGGCCTCGCTTTCGCGCCCCCGCCAGAAGTTGCCGCCTCCCACTACGATAGCCACTTCATGGCCCGCCCCGGACAGGTCGCTGACTATCCCGGCATAGCGTGAAAGCAGGGCCTGGTCCAGGCCCATCCCCTTCTCTCCTGCCAGCGCTTCCCCCGATAATTTCAACAAGAGCCGACGGTATCTCATGGCCCAAACCTCCTCCAGGTATTATCTATTGATGATCTTCCCTTAGGGTATTATCCCACATCGGGCAAATGTTTTCCCTAAAAAAAGAGGGCGACAGGCGCCCCCTTTCATTAAAATCCTTGACGGTTACTTCTTCAGTTGGGCCGCCACCTCTTCGGCAAAGTCCTCCTGGCGCTTCTCCAGCCCCTCGCCCATCTCATAGCGGACGAAGCGGCGGACCTTGATATTCTCGCCTACCTTGCCGATCATTTCCTTGATCAGCTGCTCACAGGTCAGACTGTCATCACGGATGTATTGCTGCTCCATGAGGCAGACTTCCTCAAAGTACTTCTCCAAGCGGCCGTCCACAATCTTCTCAACGATCTTTTCGGGCTTGCCCGACTTGATCGCCTGGTTGCGGGCGATCTCACGCTCGCGCTCGATCACCTCTGCCGGGATATCCTCCCGCCGGACGTAAAGGGGCTTCAGGGCCGCCACCTGCATGGCCATATCCTTGACCAGGGCCTTGAACTCTTCGTTTCTGGCGGCGAAGTCCGTCTCTATATTTACCTCGATCAAAACGCCGATCCTGCCTCCCTCATGGATGTAGGAATCGACGATCCCCTCGGCGGCGATCCTGCCGGCCTTCTTCTCAGCCGTGGCCAGGTCATTCTCCCGCAGCCATTTTACGGCGGCCTGAACGTCACCACCGGCCGCTTCGAGAGCCTTCTTGCAATCCATCATGCCGGCTCCCGTCATATCTCTTAATTCTTTAACCATTTGCGCGGTAATTTGCATCGCTGGTCCTCCCCTGCTTTTTTCGCTTTATCTTATGAATAATGTATACAGTTTGCGGCCTGGCCGCCAAAGGGGCCTAGGCCTGGTCGCTTCCCTCTTCAGAGACAACCGCTTCGACCGGCTCCGGCTCAGGGAGCTCCGCCTCGGCCACTTCCGGCTCAAGGGGGGCTTCTCCGGCAGGTTCCGGTCCGGACACCTGAACCTCATAGCCCTCCTTGCCCTCGATGACGGCATTGGCCATGACGCTGGTGATCAATTTGATGGCCCGGATGGCATCGTCGTTGCCCGGGATGACAAAGTCAACCTCCTCCGGATCGCAGTTGGTGTCAACGATGGCGACAATGGGGATCTTGAGGCGTCTGGCCTCGGCGACCGCGATGTGCTCCTTCTTGGTATCGACGACAAAGATACAGGAAGGCAGCTGCTTCATCTCGGCGACCCCGCCCAGGTTGCGCTCCAATTTCTCAAGTTCCAGGCGCAAGGAGGCGATTTCCTTCTTCGGCAGGCCGTACCAGGCATCGGTCGCTTCCTGCTCCCGCAGCTCATGCAGCCTCTCGATCCGCTTTTTGATGGTCTGGAAATTGGTCAGGGTACCGCCCAGCCAGCGGTTGTTGACAAAAAACATACCCGCCCGTTCCGCTTCCTCGCGGATGGCGTCCTGGGCCTGCTTCTTGGTCCCGACAAAGAGAACGGTCCCGCCACGTGCGGCGATCTCGTTGACAAACTGATAGGCCGTTTCGATCTTGCGCATGGTCTTTTGCAGATCGATGATGTAGATCCCGTTGCGCTCCGTAAAGATATAAGGAGCCATTTTCGGGTTCCAACGGCGGGTCTGGTGGCCAAAATGAACGCCACCCTCAAGTAATTGTTTCATGGAAACGACAGCCATAATACCTCCTGTTT
>CAZAKT010000029.1:0-18455 GCA_964486135.1 uncultured Mageeibacillus sp.
CATCTCTTTTGACTTCAGGACCCGGCCGGGCTTTCGCCCGGATTGCGGACAATACCGACGAAGAGGGGCACGCCCGCCTGATCCGAAATGACATAGAGGAAGGGCCGGTTGAGATGGACTTCGATTTCTTCTGTTTCCTGCGGAGGCGCGGCGCCCTCCATATGGACGTCCGTATAGGCTGCCGCCTCGATCCCCTTTTCATCCAGGGCGATGAAGCTCTCCTGGCTGATCCCGCTGACCCAGATCTCCCCGTCAAACATAGCCGAGAAATCGGCGCCTTCCTCGACCAGGGCAGTCAGACCCAGATCCGCCAGGCTATCCAGAAGATTGAGTTTACAAGGGTATTCAAACATGGGGACCTTGAAATCGATGTCATAGATCGACTCCCCTTCCTCCGCCCTCAACTTGACCAGGAAGGCGGGATCTTCCAGCAGGGTCTCGGGATCAAGGCCCGGTGCCGGCAGGACAAAGCGGATGGATCCGTTCTTAAGGGAGACCTGAACCGCCGTGTACCGGTCGGTCCGGAGGGCCGGATATTGCCTGAAGTATCTCGACAGATAGCTGGCCTCCACGGACTCAAGCCCTTTGGGGTAGAAGGCTTCCAAGTCAGGGACCGGGTCAAAGCGTTCAGCCCACTCAGCCTGGAAATAGAGGGTGTTCATAAGGACCAGGTAGAGGAGGGGGTCATCCAACTGGATAGCCGGCTTGATTTTGCCGTGGGTCGCCTCCGCCACCCATTCACTCATCTGCCTGGCCGTCCCGGCATCCTGAAAATCCACGGCGAAGGCCGAGGCGTAGAAATAGTTGGACATGAGGTCCAGCCAGTCCTGTCGCAAGGCTTCCTCCTTGCCCGCCAGGAGATCCTTTCTGATCCATAGCCCATTAGCCAGCTCTTCCAGCGAACCCTCCCTTTCCTCGGTCATGAGGGCGTAGAGCACCTGCAATTCAGGGCCTATTTCACCCTCACCCGCTTCCAGGAAAGAGCGGAGACCAGCCTTGGTCTCGCCGGCGGCGCCCGCCTCCAGCATGGCCAGGGCGTAGTAGAGGCTGACAGGTGAATAGAGGCTGTTCTTTCCGTCCTGGCCGTCAAGCGCCGGACCTGAAGTCTTGCTGGCAAAAGCCCAGAGGGACTCCCTCAAGTCATCCGAAAGATCAAAATAGCCGGTGAAATCCCCCTTGACGGTTCCCGGCAGGGCCAGGGTGATGACCTCTTCCTTGGCCGCTCCCCCTTCTGTTTTTGACGGGTTTGGCATTTCCTCCGGATCCGCGGGAGCACAGGCAAAAACACTGGTCAATAAAAGCAGGAGGGTCAAGGCCAGGGCCAGACTTTTCTTACTATCCATTCCACACAACTCCTTTCGAGAGTCCTCATGACTTAGGACGTCAAGGGTCAGGAAAGGTTACGGATAAATTTAGGAATCGGTCAGGCCTCAGGATCCTGCCAGACGACTTCTTCCTTCCGGGGAGGGGCTTGGGGGATGACCAGGGGCCCCTGGGGGATCCGGATCCTGATCTGAAGTGTGGGTGTCCGGGACCGGCGGCCGCGTTTGGCTGTCAGTTCGATGTCACCGTGGCGGGGGCAATGGCCGGCCGCGAACCAGCTCTTCCCCGGGTTGATCTCCCGCCAGCTGGCCGTCAGCTGACTGCCGCAGGCCGGACAGGTGAAGTTCCGGTTCCCCAGATAGGCCAGGACCTGCTCCTTCTTGTCGATTTCGACCCGCTCCTCAGTCTGGCTGATCAGGAAGGGGTCATAGATAAAGGCCTTCAAGCGGGAGACAGCCGTCTCGCCCGCCTGTTTGTCAAGTTCCGGCAGGACGGTCTCCTTCAGGATCCGTGCGGCGTAGCTGGCATCGGACAGGGCCTCATGGAAGGGAAGGTCCTTTGCCAGGCGGAGATAATCCAGGGCGTATTCGATGGACCGTTGATTGCCCCGCCGGGTCCCTTCCGCCAGGGCCGAAAAAACGGCCTGGACATTGGCGGCCTTGAAAACCGGTCCCTCCAGGCCGTGAAAACGCATATTGGAGATCAGGACCTCGGGGTCGGAAGTGCCCCAAGAGGCAAGGACGGGGTCGGGGCCGGCGAAGGCCATGAGCTCCTGGAAGGCCCCGTCAAAGGCCAGCCCCTCCTCCAGGCTCTGCTGGGTCCGGTTGGTCACCCGGGCGATGTAGCGCTGGATTTTCTTATAGAGGACGGGTTTGACCTGGCACTGGAACTGATCGACCACTGACAGTTCACCATCCAGACGGACCGCTCCGATTTCAATGATCTCAAACATCATCCTGGCGGCCAGGTCAGGATCAACTTTTACCCCGTGTGAGGCTGTATTCCATTCGAGATCAATAACGATGAGATTTTGCATACCGGGCCTTATCAGCGCGAACGCGCCCCAAAGGCATTTTTCACCTTGTCGAAGAAAGTTTTCCGGCCTTCGTAGTTGTAGTCCGTACAGCTGTCATCGAATTTTTTCAACATATCCTTCTGTTCCTGGGTCAGCTTGCGGGGCACCTCAATCACCACACGGAACTGGTGGTCCCCCCGGGCCGTCGGGCGGCCGATGTAGGGGATCCCCTTCCCGCGGAGGGTGACAATCTCACCGGGCTGGGTGCCTTCACGCAGTTTGTGCATGACGGGCCCGTCAATGGTTGGGACCTCGACCTCGGCGCCCAGGGCCGCTTGGGCGAAGGTAATCGGCAACTCGCTGAAAGTCCGGTTGCCCTCCCTTGAAAAGATGGGGTGGGGGCGGATAAATATCTGTATATAGAGATCACCGAAGGGGCCGCCATTTCGGCCGGGCTCGCCCTCACCACGGAGGGTCAGCATCTCGCCTTCATCGATCCCGGCCGGTACGCTGACCAGGAGTTTTTTGTCCCTCATGACACTGCCTTCGCCGGAACACTGGGAACAGGGATTTTCTATGATTTGCCCCCGGCCCCCGCAGCGTGAACAGGTCCGGGTGGTCATGACCTGGCCGAAGAGGGTTTGCTGCTGGGCGTATTCCTGGCCGCTGCCATCACAGACAGGGCAGGTGGTGGGTTCTGAGCCGTCAGCCGTTCCCTTCCCCTTGCAGTTGGAGCAACGGTCTGCCTTCCTGATGGATATCTCGCGTTCGACTCCGAAAGCCGCTTCCATGAAATCCAGGTTCATGCGGTAGCGAAGGTTGGAGCCACGGCTGGGCCCCGTACGCCGGCGGGCGGTCTGTTGGCCAAAACCTCCAAAGCCGCCAAAGCCTCCGAAACTGCCAAAGAGGGTTGAGAAGAGGTCATCCAGATTGATGTTGTGGGCTGCCGCGCCCGCGGCATAGCTCTCATCGACCCCCGCATGACCGTACTGGTCATATTGGGCGCGCTTGTCGGCATCCGAGAGAATCTCGTAGGCCTCATTGGCCTCCTTGAACTTCTCCTCGGCCTCCTTGTCATCAGGGTTGACATCGGGGTGATACTTTTTCGCCAGCGCCCAAAAAGCCTTCTTTATGGCACTTTCATCGGCGTCCCGCGGGACGCCCAGAATTTCGTAGTAGTCGCGTTTTGTCGCCACTTGGTCCTCCCGTGGCCGTAATGACGGCCGTTTACTATCTTAACACTTTCCGCCCTTATCCCATAAAGGCGCGAGGGAGGAGGCAAATGCTGCCTCTTCCCTCCGCGCCCTGGAAAATCAAGGGATCTTCTTAGTTGTCGTCGCCGCCGACATCCTTGAAATCGGCTTCATAGGTACCGGGTGCCTCCTGTTGGGGCGGCGCCTCACCTGGTTCAGCCTGGCCGGCTTGCTCCTGCTGCGCCTTCTGGTACATGGCCTCCGAAGCCTTGTAGACTGCCTGGCTGAGCGACTCCATATCCTGCTTCATGCCATCGAGGTCACCCCGGTCATGGCTGTCACGCAGCTTGGCCAAGTGCTCCTCGATGCCTTGCTTGTCAGCATCCTCGAACTTATCGCCTGACTCCTTCAGGAGCTTTTCCGTCTCATAGATGCTTGTCTCGGCCCGGTTCTTGGTATCGACCTCATCCTTTTTCTTCCTGTCCTCTTCAGCGAAACGCTCGGCGTCTTTGACAGCCTGATCGATATCCTGGTCGGAGAGGTTGGAGGATGCCGTGATGGTGATGTGCTGCTCACGGTTGGTCCCCTTGTCGATGGCTGACACGTTGACAATCCCGTTGGCGTCGATATCGAAGCTTACCTCGATCTGGGGGATCCCCCGGGGCGCCGGCGCGATCCCGTCCAGGATAAAGCGTCCGAGCGACTTGTTCCCGGCCGCCATCTCACGCTCCCCCTGGAGGACATGGACCTCGACCTGGGTCTGGCCATCGGCCGCCGTCGAGAATACCCGCTTCTTGCTGGTCGGGATCCTGGTATTGCGGTCAATCATCCGGGTCATAACCCCCCCCAGGGTCTCGATGCCCAGGGTCAGGGGGGTGACGTCAATCAGGACCATATCATCAATGTCGCCGGCCAGGATGCCCGCCTGAATGGCCGCCCCCATGGCGACACATTCGTCGGGGTTGATCCCCTTGAAGGGTTCCTTGCCAAAGTACTTGGTGACCATCTCCTGGACAGCCGGAATCCTTGTCGATCCACCGACCAGAAGGATTTTGTCAATATCGCCCGGCTTGAGTCCCGCGTCGGACATGGCCGAACTCAGGGGCCCCTTGGTCTTTTCGACCAGGTCAGCCGTCATATCATCGAACTTGGCACGGGTCAGGGAGAGGTCCAGGTGCTTGGGCCCGTCCTGATCGGCCGTGATGAAGGGCAGGTTGATGGCGGCTGTCAGAACATTGGACAGCTCGATCTTGGCCTTTTCTGCCGCTTCACGCAGCCTTTGCATGGCCAGCCGGTCGGACGAGAGGTCGACCCCCTGCTCCTTCCTCATGGTCTCCACCATCCAGTCGACAATCTTGCTGTCGAAGTCGTCGCCGCCGAGACGGGTATTGCCCGAGGTTGACTTGACCTCGAAGACGCCGTCGCCGATCTCCAGGATGGATACGTCAAAGGTGCCGCCACCCAGGTCGAAGATCACGATTTTCTGATCCTGTTCCTTGTCAAGCCCGTAGGCCAGGGAAGCCGCTGTCGGCTCGTTGATGATCCGGTCCACGGTCAGACCGGCGATGCGGCCGGCATCCTTGGTTGCCTGGCGCTGCGAGTCCGAGAAATAAGCCGGCACCGTCACCACGGCCTGGCTGACCGGCTCACCCAGATAGGCCTCGGCATCCTGCTTAAGCTTTTGCAGGATCATAGCCGAGAGCTCGGGCGGAGTATAGACCTTGCCGTCGATGGTGGTCTTGTGGTCCGTGCCCATCTCACGTTTGATCGACAGGACCGTCCGGTCCGGGTTTTTTTGTGCCTGGTTCTTGGCGATCTGACCGACCAGCCGCTCGCCGCCACTGGTGAAGGCGACGACAGATGGTGTCGTCCGGCCACCTTCAGCGTTGGGGATGACGATCGGTTCGCCGCCTTCCATAACGGACACAACCGAGTTTGTTGTTCCCAAGTCAATTCCAATTATTTTTGCCATTTTCAGTTTCCTCTTTCTTCTATCAGGTTCATAGTCCGCGCCTTCAAGTCCCCTGGCCCCTCCCGGCACGGTAAGGGGGGTGGATCTTATTTATTCCTGTCAGGTCCCGGCCCTAGTTGACCACCTTGACCATGCTGTGACGGATTACCCGGTCACCCTTGACGAAGCCTTTTTGAAAGACCTCGGCAACACAATTCTCCGGCTGTTCGTCATCCTCTGTATGAAGAACTGCCTGGTGGAGGCTGGGATCAAATCCCGACCCCTCGCCTTCAATCTCCGTCACACCCAGCTTCCGGAAGGCCTCCTGCAACTGGGAGGCGATCAGGGTCACGCCTTCGGCGAACTCCCGGGTCTCCTCCGACTGGCAATTGCCGGCCGCTTTCAGGGCGGCCTCGATGCTGTCGGCGACGGGCAGGAGGGCCCGGATCGTATCGATGACACCTTCTTCGTAGCCGGCTGACCTTTCGAGGCGGGACCGCCTTCTGAAATTGTCGAAGTCGGCGCAGACCCGTAGATAACGGTTGTGGAGATCCTTGATCTCCTCCTCCGGCGTCTTTTCCTCTTCAGCCTCCGCCCTTTCGGGATCAGCCTCCCTGGTATCCGCCTGGATCTCCTTCCCCTCTTCGAGGACCCTGTCCTCGTCCAGCCGCTTCGCTTTGGCCTTTTCCTTACGATCGCCCATAGTCATCCCTCTACTTCTCTTCCTTGCTTTGTCCGTCACCGGCGCCTTTTTCCAGGCCGCGCCCATAGTGGTGGCCGGCAGCCTCCGTCAAGGCCTTGTTGACGAAACTTATCTGCGAAATTATATTTCCATATTGCATTCTTTTGGGCCCGATAACACCTATTTGACCGGAAATCTGACTCCCTATCCGGTAGGTGGTGCTAATGAAGGACATATCCTCCAGCCCCTCGAGCGAGATCTCCTGTCCGATCCGGACCATGTAGGAAGGCCTCGATTCGGGAAGGGCCAGAGCCGACTCCCCACCTGTCCTCAGGCAGTCGAGATCCCAGTCACAGTCCTCCGCCAGAAGTTCCTCCTCTTCCTGCCGCATCTCCATCATGTATCCGGCTACCATTTGCTCCTCGCGGACAGCCCGGTAGAAGCGATTGGCCCGGTCAACATCGCGGAATTCCGGATGCTGGAGCAGGCGATGCTTGCCATCCATGAAGACTTCAATCTTTTCCGTCTGTTTGATGGCGACATAGGCCTCATAAAGGACCTGGTTGACAAGGGCTTCCGGAAGATCCGTCTCTTCGGCCGCCGATGAGATGGTCACAAGGGTGATATCGTCCAGCTTTTTTCCCGCCAGACATCTTTCCACGGCCCTGCCAATGCTCTCAAGTTGAGATTCGTCGATCATGGCAGGAATCCGGATAAGGCGGTCATGGACGACGCCGGCCGATAGTACCAATACGACAATGGCCCGGCCCGGCTCGATCATCAAAATCTTGATCTGCTCCAGGCTGGAGTCGGAATACTGGGGGGAGAGGGCCACGGACAGGTAATTGGTCTTGCCGGCCAGGTATTCGGCCGCCCGCTCAATCAGCTTCCTGGCCTCATCCAAATTGTTTATCAGAAAGGTTTTGATATGGGAGGCCTCGCGGGAGGAGATCTCAGGCAAGGAAAGCATGTTGTCGACGTAGGCGCGATAACCCTTGTCGGAAGGCATCCGGCCTGCCGAGGTATGGGGCTTTTCCAGGTAGCCCATCTCTTCGAGCTCAGCCATCTCATGCCGGATGGTCGCCGAGGAGAATTGCAGACTATGGCGCTCAACCAGCGCTTTGGAACCGACCGGCTCTGCCGTCTCGACGTAATCGTCCACAATGGCCTTTAGGATTTGCTTCTTGCGCTCGTCCATACAATCCTGCCTTTCAAGTATTAGCACTCGAACGCGTCGAGTGCTAATACGACTTTAACACCTGTTAAAAGGGCTGTCAATCAGGGAGCCGTGTCGAAGGTGACGAAGCTGTGACAATTATGCAAAGAATCAAAAGGCTCTGGTCAGAGGAGTTGGCGGGCGACCAGATCGGCATAATCGAGGCCTGTCCGGGTCAGACGGACCCCGGTCTGGTCCCGCTCGATCAGTCCCCTGGCCTCCAGGTCTGTCAGCTTATCTCCAAAGAGGCTATCGAAGTCGATACCGTGCCGGACAAGGAAGTCCTGCCTGTTCACCCCCTCCAGGAGCCGAAGTCCCAGGATCATGGTTTCAAGTCGGGCCGCCGCTTCATCGACCTCTTCCTCAAGGGTCGCCTGGCCCAGGGGACCTGCCAGCGGGTCCTCCAAAATCTTGAGCCAGTCATCGAGGGAGGCGGGGTTGCAGCGCCTGACCCCCGCCATATAACTGGCTGCCGCGGGGCCGGCGGCCAGATAGGGGTCGGCCCGCCAGTAGACAAGGTTATGGCGGGACCGGGCCCCCTCCTTGGCAAAATTGCTGATCTCATAGTGTTCAAAGGCCAGAGACTGGAGGCGGTCCTTGACCCGATCCGTCATCCGTCGCTCCAGTTCATCATCCGGGAAGAGGTCAGGCGACTTCTTCCATAACTTGTGAAAGGGGGTATGCTCCGGGATAGTCAGGGCATAGGTGGAGACATGGTCAACCGGCAGGCCTTCAATGAAATCAAGGGTCTCTTCCACATCCTCCAGGGTCTGGCCCGGCAGGCCCGTCATAAGATCAACGGCCAGATGTTGGAAGCCCGCCTCCCGGGCCGCGATCAAGGCGGCGGAGGCCATTCGTGCGCTATGGCGGCGGCCCAGGGCCTCAAGCAGGCGATCGGAAGCGGACTGGAGACCGAAACTGATCCTGTTGACACCGGCTTCCCGCCAGATAAGGAAGGCCTCCTGTTCCACTGATTCGGGATTGGCTTCCAAAGTAATATCGCAGGAGGCTGCCAGGCCAAAGAGAGATCGGGCCCGCCTGATCAGGGAGGCGATCAGATCCGGCGGCAGGAGTGAGGGAGTCCCGCCCCCAAAATAAAGGGTCTCCAGGGGGGCCAGGTCAACACCCTTGGCCGGCGCCTCCCGGGCGATCCGGTCCAGCTCGAGCTCAAGGCCGCGATACCAGTCCTCAATTATCCGATTATCCTGGGTGACCAGGGAATAGAAATCACAGTAGAAGCATTTCCCACTGCAAAAAGGAACGTGAATATAAAGCGAGGCGACCTTCTGCCTTGCGGCATAAGTCACCTCAGCTCTTTTCCTTGAGAGATCCGGAAGCTCAGCTCTTGGCATCCGCTTCCTTTTCCGCCTCAGCAATATTCGAGTCCGACAGCAGTTCCTTGAAGGAAACGGCCAGACCTGCCAGCCCCTGCAGGTTGGAGGGGATGATGATTTTGGTGGCCCGGCCGTCTGCGACCGCGCCCATGGTTTCCAGGCTCTTGAGGGCGATCAGGGCTTCGTCAGCCCCTACTTCCTTGATCATCTGCAGGCCCCTGGCTGTCGCCTCCTGGATCTTCAGGATGGCTTCCGCCTTACCCTCGGATTCACGGATGGCCTGTTCCTTCTTGGCGTCGGCCCGGAGGATGGCCGCCTCTTTTTCACCTTCGGCGACCCGGATCAAGGCTTCCTTTTTACCCTCAGAGATCAGGATATTTTCCCGCTTCTCCCGCTCCGCCTTCATCTGGCGTTCCATGGCCGTCTGGATCTCCCGGGGGGGGATGATGTTCTTGAGCTCCACCCGGTTGACCCGGATGCCCCAGGGATCGGTGGCCTCGTCAAGGGTCTGCCGCATACGGGTGTTGATAACATCGCGCGAGGTCAGGGTCTCGTCCAGCTCCAGGTCGCCGATCAGGTTACGGAGGGTAGTCGCGGACAGGTTCTCGATGCCGATGATGGGGTTTTCAATCCCATAGCAATAGAGGACCGGATCGACGATCTGGTAGAAGACGACCGTGTCGATCTGCATGGTGACGTTGTCCCGTGTGATGACGGCCTGGGGCGGGAAATCCGCCACCCGCTCCTTTAGGGAGACCCGGCGCTCGATCCTGTCCACGAAGGGCATCTTGACGTGGATGCCAGTCTGCCAGGTCGCCCGGTAGGTGCCCAGGCGCTCAATGACAAAGGCCATGGCCTGGGGGACTACACGGACATTCCGGATGAAGAGGACCAGGAAGGCAAGCACGACCAGGCCGATGACGATAAGGCTCCAGGTACCTGCGGTAAAGGTGGCCAGGGTAATAAACAGTTTCATAGCTGTACTCCTATAATTTTCTTGTAATTATTCGAGTGGTTCGATCTCCCCTTCCAGGGGTTCGACCAGGGCCTTCACCCCCCGGATCCCGGTCACCCGGACAAAGGCGCCTTCCCTGAGGATGCCGTCGCCCTCAAGACGGGCGCTCCAGGTCTGACCTTCCACCTTGACCAGGCCCTTGCCTGTCGTCGAATGGATGGTCTCAACCACCACCCCCTCCTTGTCCAGGATCCGGTCGGCATTGGTCGGGGTGATGGGACGCTGGCCGAGCCTGGGCCTGATGACCAGGGCGAAAAGCAAAAAGCCCAGGAGGGAGAAGAGGGCAAAGAGGATGAACTGCAAGAGGAGGGAGGCACCCAGGAGGGAGGCGACCATGGAGGCAAGCGCGGCAAAGGCGAACCAGGTGGAGACCAGGTTGAGGGTGGACAGCTCCACAATCACCGCGATCGCGAGGATCAGCCCCCAGAAGAGGGTGGATGTCATTCCCAGGAAGGATACAATCTGCAAACAAAAATTCATGGTATACCCCCTCCGCCTCTATTCAGCGAAATCGTAATTCAAAGGACCTTTTCGGGCAAGTTGGACCAGGACGAAAGCCGTGTTATTGATCCGCTGTTGGAGGCGGGGAACGACAATTTCCTCTTCATCCTCCCCTTCCAGTTTTTCGGTCCCTTCCCCTTCCGGCTTATCCGCATCCTCCCCGCTGTCGATCGGTGGAATGGTCTGCCGGGCCGTTTGTTCATCCATCTGACGGAAGAGTTCTTCCAGGAGCTCCGTCTGGTCAAAGGCGGTCCCTGAGATACGGCCCCCTGTTTCCTGGAAGAGGGGGTTGCGGCTCTCGGTCTCAACTTCTTCGACCGACTGAATACGATAATCCCCCGATTCCATAAAAATCACAGGGATCCCCGCCTCATCAAAGGGTGTGTGATCCGATTTTTTTGTCGTCCATTCACGGAAAACAGCAGACCCGCCTCCTTCTCGCTCGATAAGGAAAGAAGCCTGATTGGTGTAGATGGCATATTTATTGCGTGAATTCATCCGGTTTTCGAAGAAGATATCGGTCATCTGATAGAGTTTACGCCTTTTGGCGTAGTCCTTGTAGTTGCCGCTTCTCACCGAGTTTTGGCCGGCGTGGGCATAGACCTTGTCACCGGCGAAAATGGGGCCGATATTGACCATGGCATCCAGCTTTTCCCTTTCCTGCGGGGAGAGGGTCGACAGGTAATGGCTGGCCCCGGCATAGGCATCGGTACCGGCTCCGAAGAAGACAAAGACCACCTGGTAGCCCGGCTCTTCCTCCCGCATGATCCGGGCGGCTGTCAGGACGGCGGCGACCCCCGAGGCGTTGTTGTGGATGCCATCCGGTGAGGCGGAACTTGTCTCTTCCCCTTCCGGGGTCTCTTCCAATTCCTCCTCCGATTCCTCCTCTGACGGGCTGGTCCCGGCCACCAGAGGCGTATCGTAATGGGCCCCGATCACCATGGTCAGATCAGCCCGCTTGTCCGGCAACTGGGCTTTTTCGTCATCAGTCGCCTTTTGCGAGAGGGTGAACCCCTTGCCCCCCAGCTTAACCAGGATATTGGACGATGATTTCGTCCCCCCCTCATCGGTCACTGTGAAGTTTTGTATTTCCGGTTCAAAACCATACTTCCTCAGTTCCTGGACGATCAGGTCGGCCGCCCCCTTCTCCTCTTGTGAATAGGGTGTCCGCCGGGGGTAGGAAGCGGCAAGCTTGCGGGCGAAACGGGCCCCTTCCTCACCATATTGGGCAAGGCCCTGGTCTTCATCCTCACCACCCAGGGAGCAGGCGACCAGCGTGAGGCCGAGGAAAAGAGCCAGGACGGCCACGGCAAAACGTCGACAAGTGATGCCGTGGATCCGTTTTTTCCGCTTGATTTCCGACCTTGCAAGTCTCACTTTCCTCTTCCTCCTAAAACCCCTTGCGCCATTCCTCGCTCGTGCAATTATAGCATAGGGCGGGCCTGGGCCACGGTCGCCAAGAGCCGCCTGTATGGTATGATTCAGGCATGAAGGGCCCAAAGAAAACAAGACATCACCCGCCTGGTGGTCCCGGCCGTTTCCGGGTGGTTTTTGCCCTGTTCGCCTTCTTCCTGATCCTGGCCTTCTCCCTCCCCCAGCCCGTCCTGGCTGAACTTATGAGCGAGGGCTTCGATCCCGGGACAAGCCTGCCCGCTGCCTACCTGTCCGGAACCCTTCATCCTTCAGACCTTTATTCCAGAAACAGTAACCTGACCCTGGAAATACCCGGTACCGCCCGCCTCATGACCCTCTATCTGGCGGTCGAACGACTCCCTATCGACGACTCCCTTCCCATAAGCTTCCTGGTCGAACAATACGACCGGGAGGAAAGACTTGAGGAGGGGTTTGAGTTGAAGGCCGGCGATAGCCTGCCCCTTCGTTTCCTGCTTCTCAAGATGCTTTTCGAGGATTCGGACGCGGCCGCCCTGGCCATTGCGGAACGGGTCTCCGGCTCCAGTGATGCCTTCCTGGAGGAAATGAATAAGAGCGCCGATGTACTTGGGATGAGCAAAACCAGGTTTTTCGCCTGTGATGTCGCCCGGGCTGAGCGCGAATCGGTCTTTCCCCTGGAGATTGAAGAGGCCTTGCTGGCCTATGATGATTTTATAAAAGACGAGGAGATCGATTCCCCTACGCTTCCGGAAGCAGCCCTGGCGGTCAGCACGGTCAAGACAAGCCTGCGGGATGTCACCCGGCTTATGACGGCTCTTTTGGGCAACAGCCGGGCCCGGGCCCTCCTGTCCGTCACGGAGGATCTGATCCAGGTCATCTCCGACGGCAAGGCCCAGGTGGTCTCCTTGCGGTCACCGGCCTCCCATTTTGTCACCTTGTCGGAAAACAGGATCACCGCCTCCTACCTCCACCTGTCCGACCGCTATTCGATATGCTGCAGCGCCGGGACCTCACCCGGTCTTGTCCCTGCCCTGGCCGTCACTGTCAGTCTGCGCCAGTCCAGCATCACTCAACCGACCCTGCAGATTTACAAGGCCCTGGATGATTACTACACCCTCTCATCGCTCACCCGCAGTGGGGAGAGATATCCGGGGGCACCGGAAAAGGCCGCCAATGGGGAACTCTTTGACCTGGTCTACCTTGAATCGGTCGACTATGTCCACCCCCGGACGGATCATTTTCTCGAAGAGACCCTGGATTACCTGGGCAATGCCCCCTACCCCCTGCCGGTCCAAAAAGGTGTCATGACGGGGCAGGTGGTCTTCACACTGAAGGATCAGGTCCGGATCCCTGTGCCTGTGGGCTCCGACCATGATATCCTGGCCGATCACAGCCTCTTGAAACAGGGAATCTCCCAACTGATCCAAAACCCCAACCTCGCCTACACCATCACGGGCCTGATTACTGTCCTTTGTGTCGGCTTGCTCGTCATCATCATCCGGGAATCGATCAGGCTCCGCTATTGGCTGAGGCTGGGAATCATGGAACGCAACGCCCAGGAGGCCCGCGCCATCATGTTTGGAGACAAGACCTCCCCCGGCAAACGCCTGAAAAAACAGGACTAAGTCTTTCGCCGGATCCAGGGGGCGACCCGCTCCAGATAAAAGCTCTCAAAATAGCGGAGGGTGACATAGTAGATCAGCAGGAAGAGCTGGAGGGCAACCAGGCCCAGGACTATGACAAGCGGGCCCGAAAGGCCGAGGCCTCTCCTGATCAGCTGATCGATTCCAACCAGATTGACAAGCAGGAGAAACAGAAGCGACAGGACCAGATGGGTCAGGCCGCGGGCCGCGATCAGGCTGGTCCGCTCCCGAAAAAACAGGATGAGGAGGGGCTGGATGCCAAAGCAAAACGCGAAGAGGGCCGCCGTCACGGGACCCGGCCAAAGGAGGGCGAGCAGGGAGGAGGCCAGGTAGACCAGGGCGGCGCCCTTGAGCCCTATTTCGTGACGGGCCACCAGGATCAGGAGCGAGGCCAGGGTCATGACAAAGAGGCGGCCGGTAGGCAGGACCCCCACAGCCGCGAGAAAAAGCCAGCAAAGCGCCGTCAGGACCGCGCCGACCGCAAGAGGGTAGGATCGATTCATTTGCCCAGGCTGGGGTTCAGCAGCAAAGGCACAGGTCGCCACCCATGCATTCACAGCAGGAGTCGGCGCAGCAAAGGCAGGTCATGGCCTCACAGCAGGAACTGCCGCCGCGCGGGGACCGGTAGTAGGGGGATTGATTGGGAGCGCCGTAAGGGTTGCCCTGGGGGTTGCCGTAAAACTGTTGAAAGGGCCCTTGGTTCCAGGCCGTCCCCTGGGTCTGGGTCTGTTGCTGATTACCGAGCGTGATCTTGTCGTAGGCGGCGTTGATCTCCCGCATCTTGGCGTCAGCCAATTCTTTGGCCCGGTCATCCGTGAACTGATCGGGATGGTACTTTTTGACAAGCTCCCGGTAGGCCTCACGGACAACTTCGTCAGAGGCTCCGAAGGGGACTCCCAGGACCTGATAGGGATTATTGCTCATTGCTGCCTCCGCCTCTGCCAGCTGCCTCCCCCTCATAGAGGGGGCAGGCGCTCACCTTTAAGAATACGATTTCGCGTGGCAGGCAGACCTGTCACTACGATATTATACACGAGGCCGCCGAAGCGTTCGTAGCTGAGGAGGGCCAGGTGCCGGTCCACCGTCTCCTCGGCCTCGATCAGGAGGGGGCTGGCCATCTGGCGGGCCTCTTCTGTGGACAAACTGCTGAAGGGATTGTGGCTGCCCGCCTTTCGATCCTCCTCCAGGTCATCCAGGGCATCCATAAGATAGACCCAGCGGCCCAGCGCCCCGGCCGCCTCCTCAAGCAGGTACAGGCTGAGATCATCTTCCTGCTCCTGCCTGCCCAGGCATTCATAACCCTGACGGAAAAGGGCCCGCAGGATCTCCCCAAAAGAGGAGGCCGCCTCAAGTGGCTTCCCACCTGCCTCCCGCTGGTTCAACTCGGCCAATTTTTCCTGGATCTGCTGGTCGAGTTCAGGGTAGTTGCGGCCGGCCCGGCGGGCGGCCCTTGAAAGGAGGGCCGCCATAAGCCTTCCCCTGACTGGCTTTTCGTCCCTGCTGTCGTCCTTGGCCGAATAGTAGGCCAGGAGGCAGCTGAGATCGGCCGCGTAGTCGAGCACCGGGTGTGTCTCCATCACCGGCTTCTTCTTCAAGGGATTCAAGACGCAGGATTCCTGGCCCAGGCCGGGGCTGTCAGGGGCCAGGGCCAGGAGCAGGAGGGACAGGAAGGTCATATCGTAGCTGACCGCAAGGCGGGGGATCTGCCCGCCTCGCCTTCCAATGGCCTTGCAAAGGCCACAATGAACCGCTTTATAGAGGGTGAAGTCCCGGATCAAGAGGTCTGGTTTTTCAGGTCTTACATAGCCGAACATAGGGGAACGCGGACCTCCTTACTGGCCGCCGGCAAGGCGCTATACCACCTTTCTATGATATCATCAGGATTGATTCGCGAAAAACCATCTTGTTCCAGGACAGAGACAAAAATGACCGATAAAATGATTAAGACCCGCTTTGCTCCGAGCCCCACCGGTATCCTGCATATCGGCAACCTCCGCTCGGCCCTCTATGAGTACCTGATCGCCAAATCAAAGGGGGGCGCCTTTATCCTGAGGATAGAGGACACTGACCGGGAACGCTATGTCGAGGGCGCCGTGGAAGTCATTTACCGGACCCTGGATCAATGTGGCCTCCGGCACGATGAGGGGCCTGACATCGGCGGACCCAACGGCCCTTACACCCAAAGCGAGAGGCTCTCTACCTACCAGGCCTATGCCGAGGAACTCGTCTCCCGGGGACAGGCCTATCCATGTTTTTGTCCCCCGCAGAGCCAGGAAACGGACCAGGAAGGCGAAGAATCGGAGGCCTTCGGTTACGACCGCCGCTGCCGGGACCTGGATCCCCTTGAGGCCAGGGAGCGCCGGGCCTCGGGTGAGGCCTGCGCCATCCGGCAGAAAATGCCGCTCGAGGGGGAGACCTCCTTCACGGATGAGGTCTACGGGACCATCACGGTTCAAAACAAGGAACTGGAGGACCAGATCCTGTTAAAATCGGACGGCTTCCCCACCTACAATTTCGCCAATGTGATCGATGACCATTTGATGGAGATCACCCATATCGTGCGCGGCTCGGAGTACCTCTCCTCAACCCCCAAGTACTGCCTCCTCTATCAGGCTCTGGGATGGGAGATACCGCATTTTGTCCACCTCCCCCTCATCATGGGTGAGGACGGCAAGAAACTCTCCAAACGGCATGGGTCCACCAGCTTTGACGATCTGATTCAAGAGGGCTACCTGGCCGAGGCCATCGTCAATATGATCGCCTTTCTTGGCTGGGCCCCGGGCGATGAGACCCGCGAAATTTTCAGCCTGGAGGAACTGGAGGCCCTCTTCCATATCGAGGGAATCAACAAGGCCCCCGCTGTCTTCTCCTATGACAAGCTGAACTGGATGAACGAGCAGTATATCCGGGCCCTCCCCTTTGAGAGCTGGCGTGACCGGGTCAAGGAGATGGCCGACCCCGCCTTCGGCGGCCGGCCCTATGACCTGACCATGCTGGCCCGCGTCCTCCAGCCCCGGGTGACCCGGCTCGCGGACATCCCCGGCATGATCCGCTTCCTGACTGACCGCCTCCCCCTTTCACGCGAGCTTTTCCACAATAAGCGGGCCCGGCTGGACGCTGACAAGGCGGCCTTTGTCCTTGAATCCCTCTATCCACGGCTCCAGGGCCTGTCCGACTGGACGGAAACTGCCCTGCTCGAAGCGCTCGAGCTGGCGGGCCTGGAACTTGATATGAAAAAAGGGCTCCTGATGGGAGCGCTTCGCGCCGGTCTGGCCGCCCAGCAGGTAACCCCTGGCGGCGCCATCGAAACGGCGATCATTCTCGGCCGCTCCGAGTCACTGGAGCGCCTGGAAGCAACATTATTATTTTTGAGTGAGGAAAAAGCATGAACGAAAAGCAGGTGTATGAGGCAAAAAGGCTCCCCGGCGTCGTGACAGGTGTCACGCCCAGGGAAGAGACCTATACGGGCAACAAGATCTCCCATTTCATTCTTGATGCCATCCGCCAGGATCTGGGCCCCGGCGGCCCCATGGAGGGACGGAAGGTCCACACCCGTTTCCCGCCCGAGCCCAATGGCTTCCTCCATATCGGACACGCCAAGGCCATCATCATCGATTTTGGGACGGCTGAAATCCTGGGCGGTCTTTGCAACCTGCGCATGGACGATACCAATCCGGTCAAGGAGGACGAGGCCTACGTCAAGGCCATCAAGGAGGATATCTACTGGCTGGGCTATGACTGGGAGGACCGCTTCTACCACGCCTCCGACTTCTTCGAGGAAATGTATCACTTCGCTGAGGAACTGATCGAAAAGGAACTGGCCTTCGTCTGTGAACAGACGCCGGAGGAGGTCCGCGAGGCCAGGGGGACCCTGACCAAGCCCGGGACCGAGAGCCCCTGGCGCTACCGGCCAAAAGAAGAGAGCCTGGACCTCTTCCGCCGTATGCGGGCGGGCGAGTTCCCCGATGGCCGCTATACCCTGCGGGCCAAGATCGATATGAGCTCAGGCAATATCAACCTGCGTGACCCCGTCATCTACCGGATCCAGCACGAAATACACCATCAGACTGGTGACAGCTGGTGCATTTATCCCATGTACGACTTCGCCCATCCCATCGAGGACGCCATGGAGGGGGTCACCCACTCCCTCTGCTCCCTCGAGTTCGAGGATCACCGGCCGCTTTTTGACTGGGTAGTGGCCAACCTCTCCCTGCCTTCAAAACCCAAGCAGTATGAGTTCGCCCGCCTGGACATCAACTATACGGTCATGAGCAAGCGCAAGCTTCGCGCCCTGGTCGAGGAAGGCCTGGTGGACGGCTGGGATGATCCCCGCCTGCCGACCTTGTCCGCCCTCCGCCGCAGGGGCTATACCCCGCGGGCCATAAGGGATTTCTGTGAGCGGAACGGGGTCTCAAAAGTCCCCAGCATGGTCGACATCAAGTTTTTGGAACACTGCCTGAGAGAGGACCTGAACGACCGCGCCCCCCGGGCCATGGCTGTCCTCGACCCTGTCAAGCTGACCATCACAAATTATCCGGAGGACCAGGAGGAGACCTTCACGGTTGACAACCTGCCCGGCCAGCCGGATGCCGGATGTCACACCCTCAGCTTCTCAAGGCATCTGCTGATCGAACGCGATGACTTCATGGAGGATCCGCCCAGCCGCTACTACCGCCTCTTCCCAGGCAACAAGGTCCGCCTGAGGGCCGGCTACATCATCCGTTGCACGGGTTGCGTCAAGGATGAAGAAGGCCGGGTCATCGAGGTCCTGGCCGAGTACGATCCCGAAACCAGGGGGGGGACCGCCCGGGAGGGCGAAAAGGTCCGCGGCACCATCCACTGGCTTGACCAGAGGACCGCCGTCAAGGCCGAGGTCCGACTCTACGACAACCTCTTTACCGTGGAGGACCCGGACGATGACGAGCGTGACTACCACGATCTCCTGAACCCCAATTCACGGATCATCCTGGAAGAGGCCTGGGTCGAGCCCTGGCTCAAGGAAGACCGCTCCCACCTGGGCTACCAGTTCATGCGGCTTGGCTATTTCATCCACGACCACAAGGACACCAGCGAGGATCGGCTGGTCTTCAACCGATCGGTGAAGCTGAGGGACTCCTACCGGCCCGAATAATCAAAAGGGGCTGTCTCAAAACACTGTAAAGTGTGGAGGGATGGCCTCTTTTTCATGAC